>JAGYMX010000001.1 GCA_018400405.1 bacterium
AAATAATGACGAAACTCGTTACAAAGTTGCGCGGTAAGTGTTTTGTTGTGACTTATTACAAGAGTAGGTTTTTGAACGCTCTCTATTGTTTTTGCGATTGAATAAGTTTTTCCTGAGCCGGTTATTCCTAGAAGTGTTTGTTTATCAAAACCTCTCTTTAGTCCATCAACTAAAGAATCTATAGCCCTTGGCTGATCCCCAGCAGGTTTGTATTTTGACTTAAGTTTAAATTCCATACATCAAAAATACCCCTCTAACTGTTTCTCTTAGGGGGTGTGGTATTCTTTTAAGTTTCTACAGTATAACCTTTTTTCCTTAAAATTCAAATAATTTAAGCGGGTATTTTTACAAAAAATTGTGACCCCTTACCTTTCCCTTTTGACTGAGCCCAAACCTTACCTCCTTGCATTTCTATGAACTGCCTTGCAATATAAAGGCCGAGCCCGGTTCCTTGGATCCAATTCTTTTTACCTGCATCTCCTCTTGAAAAAGTTTCAAATAATTTTTTCAATTCTTCTTCGCTCATCCCCTCTCCACTATCTTCTATTTTTACAACTATCGCACTTTCTTCTTTTTCCAAAAACACTTCTACCGAACCTTCGTTTGTATATTTAATGGCATTATCAATTAAATTCAGAAGAACATTTTCTGTTTTTGAAATATCAATTTGCACCTTAGGGGTTTCTGTCTCGGGCTCATGGAATACAAGATCTATCTTTTTTTCATCAGAAGAAGGCCTCATTCTTTCGGCTGTTTTTCTTACAATATCTTCAATATCTGCTTCTTCTTTATTTATCTCTACCCTTCCCGCTTGAATACGAGAAACATTTAAAACGTCGTTTACTAAAGCAATAAGTCTTTCGTTTGCTTCATAAACATTTTCTAAGACACTATCTCTTTTCTCTGGATCGTCATCATAAACCCCTTCTTTTATCATAGATAGATGACCCTTAATAATGCTAAGAGGAGTTCTCAGTTGATGAGAAACAATAGACATAAACTCTGTCTTTGTCTTATCTATTCTTTGTAGCTTTTCATATGCCTTTTTAAGTTCCTTTACTTGTTCATCTACTTTTTTTTCTAAATTTTCGGACAAATCTTGAACTTCAGAATATAGCATGGCATTTTTAAAAGCAACAGAAGCCTGACTTGTAAGTCCACCTAGAAGATTTATATCTTGTTCAAAATAAGGATCTCCTGAAATTTTACTTCCCAAAACAATCATACCGAACATTTTGTCTTCTGCGAAAAGGGGCAGACAAAGCTCTGCTTCAATGTGGTGCATATTTTCTTGCAATTTTTTAATTTTCTTTCTTTCTTCTTCATCTTGAGAATCTCTCAACAAAAGAGAAAGCTCTTCATAAATAAGTATTCCTTGCTTCTTTTCTAAGTAATTGGTCAAAAAATTATCCTTCACCAAAGATATTCCGTTCTCTTCCTTAAATCCGACATTTTTCTGAATAACATATTTTTTTCTCTTTTCGTCTCTAATCAAAATCACCACCCTATCAAGCTTCATTGTCTTTGATAATGTATGTGTAATTATAGATGCAAGTCTGTCAATGTCTAAAAATCGCGTTAAATTCTTTCCTAGTTTTGATAATACTTTCTCATAATTATAAAAAGTATAGTAAAAATATCGTGCTCCAATTCTTTGGAAAAAATCAAAAACTTCCTTGAAAAGAGCTACTCCAATCGCAACAGAGAAAGAAACAGCTATTTTTTGAGAAAGCTCAGGAAAAAGATTTTCAACTACAATAAATGAAGAAGTTCCAACAAGGATCACCAAAAGAAAAGAAGCAAAATAAATAATCCCCCTCCCTAAGGCGAGCCGAATGTCCATGAGACGATATCTTAAGATAGCGTATGTAGTAAAGCCAACCCAAAGCATTGTAGAGACTTGCCCCGCCCAATTGAGACTTGTATTTTCCATCCATGGCATCAACAGATTCGTTATAAAAGCGATATTAGCCGATATAAAAAATCCAATAAAGACGTATCTAAGTTGTGCTCTGTAAAGACCTGATGATTTTCTATAGGAATTAAATAAATTCCAGAAACCAAGAAAAAAATAAATTAAAATATAACAAATATAGGCTAAATAGAGAGATCCAAATATTATTGTATTTTCTTCCGAGTAATTAACTGTTACACTCTCTATTATTTCATTACTAAAAAGAATTAAAAATATTAGTATTATATTTGGAGCAAATATTAATGCGGTCTTTATCTTGTCTAATTTGAAAATGCCAAAAGGAAATATATAAGTAAACAAGAGAAAAGAACTAGAGATCATTGTTGCGCTAATATAAAGAATTCTAGACCAAAACAAAACAGAGTCTTCTGTAGCTCCTCTGTAAACGATCATACAAACCGTCCACAAGATAACAAAAAAAACAACCACTCCGTAAGAGGTATTGTTAATGTTTCCTTTTGCCCTGCTACCTATCAAAAAAAGCATTACACTGTTTAAAAAAACAGTAAAAAGCAAAAGAATAGATATATAGTCAAAAATCAAATTCATCTATAATTTATTTTTTTGTCGGATTCTAGAATTGTATGCTTTTTTAATAAAAAAATAAAGAGGAAAGTTACTAGAACCATCCTCTTTTTGTTACAATTTTCTTACTACAACATTGTAATTTCCGTCTTCTGGCCAAAAAGACGAACAACAAGGGATCCCTCCTCTGTATCCCTTAGGGAATGATGGCCAAGCGCCTCCTTTTGAACCCACTATGTGGTAGCAAGGAATATTTTTCCCTGCCATTTTTCTTAATTCACTTTCTTTTGGTTCGGGATAAACTTCATTTAATACTACAATCCCTTCCCAAAGATAAGGAATATACTCTTTGAGCACACCCTTTTTAGTAAGATTAAGAACAATCGCCGGTTCCCCTTTTTTGTTTTTCACAAATTTATGAAAACGATCCTTATCTTCAATGTCAAAAGAAAAAGAATTTTTTATTTCTTTCTTCACTGCAGATCCAATAAAACCATTTCCACCTAAAATAATAAGAGGAACATTTTCCATATTCTCAATTTTTTTTACTTTTTCTACAGCAAGTAGAACTGCTTTTGCAGTGACTTCTCTCTCTGGAGATTTGGCTATAATCTTTTTAGAAAATAATATCCCTGGAAGGATACCGGCAAAAGTTTTTTGTTCTGCATTTATTGCTTTCTTGATCTTTTCCAGTTTTCTTTCAATGTCCTTGAGATTTTCTATATTCTCTTTTTTTAGAAAATCTTTTTCAGTAGCAGAGATACCGAAAATAAAGCCTATTTTTTTATTTTGCCACAAAATACCCACTAATCGTGGTCTCCACTTCATCTGTCTTTCATACCACGGATAAACATATGCTCTACTATATTTGCTGTTGGCCGGGTATAGCATGAAAATGTTTTTTACTTTTTTTGTGTGTTTGTTAATAAATCCCACAAAATGGTAAAAAAGAAAATGGCCAAACAAAAGATTGAGAACAATTACTCCGATTTTTCTTCCGTGCCCAATTAAAAGTCTTTTCACTATCATCACTTCCTTTCTGTTTTGAGATATGGAAATATCTTTACAATTTTAAAAAAGAACAATACCTTTTTTAGGTATCTCTATTATAATACAAGAAATGCTTCTTGTCAAAGAAAATTATTCAATTTCATGCTTAAATTCAATAATTTTTCTGTAAATCTAAATAAAGCTGGGGACCATAACTTAATCACTTTAAATTTTTTCTCATTCAAAATTTGTTTTTTAACACGCAATCATGTTCCCTTGAAGCTATGGGGGTTGAAAGTAATAAGTTTTGTTATATAATGTTCTTAATATTTAGCTTGGGGGAGATTGGAACCCCCTCACAACACAACTTAAGTAAAGCTAAATTAATTGAGGTGGTCTTGCAAAACGCAAGGCAAGCTAGATGGAACCGCGGGAAAACTCGTTCTAGCAACCAATCTTTTTGGTTGTTTAAACGAGTTTTTTTATTAACTAAGCGCTAAAAAATATGAATAACAAAAACAATTCTTTAGAGAAAATGGCTTCTTTTTGTAAAAGAAGAGGTTTTGCGTTCCCCTCTTCGGAAATCTATGGTGGTCTTGCCGCAATTTACGATTACGGGCATTACGGAACACTTTTAAAAAACAATATTCGTGACGCGTGGTGGAAACATATGGTTCAGCTTAGAGAAGATGTTTACGGCTTAGATAGTGCTATTTTTATGCACCCTGAAACGTGGGTTGCTTCCGGACACGTTGAAGGATTTGATGATCCTCGGGTAGATTGTCAAAAATGCCATCAAAGAATGAGAGCCGATCATATTTTGGAAAGCTTTGGAATAAAGGCAGACAAGGCCCCTCTTGATTTTATTAATAAAGAGCTTGAAAAATTAAAAAAGAAAAAAAAGATAAAATGTGTAAACTGTGGTTCTACTGAGATCACTCCCGCAAAACAGTTTTCTTTAATGATAAAGTCAAACCTCGGATCACCCACGGATGAGCTTTCCGAAGAAAATGTTGTTTATTTAAGACCAGAAACTTGCGGAGGGATTTACCTTGAGTATAAAAATATGCTTGACACTGTTCATCCGAAACTCCCTTTTGGAATTGCGCAAATTGGAAAAGCATTTCGCAATGAAATTGTCGCCAGACAGTTTATTTTTAGAACTCGAGAATTTGAACAGATGGAGATGCAATACTTTTTACATCCAAAAGAGATGAAGAAAAATTATGAAATGTGGAAAGATATTCGTTTTAAATGGTATTTAAATTACGGAATTCCTAAAAATAGATTAAGATGGCACAAGCATGAAGTTCTCTCTCACTATGCTTCTATGGCTTATGATATAGAGTTTGAATTTTCTTCTCTCCAAGGGTTTAAAGAGATTGAAGGAGTCCATGCCAGGGGTGATTGGGATCTCTCTCAACACGGAAAATATTCTGGAGTAGATTTTACTTATACCGATGAAAAAACAGGCGAAAAGTTCATCCCTCACATTATGGAAACTTCTGCTGGATTAAATCGACTCTTTTTGATGTTTATTGACAGTGCTTATACTGAAGAGAATGTAGGGGGAGAAAAACGTGTTGTTTTAAAACTCCACAAAAAGTTGTCTCCTATAAAAATTGCTATTTTCCCACTTCTTCGAAAGAAAAAAGAACTGGTAAATGTGGGACAAAAAATACATGAAGAGATAAGAAAAAAATGGATGTGTGAATTTGATACAACCGGCAGCATAGGAAAAAGATACCGTCGTCAAGACGAAATAGGAACTCCGTATTGTATCACTGTAGATTTTCAAACTTTAGACGACAATTCTGTAACTGTAAGAGAAAGAGATACAATGAAGCAAGAAAGAGTAAAAATAGAAAATTTAGAAGATTACTTTTTAAAAAAATTATAATTTCAAAGAATATCTTTTTTTTGAGAAAAAATTATAAGTAAGTTTATACACCTCTCCCAAGAAAAGAACAGAGGAAGAGAGAACAATAAAAAGCAACATCTCTTCAAGTTTAAGCTCTCCAAAGCCAAGAACCTCCCGGAAAAAAGAATTTTCTATGGCAATAATTTGCAACACCGTTGCTCCCAAAAAAGCAAGTATCATATATTTGTTAGAAAAAAGTCCTATACGAAACACTGAGTTACGTAAAGAGCGCATATTCACAGCATTAAAAAGCTGAGTAAATGCCATTACTGTAAAAACCCCCGCTCTTGCCCTCCCCAAATCTCCTTCTCCACCTTGATAAATCATATTGAAAACAAAAACACTTGCTAATGTCATAACTACTGCCATAAGAATGAAAAAAGGAATAATTTCTAAAGTAAGAATATTTTCTTTTTTGTTCCTCGGAGATTGCTTTAAGACCTCTCCATGTCCAGGCTCCACTGCAAGGGGAAATCCCGCTACACTGTCTGTGATAAGGTTAAGCCACAAAATCTGTGTTGGGAGGAGAGGAAGAGGAAAGTGAAGCAGGATGGCAGTAATAAGAGTTGCATCTTCTGCAAAGTTCGTGGTAACGAGAAAAGAACTTGTCTGTCTTGTATTTGTAAAGACAATCCTCCCTTCTTCTATCGCGTTTACAATAGAAGCAAAATTATCGTCAGCAAGAATTATATCTCCTGCTTCTTTAGTAACATCCGTTCCCGCAACACCCATCGCGATACCAATGTCCGCTTGTTTTACGGCAGGAGCATCGTTTATTCCATCTCCAGTCATTGCAACTACCGCCCCATATTTTTCTTGAAGGGTTTTTGCAATTCTAAGCTTCATTCTTGGTGTAAGGCGTGCAAAAACATCTACTTTTAAAACAGCTTCCTCGAATTCTTTTTTATTCATCGCAAAAAGTTCCTTTTGCGTAAAAGCTTTTTCTTCTCCTTCTTCTAAAAGTCCTACCTCTTTGGCAATAGCAACTGCTGTTCCTTTATGATCGCCTGTTGTCATTACCACTCTTATCCCCGCCCCTCTTGCTTTCAAAATAGCTTTTTTTACTCCTGGTCTTGGTGGATCGATCATTCCCACTACTCCAACAAAAGTTAAATTATCAACATCTTCACGCGTAAGATCTTCTGTGTTTTTTTCTATTTTACAAAAAGCAATACCAATGGTTCTCATTGCGTTTCCCGTTAATCGATCAACTTTTTTTAATATTTTTTCTTTTTCTTCTTTGCTGATTTCTCTTATCTTTTCTCCGTCTTGCACAAAAGATGCTTTTTCTACTACCTCTTCTGGGGCACCAACTACATAAACCTGTTTTTCTTCTTTTTCTCCTAAAAGAACAGATAAAGATGCCCGATACTTAAATTTTGAACTAAAGGGCATATCATCTACCTTTTTTTCTTTTTCATGAATTATTTCTTTTTTAAGCCCCGCTTTTTGTGCAAGAACAACGAGCGATGCTTCCGTGGGGTCACCAACTACATCATATTTTTTTTCTCCTTCTTTTTTCGTAATATCTGCTTCATTGCAAACACCGGCGATATGCAAAAGTTTTTTTAGATCCGCTGTTTCTAATGGATTTATCTCTTCTTCATTTTTAATAAATTTTCCTTCGGGAACCCACCCCTCTCCAGTAACTTCTATTTCCGTGCCATTGGCAAGAACAATTTTTCTTACATTCATTGTATTTTGAGTGAGAGTTCCTGTTTTATCAGTTACTATATGATTGGCAATCCCCAACGCCTCAGTAGCAGAAAGCTTTCGTATAATTGCATTTCTTTTTGCCATTCTTGTCGCTCCAATTGCCAAAACTACAGACAAAATAGCAGGAAGCCCTTCCGGAATACCAGAAACAAGAGAAGCAATAGAAAAAAGGAGTGTTTCCTGAAAATTTTCAGAAAGAGAAATTATTTCACTAAATTTTATTTTTCGAACAAAAATAGAAAGAAAAAAAATAATGCCCGCTCCTCCAAAAGCAAAAAAAGCCATCTGTTTTGCTAACATGCTTATCTTTTCTTCGAAATGGCCTCCCCTCCTTTTTATATTACCAATATCTTTCGCAATAACTCCAAAAGCTGTTTTGCTTCCCGTAGATGTCACTACCCCTTTTGCTTTTCCACCAACAACAAAAGTTCCCATCCACGCCATATTCTTCATATCTCCCATGTCTGTATCTTCTTCCAGTTTTTTCGTGTATTTTTCTACTGGAAGAGATTCCCCAGTAAGTGAGGATTCGTTTGTTCGAAAATTTTTTATATAAAAAAGACGCATAT
Organism: bacterium; assembly: GCA_018400405.1. Classification (GTDB taxonomy): domain Bacteria; phylum Patescibacteriota; class Minisyncoccia; order Minisyncoccales; family PWPS01; genus PWHW01. The sequence goes on from JAGYMX010000001.1 coordinate 7,697, forward strand.
CCGCAGGAATGCGAGTTCCTTCTTCTAAAAAAACGACATCTCCAGGAACAACATGCTCCGCAGGAAGTTCTGTTAACCGTCCTTCTCGATAAACACGAGCAATAGGAACAATCATTTTTTTTAATGCCTGGATTGCCTTCTCCGCACGATATTCTTGGAAAAATCCAAGAACAGCATTGAGTAGAAGAACTGTTAAAATAACATAAACATCTATCATTTTATGAAAAAGTGCGGAAATAACAGCAGCAAAAATAAGGACATACACTAGTCCGTTCTGAAACTGTTTCAAAAAAATAACAAGAGGACTTATCCCTTTTTTTTCTTCTATCTTGTTTAGACCAAAATCTTCTAATCTATCTTCCGCTTTTTTTTGAGAAATTCCATCTTCCCCAGAAGAAAGAATTCTAAAAACATCTTCTTTTTCAAGAGCATGCCACTTCTTTTTCTCCATAACTTTAAAATATTTTTATTACAAACTTTTATTAAAGCGATAATAAAAAGCCAAATATACAAACTATTTAATAATTTTTCCTCTTTTTTTCCTCCACTCTTCTATTTTTTTATGATTTCCCGAAAGTAAAACGGCAGGAACCTTTCTGTCTTTTTCTTCTATCTTTAAATGCTCCGGTCTTGTGTATCGAGGATACTCTAAAAAACCATCTTTAACTTTTCTTTTTCCTAAAAAATCTTTTCTTCCTACAACACCTGGAAAAAGTCGGGAAACAGATTCTAAAACAACCATAGCAGGAACCTCTCCACCCATAAGAACATAGTTCCCGATAGACATTTCTTCATCAGCAATATATTTTGCCACTCTTTCGTCAACCCCTTCATATCTTCCGCAGATCATAATAATCTGTCTATATCCTGAAAGATTTGTCGCTTTCCTTTGTGTAAATTTTTTTCCGCGAGGCGTGAAAAGAATAACCTTTTTTTTGCTACTTCCTTTTCTTTTTATCTCCTTAACCGCTTTATATATCGGATCCGGTTTCATCACCATCCCATTCCCCCCGCCAAAGGGCTTATCATCTACTGTTTGATGTACATCCTCTGCCCATTTTCTTAAATCATGGATATAAACTTCAAAAATACCTTTTTCCCGAGCTTTTTTTATCAAGCTTTCTTTTAGATAAGATTCAAAAATAGAAGGAAAGATGGTGATAATGTCAAAACGCATATTTAATAAAACAACTAAAAAACGGTGCTATTAAAACATAATAGCACCGTTTAACAAATTTGTGAAAGCTTTAGAGCTTAATATCTTCCAATCCTTCTTTCTTGTTTTCGGAAGAGTTGTTTTTCCCTTGGTAGCTTCCCCCACTTGGCTCAATAATCTTTAAATTAACTCTTGCTTTTCGCTTGAGTCCGATTATTCGAACAAGATTTCTAATTGCCCTTGCCGTTGAACCTTCCTTTCCGATAATTTGTCCCATATCGTCAGGATGAACTTTCAACGCAAGAAGCACTCCCATCTCATCTACTTTCCTTTCAACCTCTACCACATCAGGATGATCTACCAAGTTTTTTACGATAAACTCTAAGAATTCCTTATCAGAAGCTTCTTTAGTCATGTTTTGTTTTTTAATCGTACAAAAATATATCGACCTTTTCTGTTTTTTTCACTTTCTATAAAAAATTATCCTTTTATTACAGAAAGCTACTTTCTGTATTTTATATTTTTTACAAAGAAAAGTCAAAATTATTCTTCTTTATCTTTGTCTTCTTTCTTTTCTTTTTCATCTTCGTCTTTTTTCTTTTCTTCCTCTTCTTTGTTATTTTTTCCTTCTCCTTCATTATTCTTTTCTTTTTCTCCCGGTAACTCTTCTTCCTTTTTTTTCTCTGAGGTTTCTTTTTCCGCTTTTTCTTTTTTTTCTACTAAATCTTCTTTACTTTTTGCTTCTTTTCCGGAAGACTCTTTTTCTTTTTCCGGTGTAGATTCTTCTTTTTTTTCTTCTGTAGAAAATTTTTCTTCTTTGGTAGCAGCTTTTTCTTTTCTTTTTTTAGAAAAAGAAACTACATCTTCTTTTTTTCCACGAAGAACTCCTTTTTTTATAAGAATATTTTTGACTACACCCGTTGGACACGCTCCTTTTTCTGTCCAGTATAAAACTCTTTCTTTCTTAATCTCAAACTCTTTTGTTCTTGGGTTATAAAACCCGATATCTTCAACAAATCTTCCACTTGCGGGAGGATTGTTTTTATCGGTAACAACTATTTTATAAAAAGGTTGTCCTTTTCTTCCTCTTCTAAAAAATCTAATTTTTAGCATGACTTTTTTTTATTTTTAACCAACTTTTTTTAACTAATGCTTCTTTTGCGGCCTTTTCTTCTGCCTCTTTTTTTGACCACCCACTCCCCTTCCCAATAAGTGTTTCGTCTAAAAACACTCCTACGAGAAAGTGTTTTTGATGATCGGGTCCAGCTTCTTTTAAAACATTATAAGAAGGTGTCACTCCTACATCTTCTTGTGTTTTTTCTTGCAACTCTGATTTCGAATCTCGGTAAAGCTCAAGCTTAATTATCTCTGGTAATCGAGTTATAAGATTTTTTTTAATAAACTCCTCAGCAACCTTATACCCTTTATCTAGATAAACTGCTCCTATGAACGCCTCAAACGTATCTGCCAAAATACACAAACGGGCTTTTCCTTTTTCTCTTGCTTCTCCCTTCGAAAGAAGAAGGTAATCATAAAAATTAAGTTCTTCGGCGACAGTTCCTATTTCTTTTGTATTTACAAGTGCCGCCCTCCACGTTGTAAGCTCCCCTTCTGTTTTCTCAGGATAGTTAAAATACAAGTAACTAGTAACAACAAGTTCTAAAACAGCATCTCCAAGAAATTCAAGACGCTCGTTTTGCCCAAGATCAAAATCAGGATTTTCATTTAAATAAGAGCGGTGGCAGAAGGCTTGAATCAACAGATTCTTCTCCTCAAACTCCACTCCTATCTTTTTTTCCAAATCATTAAATTTTTCTTTCATATCAGGTTAATTAAATTTTCAAACCCTTTTACTTTTTTTCACTTTCTTCTTCTATTTCTTTATAAACCGTTCCTAGCACTCCATTTACAAATCGTCCAGAACTGCTACCTCCAAACTGCTTAGCAAGCTCAATCGCTTCGTTAATAGCAACTTTTGGGGGGACTTCTTTTCTATCACCAAAAATAAGTTCGTAAAGCCCTATTCTTAAAACATTTCTATCAATTATCGTTATCTTTTCAAGCGGCCACTCTGGGGCAGCAGCACTAATAATTTTGTCTATCTCTTCTTTATTTGCAACAACTCCTTCTATTAAGCTATAAACAAAATCTGGATCTTTAAACTTTTCCGTAAACTCTGCAACATTTTTCCGTGCAATCTTTTTGCAGTCTTCGTCATCCCCTTTTGAAAAATCCCATTCATAAAGAGATTGAAGTACAATTGAACGTGCCATGTGCCGAGAAGACATAATGTGCAAAAATTATTTTTCCTTTTTTTTAGATAACGATCCCATCGTTAACGGTTTCTTTGGTGTTTCACTTTCTTTTTTTTCAACACCTTTCTTTTTTTCCGCTTTCTTTTCTTTCAAAACATCTATCACTTCTCTTCCTTTATAATACCCACATGTTTTACACACTGCGTGCATCAATTTTTTTCCTTTACACTGTGGACAATCAACAAGAGTGGGAGTTTGAAGATGAAGATGCATTCTTCTCTGATTTCTTCTTGATTTTGTTTTTCTTTGTTTTGGTACAGCCATTTTTTTATTTTGTAATATATTGAACCTCTTTTGGTCTTAAAATCTCTAAAAAAGTGCTAAGACGAGTTAAATCATACCAAAAAAACAATTTTTAATCAACCCTTTTAGAGGAGCTTAAAAGATTTTCTGTGAACAGGAGATACTCCGTATTTCTTTATTGCCTTTCGGTGTTTTTCTGTCCCATAACCCTTGTGAAAAGAAAATCCGTACAAAGGATATTTTTTGTGAAGATTCTCCATCATCTTATCTCTTTTTACTTTTGCAATAATAGAGGCAATACTACACTCTAAAATTTTTTCATCGGCTTTTGGTAGAGATATCTGCTCTCCACAAAAATTTATTTTAAAATTTCCATCAATTAAGAAAAGTGAGTTTTTACAATCAATTTTTTGAAGAGCTTTTTCCATCGCACGTTTTGTTGCTTGCAGTATGTTTATTTTATCAATTCTTTTTTCAGAAACTACTCCCATCCCCCACTCAAGAAAAGGATGTTTCATAAAAATCTTATAAAAATATTCTCTTTTCTTCGCTGTAAGTTTTTTTGAATCTTTTATCCCTAATTTCCAAAAAAAACTTCTTTCTTTTTTTATTTTTACTGCTACGGCAACAACCGGACCCGCCAAGGGACCTCTTCCCACTTCATCTAACCCAATAAGAAATCTTCTATTTGTTTTTTTTCTCATATCTTATAGAATATTATAGAATTATAACAGTTTTCCTTTCTTTAAAGCAAAGTTTTATTATTAAAATCTATTTAATTAAATGCCCTTCACTCATCTGCACGTTCACTCGGAATACAGTTTACTCGACGGTTTACCAAAAATAGATCAGTTGCTTGACTATGTTAAAGAAAAAAAAATGGATTCCGTTGCTCTTACCGATCACGGCGTTCTTTATGGAGCAATCGAGTTTTATAAAAAAGCAAAAGAAAAGGGAGTAAAGCCAATTATCGGAGCAGAACTTTACATGGCCACCGGAAAGATGGAGGAGAAAAGGCCAAATATAGATAACAAGTCATATCATCTTCTTCTTCTTGCAAAAAATAAAGAAGGATACTCTAATCTTGTAAAGCTCATTACAAAAGCTCACCTTGAAGGATTTTACTACAAACCACGAATAGATGAAGATACTTTGAAAAAACATGCAAAAGGACTCATTGCACTTACTGCCTGTATACAGGGAAAAATACCTCAACTCCTTCTTTCTAAAAAAGAAAAAGAAGCAAAAGATCTTGCCCTTTATTATCAAAATCTTTTCGGAAAGGATAGCTTTTATCTTGAGATTCAACACCATCCAAATATAAAAAAACAGGGAATAGTTAACGAAAAACTAATAAAGATAGCAAAAGAAACAGGGATTCCTTTGGTTGCTACCTGCGACTCTCACTACCTAAGATCAGAAGATGCCGAGACACAAGATATTCTAATGTCTATCGGAACAGGATCAGATATTAATGACCCCGAGCGTCTTACAATGCGTGAAGACGATTTTTCTCTCCGCTCACCAGAAGAGATGGAGAAAATTTTTCAAGATACTCCAGAAGCAGTAGAAAATACTCAAAAAATAAAAAATCTCTGTAATTTAGAGATAGAGCTTGGGAAAACAATACTCCCCCACTTTCCACTTGAAAGCGAAAACACTCCTGATAAAGAACTTAAAAAACTCTGTAAAGATGGAATAAAAAAACGTTACAAAAAAAATAAAGAAAAAGAGGCACTTGAAAGATTAAGAAAAGAGATGGAAGTCGTTGCAGGGGCGGGGCTTTCTTCTTACTTTTTAATTGTTCAAGATTTTGTAAAATGGGCAAAAAAAAATAAAATTGTTGTCGGTCCTGGAAGGGGAAGTGCAGGCGGATCAATTATTGCCTATCTGTTAGGAATAACAAATATTGATCCACTACATTACGAACTTATTTTTGAAAGATTCTTAAATCCAGGAAGAGCAAAAGTTTCTCTTCCAGATATCGATCTTGACTTCGCCGATAGAAGAAGAGATGAGGTGATTCATTATATCGCCCAAAAATATGGTCAAGAAAAAGTTGCTCAAATTATTACTTTCGGAACAATGGCTGCAAGGGCAGCGATCCGAGATGTAGGAAGAGTTTTGGGATACTCCTACTCTTTTTGCGACAAGATAGCAAAAATGATTCCTTTTGGTTCCAATTTAAAAGAGACGCAAGAAGACGTAAGTGAGTTTCGACAAATTTATGATACAGATGAAGACGCGCGAAAGCTTATTGATCACGCAAAAAAGTTAGAGGGAGTGGTAAGACATGCGTCAACGCACGCTTGCGGAGTAGTTATCTCTGATAAACCTCTTAATAACATTGTCCCCTTGCAACATCCCACACAAAATGAAGGAACAGTGGTTACACAGTACGCAATGAATTATATAGAGGATCTCGGTCTCTTAAAAATGGATCTTTTAGGATTAAAAAACTTAACGGTTATTGAAGATACGTTAAAAAGAATATACGTCGTAAAAAAAGAAAATATAAATATAGAAGAAATTCCTTTGGATGACAAAGATGCTTTTCGTCTTCTTCAAGAGGGAAGAACGGTAGGTATTTTTCAATTAGAGTCAGGTGGGATGCAGAGATATTTAAAACAATTAAAACCAACAGATATAGAAGAGGTTATTGCTATGGTTTCTCTTTACCGACCTGGTCCGATGAAGTTTATTCCTGATTATATTGAACGAAAACACGGAAAAAAGGAAATAACCTATCTCCATCCACGATTAGAGCCAATCCTGAAGCCGACTTATGGAGTTTGTGTTTATCAAGAACAAGTAATGAGAATTGCCGTAGAGCTTGCCGGATTTACATTAGAAGAAGCAGATGTTTTAAGAAAAGCTATCGGGAAAAAAATAGAAAAACTTCTTAAGGGACAAAAAGAAAAATTTATAAACGGTATTATAAAAAATGGAATAGATAAAAAAATAGGCGAACAACTCTGGAGTTGGATCGAGCCCTTTGCTCAATACTCTTTTAACAAAAGTCATGCAGCTGCCTATGCACAGGTTGCTTACCAAACAGCATACCTTAAGACTCATTATCCAAAAGAATTTATGTCTGCCCTTCTTACTGCCGACCAAAATGATACTGAAAGAATTGGCTTTCTTATCAACGACTGCAAAAAAATGAAGATTGAGGTTCTTCCTCCAGATATAAATGAAAGCTTTATGGGATTTAGTGTTGTCCCCGAAAAACCACAGATTCGTTTCGGGCTTTCTGCAATTAAAAATGTAGGAATAAAAATCGTTGAAGAGATCGTTAAAGAAAGAAAAAAAAATGGTTCCTTTAAATCATTAAATGATTTTCTTACACGTATTGAATCTCAAAGTTTAAATAAAAAGTCAATGGAAAGCCTTATTCTCTCGGGAACATTTGACAAGTTTAAAGAAAGAGGAGAACTTCTTTATAATCTTAATCGCCTTCTTGAGTATAGTCGGGAAAAAAGAAAAAATAAAAACAACGGACAAGCAGGTCTTTTTGATACAGGAAAGGTAGAAACAGAAATAAAAATGGAAAAAGCAAAACCGTTAAGTGAGAGAGAAAAGTTAGAATGGGAAAAAAAGCTTTTAGGTCTTTTTATTACTGGTCATCCATTAGATTATTTAAAAGAAAAAATAAAAAATGGCGGAATTAGTATCAAAGAAGCAAAGAGGCAAATGTCTGATACTCGCGTAAGAGTAGGAGCAATTGTTTCTAATGTAAAGAAAATTATTACAAAATCCGGAGAACCAATGTATTTTGTCCGCATAGAAGATCTTACTGATAATATAGAATTAATCGTCTTTCCACGCGCTTTGAAGAAGAATGGGACTCTTTTTGAAGAAGGAAAAGCTCTTTTTGTTTCTGGAAAAATAAGCCACCGTGACGAAGTTCCAAAAATAATTTGCGAAAAAGGAGAAGAGATAAAGTAACTCCAAAAATTATAATTATTGACAAACAATAGAAAAAACTTTTATAAAATACATCTTGATGTTAAAATAAGGAAATTATTATAAAAGAAAAAAATATGAAAGAAAAAAGACACTCTTTGGCACATATCCTTGCCATGGCAGTAAAAGAAATATACCCAGATGCCTTAATAGGGACAGGTCCGGCAATTGAAAACGGCTTTTATTATGATTTTGGTAATGTAGATATCAAAGAAGAAGATCTTCTCCGCATTGAAAAAAAAATGCGAGAGATTTTAAAAAAAAATATCTCTTTTGAAAACAAAATCGTAAGTAAAGAAGATGCAAGAAAAATTTTTGTAGAAGAACCATACAAGTTAGAGATTCTAAAAGACATTAAAGAAAAAAAAGTTTCTCTTTATAAAAGTGGGGGGTTCGTTGATCTTTGCAGTGGACCACATGTGAAAAATACAAAAAATATTGATCCAGAAAGTTTTTTACTTCAAAGAACGGCAGGAGCTTACTTTAAGGGATCTGCAAAAAACCCTATGCTTAAAAGGGTTTATGGGATCGCTTTTAAAAATAAAAAAGAGCTTGAAAATTATATTGAGAAACAAAAAGAAGCAGAAAAAAGAGACCACCGCAAAATAGGAAAAAGGCTAGAACTCTTTATGTTTGACGATGAAGTTGGGCAAGGCCTTCCTCTTTATCTCCCCAAAGGTGGAATGATTAGGTATCTTCTTATTAATTTTGCAATGGAAACATACCTTCAAAACGGTTACCAGATAGTATCTACTCCTCATATCGCAAGAGAAGATTTGTGGAAACGCTCTGGACATCTTAAATTTTATAAAGATGATATGTACGGCCCCCTCTCTGTTGACGAAAAAAACTACCGCTTAAAACCAATGAACTGTCCTTTCCATGTAAAAATGTACAATTCGAAAATAAGAAGTTACAAAGAGTTTCCTTTGCGTTGGGCAGAGATGGGTACTGTTTACCGTTATGAAAAATCGGGTGAACTCCACGGGCTCACAAGGCCACGTGGATTTACCCAAGATGACGCACATATTGTATGTACAAAAAAACAACTAAAAGATGAAATTATAAAAGCTCTAAAAATAACACGCTATATATATTCTACGCTCGGAATGAAAGATCTATTTTTTAAACTTTCTGTTCGCAATCAACAAGAAAAAGAAAAATATTTTGGAACTGATAAATCTTGGAAAGAAGCAGAAAATTCTTTAAAGGAAGCCCTCCTCTCTTTTGCTCCAAATTATGAACTTGATGAGGGAGGTGCTGCTTTTTATGCACCAAAAATTGATATTGACGCGATGGATGCTGTTGGAAGAAGATGGCAACTCTCTACAATTCAAGTTGATTTTAATCTCCCCTTTCGTTTTCAAATGACCTATATCGATGAAAAGGGAAAAGAAAAAATCCCTTTTATGATTCACCGAGCTCTCTTGGGCTCTATTGAAAGATTTCTTGGAGTTTATATTGAACACACAGAAGGTGAATTTCCTCTTTGGCTCTCTCCTGAACAAATATGGGTTGTCCCTGTTTCAGAAAAAGCAGAAAATTACGGAAAAGAAGTAACGGCAAAAATAAAAGAAGAAGGATTAAGAGTTGTTTTTCAAGGAACAGAAGAAACTCTCTCTAAAACAGTAAGAAATAGTGAGCTCCAAAAAATACCTTATGTTTTAATTGTTGGAGAAAAAGAAATGAAAAAAGAAACAGTAAGCGTTAGGTACCGAGGAAAAAATGAAGGACCAGTTAATTTCAGTAAATTTTTAGAAAGGATAAAAAAAGAAACAAAGATTGAAAAATTTGAAGAAAAAAAATAGTACTTTTATTTATTCACAGGTTTTATGCCAGAAACATCTCCTCTTACACAAAAACTCATCAAGGATTTTAACCGACCCAAAAAAGGATTTTCAGAAAATACAAAAATCCCAACTATTGAGGTAGACGAAATTACAATTCGTGTCGCCAGCTTTTATGAAAAAATAAGAAGTGTAATTGATTGGAGGGGAGAACATCTCTTAAAAAGAAATGCAATCGAAAGAATTTTACGAAGAAAGATGTTTTCTAAAACCGCTCTCCAAAAGGATATTTCCTCTATCCCCGCAAGACCGCTTATTGTTGACCTTATTCGTTCCGGGCATTTTAAGAATAAGACAATACCAGAAACAAAAGTAAAAGAGGTACAAAATATATTAGACAAGTATCTTTATGTTATCAAGCATTTCCCCAAAAAAAACGGCTCTAAAATATCTTTTGAAAGTTGGCTTTTTTCGATCGCCGCTTGTGAAATAGAAGAAACCCTTTCTAAATCAAACAAAGAAAGAGCTCTTCTTTTTTATGCTTTTCACTCTTTGAAGAAAAATATCAAAGTTGAAAAAGAGATTAATGAAGAAGAAAAAACCTTACTTCTTTATATCGCAATCCAGCAAGCGCTTTTCAACCTTGATTCTCCGATTATTACTTATCACATTTTAAAGCTCAAATATAAAAACTGGAAAGAGATATCTCAAGAAGAGCTAAAAGAGCTTCCTTGTAAAATTACAAAGGAAAAAAAAGAAATTGAACATCTAATAAAAAACTCTCTTTTAAAAAAGTTTTATAGATTTTGTAAGGTTTATAACACTCCCTACCTTTTGATTGGAGATATTCTATGCAAAAAAACAGAGAACAAGGCAAAAGAAATTTTTTCTAGCCCTGAAAATACAGAAAAAGAAATATTAGAAGCTTATGGCGAAAGAACAAAAAAGATGCGAGGTCGTCTTCTTCGGGCAGCAGCTTACGCGACAATATCAATATTTATAACTAATATCGCTGCTCTTCTTGTAATTGAAATTCCTTTTTCTCGATATATTAACATCGGAGAATTTACTCCCTTTGTTGTTCTAATTGATGTTCTTGTTCCTACATTGCTTATGGCACTTCTTGTCCTCTCTGTATCCCCTCCTCCGGAAAAAAATAAAAAAAGAGTTGTTTTAGAAACAATGAAAATAATCTATAAAAAAGGAGAAGAAGAGGAAAATAAATATCTTATAAAAAAACCGCGGAAAAAAAGAAAATTTCTTTATTTTATTGTTAGTTCTTTTTATGGAATTAGTTTTTGTGCATCTGTGGGGATAATTATTTGGCTCTTGAGTTTAATCAACTTTCCTCTTCTTTCGTATTTTGTTTTTATTGTCTTTCTTTCTCTTATTGCGTTTGCCGGAGTAAAAATAAGAGAAAGATCAAAAGAACTTTATATGATAGAGATAAAAGAAAGTTTCTTTAGTATTCTTATTGACCTTTTTGCCCTCCCTGTAATACAATTTGGGAAATGGCTTACGCTCCGCTGGGAAAAATATAATCTTGTTTCTATCCTCTTTGGTGCCCTTCTTGATATGCCCTTCAAGTTTTTCTTAGAAATTTTAGACGAGTGGCGAAATTATCTTAAAGAAAAAAAGGAAGGAATATATTAGAAAACATTTCTCAATTAGTTTTGCTTAAAATTATTGCTTTTTTTATTTAGAGTTATGAATTATCACATCATTACTTACGGTTGCCAGATGAACAGGAACGATAGTGAAAGAATTGCTGGTTTTTTAGAAAAAAATGGACTAAAAGAATCTTTAGAAAATAAAGCTGATATTATTTTTCTTAACGCTTGCAGTATCAGACAATCTGCAATAGATAGATTATATGGAAAGATAAAAAATTTAAAAAAAAGAAACAAGAAACCAATTATCGTACTCACTGGATGCCTCCTTGAGAAAGATAAGAAAAAACTATCTTCTCTTGTTGATTATGTTTTTACTTTGGAAAAGATTTTTTCTTGGAATCTCCCCTTCCTTAAAGAAGATAAAAAAAGAAAAACTTTTTACGAAATTACCCCAAAAAGAAAAAATGTTTTTGCACTTATTTCTATTATGTCCGGATGCAACAACTTCTGTTCTTACTGCGTTGTTCCATATACAAAAGGAAGAGAATTTTCTCGTCCAGCAAAAGATATTTTGCAAGAAGTTGAAGGTGCAGTAAAAAGTGGATTTAAGGAAGTGTGGCTTTTGGGTCAAAATGTTAACTCTTATAGGGGGGAGATAAGCTTTCCTAAACTACTCCAAGAAGTAAATAAAATTCGCGGAGATTTTTGGATTAGATTTGCTACTTCACATCCAAAAGATTTTTCAAACGATCTTATAAACACAATAAAGAAATGTAAAAAAATTACTAACTACCTTCACCTTCCTCTCCAATCCGGAGATAATGAGATTTTAGCGAGGATGAATCGCCCTTATACAAGAGAAAAATATTTAAAAATTATAGAAGACGTAAGAGACGCTGTTCCAAAAATTTCTATTTCTACAGATATTATTGTTGGCTTCCCTGGAGAAACAGAAAAAAATTTTCGGAATACTGTAGACATTTTCAATAAAGTACGTTTTGATATGATGTATATTGCTCGTTACTCGCCTCGTGTGCAAACAGCGGCCTTTAAAATGAAAGAAACTGTTTCTCCCGATGAGAAAAGAAGAAGAGAAAAAATACTTGAAGAACTTTTAAAAGAAAGCAACTATAAAAAAAATAAAAAATTTTTAGGAAAAGAATTAAAAGTTTTTGTTTTAAAAGAAAGTAGAAAGAAAGGTATGATTCTTGGAAAAACGGAAGGGTATAAAAATGTAATTTTCCGCGGATCAAAAAAAACACTTGGTAATTTTGTAAAATTAAAAATACACGGATACTCTCCATGGGGATTAAAGGGAAAAATAAACCGAAAATAATTGTTCTTCTTGGACCTACGGCTTCCGGAAAAAGTAATCTTGCCGTCTCTCTTGCTTTGAAATTTTTTGGGGAAGTTGTATCTGCAGATTCAAGACAGGTTTATCGTGGAATGGATATCGGTACAGGAAAGATAACAAAAAAAGAAAAGAAAGGGGTTCCTCATTATCTTCTTAATGTTGCTAGTCCAAAAAGAAGATTTACTGCTTTTCGCTATAAAAAAGAGGCAGAGAAAGCAATAAAAAAAATAATAAAAAGGGGGAAGATTCCTATTGTTTGCGGAGGAACTGCTTTTTACATAAAAATACTCACAGAAGGATCTTTTTTCCCAGATATTTCACCTGACTGGAGTTTTCGAAAGAAATTAGAGAAAAAAACAAAAGATGATCTTTTTGCAATAATAAAAAAGAAAGACCCACAAAGAGCAAAAAACATTGATAAAAATAATCGAAGAAGACTTGTAAGAGCAGTTGAAATTATAGAAAAAACAAAAAAAACTATCCCGAAAATAAAGAAAAAACCTCGTTTTTATCCTCTTTTTTTGGGAATAAAAAAAGACCGTGAAATACTAAACAAAAGAATAGAACAAAGATTAAAAAAAAGACTTGAAGAAGGGATGGTTAAAGAAGTAAAAAAATTAAAAACTTCTGGTATTTCTTGGAAACGTCTTGAAAGTTTCGGGTTAGAGTACAAATGGGTAGCGCTTTATCTCCAAAAAAAAATCAATTATGAAGATATGAAAAAGAAACTTTTTTTTGATATAAAAAAATTTAGCAAGAAACAACTTGTTTGGTGGAAACACGATAAAAGAATAAAGTGGATAAAAACAAAAAAGGAAGCAGAGCTTCTTGTAAAAAATTTCCTCAACACTTAATTTAGAATTTTCAATTTTAGCGAAGCTTTTCTTTAAATATCTTATTTAGCTCCTTAGGGTTTGCTCTCCCTTTTGTTTTCGCCATTACTTGCCCAATCAAAAACTGAAGAGCCCCCTTCTTCCCACTTTTATAGTCATTTACTGCATCTCGATTCTTTTCAATAACATCTAAAGTGGCTCTTTCCAGCTCCCCTTTATCACTTACCTGTGAAAGATCTTCTTCTTTAATAATTTTTTTCGGGTCTTCACCGTTTTCAAACATTTTTCTTAGAACAGTTTTTGCTATTTTACTGGAAATTTCTTTTTTAAAAAGAAGAAAAACAAAATCTGCATAACTTTCTGAAGAAACAAGACACTCTTTTATGGTTCTTCTGCCAAGCATCCCTAAAAGATCAGAAAGAAGATAGTTTTTAACAGTATCCACTACATCCTTTTTCTCACTCGTAGAAAGTTCATCTCGCCACTCTTCTTTTTTTATCTTTTCAAATGATTTTAAAACACTTTCTTCAAAATAATCAGCAACATCCTTGTTGTTAACAAAGAAATTTATCTCTTTTTCTTCTTTTAATCCGTAATCTTTTTTAAAACGCTCTCTTTTTTTTTGAGGAAGCTCAACGGTAAATTTTATCTTTTCTTTTTCAAATGGTTTTTCGTTAAGATAAAGGGGCGGAAGATCCGGTTCCGGCAAATAACGGTAATCTTGTACATTTTCTTTTTCTCTTTGACTAAAGGTTTCCTCTTTTTTATCATCCCACCCCCTTGTTTCTTGAACAACTCTCTGTCCTTTTTCTAAAATTTTTCCCTGTCTTTTAATCTCATATTCCGCGGCATAGTAAACAGCACGAAAAGAGTTTAAGTTTTTTATTTCAACACGCGTCCCCTTTCTTCCTTCCATATGAGACATAGAAATATTTACTTCTACTCTCATCTGTCCTTGATCCATGTTTGCGTCAGAAACTCCAAGATAACGGAGTATAATCCTTAGCTCTTCCGCAAACCCGCGTGCCTCTTCTGCGGAACGGATATCTGGTTCTGTAACAAGTTCCATTAGAGGAACTCCTGCACGATTAAAATCAACCAAAGAGTATCCCTTCTTCTCATCATGAATTAATCTCCCAGTGTCTTCTTCTAAGTGAATTCTATTAATACGTATCTTTCTTCCTCCAATCTCTAAAAATCCATTAAAACAAAGAGGTCTTCTATCTTGAGATATCTGATATCCTTTTGGAAGATCAGGGTAGAAGTAATTTTTCCTGTCAAACCGAGAAACGTCCCGAAGCTCACATCCAAGAGCCATTCCTGTTTGAAGAACTTTTTTTACAGCCTCTTTGTTAATCACAGGAAGTGTTCCAGGGTGGCCCAGGCAAACGGGACAAACATAAATATTTGGTTCTCGTACTTCCGGATTATTCACACAAGAACAAAACATTTTTGATTTTGTCTTCAGTTGTGCATGAATCTCTAATCCAATAACCGGTTTATACATAGAATTACAAGTTAGCAATATTTTTTTCCTCTTCTGCTATTTTTACTCCTGAGCTTGTCCCAATAATATCGGCACCCGCCTCTTCCATGTACTTTGCTTGCGTATAATTTCTAATATTTCCAGAAGCTTTTACAAGAAGCCCTGGGGCAGACTCACGCATAAGTCGCAAATGGTATGCTTTTTCTTCTACTTCTCTTTCTTCTAAAGGATCTTTTTCCGTTGCTGTTTTTACACAAATAGCCCCTGCTTTTTTTACAAGCTCCGATGCTTTTCTTATCTCCTTATCTGTTAAATATCCTGAACCAATAATAACTTTTGTGTCAAGTAGAGCACATATTGGACGAAGGTCGTCAAGTATTTTTTCGTAATATTCATATTTCAAATCAATAATGTTCATCACAATATCTAATTCGTTTGCTCCCCCCTTTTTTGCTTTTTCGCAGATACTAATTCTTTCTTCATGCGAAGAAAGGCCCATTGGAGGATCAATAAGAACAACAACCTTTACCTCGCTTCCTTGAAGTTCCTCTGCACAAAAATCTACCCACTCAGGATTAACACAAACTCCGTGAAAGCCATACTCTTTTGCTTCATCACAAAGTTTTTTAATATCTTCTTTTGTTGCATCTTTATTAATGTTTGTATGATCAATTTTTTTTGTAATACTCATTTTTTAGAAGAAAAATTAAAAATTATTTATTTTTCTTAAGTTAAAACTAATAAATTAACAACTTATAGTAACATAAATAACCCTTCCTTTCAACGGGCTTTTTCCCATGTTTGGAAAAAAAGTAATGGATTTTTGCCCTTTTTTTCGTTTTTTATCCGCCACTCTTTTTTATTAAATTTTGGAAAGTAAACATCTCCCTTAAAATTTTTTTTAATACGCGTAAGATACATCCTCTCTGATCTTCCGATAAACTGCTTGTAAACAGACCTCCCACCGGCAATAAAAACCTCCCCTTCTGTTTTTGAAAAAACCTCCTCTACTGATCCAGCAACAAAGACATTTTTGGGAAAATTTTCTTTTTCATGAGAAAGAACAATAATCTTTCTTCCAGAAAATTTTTTAGGAAGAGAACGGTAAGTTTTTTCTCCAAAAACAACATATTTTCCCATTGTC
Organism: bacterium; assembly: GCA_018400405.1. Taxonomy (GTDB): domain Bacteria; phylum Patescibacteriota; class Minisyncoccia; order Minisyncoccales; family PWPS01; genus PWHW01. Next base: position 23,594 of record JAGYMX010000001.1, read on the forward strand.
TTCTCTTTAAAAAATTGCAGATCTTCGGAAAAATACCACGGCAAGATCTCTCCCTGTCCAATAAGCCAATTTTTATCAACAGCAGCGATTATAGATATCATACAGCCATTTTTGCTTTTATCGGTGGATGGTGGTGATAATTTTCAAGCTCTATATCTTCCATCTTAAAATCTTCTATATCTTTTATCTCTCTGTTTAGCCCTAAAGAAGGCAAAGAGTAAGGTTTTCTTTGAAGCTGTTCTTTTACCTGTTTAAAGTGATTTTTATAAATATGTGCATCTCCCAGTGTGTGAATAAACTCTCCCGGTTCCATTTCTGTAACCTGCGCTACCATATGCAAAAGAAGTGAGTAAGAGGCAATATTAAAGGGAACTCCTAAAAACATATCACAACTTCTCTGGTACATCTGTAAAGAAAGTTTTCCTTTGGAGACAAAAAACTGATAAAAAATATGACACGGAGGAAGGGCCATTTTTTCTATTTCTCCAGGATTCCATGCAGTCACTATATGTCTTCTTCCGTAAGGGTTTTCTTTTATTCCTTTAATTGTTTTCTTTAACTGGTCAACAAAACCTCCTTCCGGCTTTTTCCAGTCCCTCCACTGTACTCCGTAAATTCTTCCTGCATCACCCTCAAACTCTTGTTTTTCTTTCCAGTACTCAGCATTTACGTTATCATCCCATATATGACACCCCATACCGTGAAGTTCTTTAATGTCTCGACTTCCTTTGATAAACCACAAAAGTTCTGCTTTCACAGAGTGGAAAAAAAGTTTTTTTGTTGTCACTGCCGGGAAACCATCTCTCATATTATAACGTGTTTGTATACCAAAATAAGCCCTCGTTCCAACCCCCGTTCTGTCTTTTCGTTCATCCCCTTCTTTATAAACTTTTTCTAAAATTTGGAGATATTTTTCCATTTTTATAAAATTTTTAAAGTTTTCTTTTTAATTTCTTCTGCTACTTCTTTAATACTTCTTTCCCCTTTAATTATCTGGAAAACATCGTATTCTTTTGCTAGTCGCATATAACTTTCTTCAATTATCTTTAACTTTTTCTCTTTCTCAAAAAGCTCAAAACTAAATCTACTTTCTGTAATACGCTTAATGCACTTTCGAGGAGAAACTTTTAAATAATAAACAACATCTGGAAGAAGAAACCTCTTGTTTATTTCCTTCAACCAATTCCAATCAGGTATCTCTAAAGAACCAAAGGCAATTGTAGAAAAAAGATAACGATCACACACAACATTTATTCCTTTTTTAAGGTAAGGTGATACTTCTTTTTTTATGTGATGTGCTCTATCAGCAGAAAAAAGAAGTTGTAAACACTCGGGAGTGCTTTCCCAGTCACCCTGGAGCTGTCCTCTAATAAGCCCTCCTATAAGGTTGTTTGTTGGTTCTTTTGTGAGGTGTGTTTTTATTTTTCTTCTTTTCAAAAACTTTACAAGTATCTCCGCTTGTGTAGATTGCCCAGAACCATCAAGTCCTTCAAAAACAATAAACTTTCCTCTTTTTTGCATTATATTTTTTTTATTAAATCTATTATTCTTTTTTCTACTTCTTCTCTTGTTCCTTCATTTTTTATTATAACATCAGAGATCCTCCCTAATTTTTTTATCTGTATTTCTGATTTTTGAGAATCCATCTCTAAAAATTTTGCAAAAGAGACACTGTCATCTTCTTTTTCTTTTCTGTTTTTTACTCTTTTCCATCTTTTTTTTGCGCTTGCCGTGATATAAATAATTTTTCCTCCTCTTCTTTTTATAAAATCAAACTCTTCTTTTACTCTTATACCGTTAACAATAACTATCTCTGCATCTTCTTCTACGTCCAATTTTCTTTCCAACGCTCTTAAAAGAATATCTTCTCCAAAATGTTCCCGGAGTGTACTTGCCAACCACTGCTGATCTTCTTTTTTTATATTTTTAAAAAAAAGACCCAGTATATTACTCAGGGTCTCCGAAAAACGTAAAGATGCTGTATGAGAAAAGTTTTCTTTTGCGATTCGGCAAAATGTATCTTTTCCAGATCCTGTTTCGCCGACAAGTCCAATTATCTTTTTCTTCATTTCTCTTTTCTTAAAAAATCTTAATCAGTTCTTAAGCTAACTTTATAAAAAAATATTATTTTCTTTTTGTTTTTTAACTCTTACATCGCTTTACTCCAAAAAGTTTATTTTCGATTCTGGTTTTTCTAATACCTTAAAAGAAATCCCTGCACTTTTGAAAAGTTCAACAAAAGAATCTTCAGAGTAACGGTTAAAACTAATAAAACTTTTTATTTTCGCGTTTACGAGCATTTTTGCACATAAAATGCACGGTGTGTGCGTACAGTAAACGATAGAATTCTCAAGAGAAACTCCATGTAAAGAACTCTGTATAATTACATTTTGTTCCGCGTGGATCGCTCGACATATCTCGTGCATTTTTCCAGAAGGAATATTGTTTTCATCTCTTAAGCAACCCAGCTCCAAACAGTCCTTCATCTTTGCCGGAGCTCCGTTATACCCAGTAGCAAGTATTCTTTTATCACGAACAGCGACTGCACCCACCTTTCTTCTTCTGCAAGTTGAACGTTCTGCAACAACAGCAGCAATTTTTAAAAAATAATCATCAACGGAAATTCTTTCCATCTTACTCTTTTAATCTAATCCCCATATTTTTTGCTGTTCCCATAATAATTCTTTCCGCAACTTCTATATCATTAGTATTTAAATCAGGCATCTTTTTTTCTGCAACTCTTCTTAACTGTTCTTTAGTAATTTCTGCTATTTTATTCTTTTTCGGATTTCCAGAACCTTTTTTTAGCCCCAACTCTTTTAGTAATAGTTCAGAGGCAGGAGATTCTTTTAATTTAAAATCATAACTTCCTCCCTCATAGATAGTTATTTCCACAGGTACTGTAGATCCAGTCCTATCCTGCGTTTTATTATTAAAATCTGTACAAAACTGTCCCATATTAATCCCGTGTTGAGCAAGTGCCGGACCAACAGGAGGTGCGGGAGTTGCTTTCCCTCCCTCGATTTGTAACTTCACTACTGCTTTAATGTTTTTTGCCATATTTTTTTAAATTAATACTCTTCCAAATTTTTCTATTTTTCTACAACTTTTTAATCTGTAAAGAATCAAGCTCTACTGATGTATCTCGCCCAAACATATTTACAAGAACCTTTACTTTTCCTTTTTCTTTGTCAACTTCAGAAACTTTTCCATCAAAGTCCTTAAACGGACCATCTGTTATTTTTACCATATCTCCCTCATCAACGTTTATTTTAAACTGAGGAACATCTTGTTTTACCCTTTTCATAAGAACATCTACTTCTTCTTGAGTAAGAGGAACGGGTGTTACTCCCGCACCAACAAAACCGCTTACATTGGGAGTATTACGCACAACATACCACGACTCATCGGTGACAATCATCTGCACAAGAACATATCCCGGATAAAGTTTTTCTTCTACCTCTCTTCTTTTCCCATCTCTAATTTTAATCTTTTTTTCCTTAGGAACAATTACTTCAAAAATCTTATCTTCCATTTCAAAAGATTCTACTCTTTGTTTTAAGTTTTTTGCTACTGCTTCTTCGTATCCCGAGTAAGTATGAATAACATACCACCTCTTTTCTTGTGTTGCTTCTTGTCTTCCCATTTTTTTAAAGTTTAAAAAACAAAATTATTCATTACGGTTGTAACTATATAATCAATCCCTCCAAGATAAGCAGCAACAAGCAACGAGGCAGCCACAACCATCAAAGAATAGCGCACAGTTTCTGTTCTTGTTGGCCAAGTTACTTTTTTTACTTCTTGTCGAACTTCTTTTAAAAATCGGTTTATTTTGTTCATATTTCTTTAAAATGCTCTTTTAAAAGGATTTCAGAAAAATTTTACCTTGCAATTATATGGGAAAAGGGCCTCTTTGTCAATTTTACTCTTTTTTTTAAATATCAAGGTTTCCAACTTCTTTCGCGTGTGTTTTAATAAAATTTTTCCTCAGCGCAACCTCTTGCCCCATTAGTGCATCAAAAATTCGATCTGCTTCTTTCGCATCTTCTATCGTTACTTGAAGAAGTATTCTGTTTTCTGGATTCATCGTTGTTTCCCAAAGCTGAGAGGGATTCATTTCTCCTAAACCTTTGTATCTTTGTATATCTACAGAATCACTTTTTATATCTTCTAGTATCTCTGCTTTATCTTCCTCTGTATAAGCATACTCTACCCTTTTCCCCGCCTGAATTTTATAGAGAGGAGGTCGTGCAACATAAAGATAACCCTTTTCAATCATTGGCTTAAAGTAGCGGAAAAAAAGAGTAAGGAGAAGAGTTTTGATGTGATTTCCATCAGAATCTGCATCACACATAATGATTATGCGATGATAGCGAAGTTTTTCTATATCAAAATCATCAGCAATTGCTGTTCCCAACGCAATAATTAATGATTTTACTTCTTTTGATTCCAAGATTTTGTTCAAACGATATCTTTCAACGTTAAGAATTTTTCCTCTCAGTGGAAGAATTGCTTGAAAACGCCTATCTCTTGCTCCTTTACAACTTCCTCCCGCTGATTCCCCCTCTACGATATAAAGCTCTGATTCTTCCGGTTTTCTTGTTGAACAATCAGCAAGTTTCCCTGGAAGTGAAAGCCCTTCTAAGACACCTTTGCGAAGAACGGTTTCTCTTACTGCTCTCGCCGCTTTTCTTGCTTTTGCAGAGAGAATGCACTTGCCTATAATTGCTCTTGCTTCTTGAGGGTTTCTTTCAAAAAAATCAACAAGATGCTCAGAAATTAGTAATTCTGTAGCCGATCTTGCCTCTACATTTCCCAACTTTGCTTTTGTTTGTCCTTCAAACTGCGGTTCATTAATTTTTACAGAGATAACACCTGTAAGTCCTTCCCTTATATCTTCTCCTTTTAAATTATCATCGTTTTCTTTCAAAAACCCTTCTCTTTTTGCATAGTTGTTAATTGTTTTTGTCAAAGCTACACGGAAACCGGTAAGATGTGTTCCCCCTTCACGTGTGTTGATGTTATTTGCAAAACTTTCTTCATAAACCTCATACTCCTGTGAATAACGGAAAGCAGCTTCAATAAGCACTCCCTCTCTTTCTCCATTACAATAAAAAACTGTTGGATGTATTGGTTCAATTCCACGAGTTAAAAATTTAACATAAGAAGATATTCCTCCTTCAAAGTAAAAAGCATGTTTTTTCTCTACTTCTTTTCTACGGTCAATAAAACTGATCCTGATTCCTTTTGTAAGATATGCTTGCTGACGAAGATGGTCAATTATCTTTTTCGGATTAAAAACAGAGTTTTTAAATATCTCTCGGTCAGGTTTAAAAATAATTTTTGTTCCTGTTTTTTTTGTTTTTTCTCCTTTTTTTAAATTGGCAAGTACCCTCCCCCGTTCATACTCCTGATAGTAAATATATCCGTCACGAGAAACTTCTACCCTCATCCATTCAGAGAGAGCACAAACTACAGATATTCCCACTCCGTGAAGCCCTCCGGAAACTTGATACGCCTTACTTCCAAACTTTGCTCCTGCATGAAGTGTTGTCATCACTGTTTCTACCGCTGGTCTCCCCGTTTCTGCATGTTTATCAACGGGGATCCCTCTTCCATCATCGCTTACTTCTACTTTATCATCATCATGAAGCACCACTGTTCCTTCGTTCCCATATCCTCCCATGAACTCATCAATAAAGTTATCTACACACTCCCATATAAGATGATGTAAACCATCACTGTCCGTGGAACCAATATACATTCCTGGTCTCTTCCGAACAGGGTCAAGTCCCTTTAAAACACTTATATCTTTTGCATTATATTCTGATTTTTTAGACATAATAAATAAACTATCTTACATTTTTTTGAATAATAGCGCTTATCTTCTTACTTTCCAGTCCGAAACATCCTCTAGTGCTTTTATCACTTTTTCTTGCAAATTATTCGCTTCTTGCGAAGAAAGAGTTTTATTTTTTGACTGAAATGTTAAACGAAAAGCAAAACTTTTCATTTCTTGAGGTATTCCTTTTCCTTCATAAAAATCAAAAAGCTCAATTTTTCTAAGTACCAATCCTCCTTCTTTGTTTATTTTCTTTTGAACATCTTCATAAGAAACATCTTTTGGGACAAGAACAGCAATATCTCTAATTAAAGAAGGAAATTTAAAAATTGGTTTGTATTCTACTTTTTCTCTGTAAAATTTTTTTAACTTTGAAAAATCAAATTCTACAATCAATGGATTGCTTTTAATTTTCATCTCTTTTCTCACTTTTTGAGAGAGTTTTCCTAAAAATCCGATACATTCGTTTTGAAAAATAATTTTTGCAGAAGAGAAATTTTCAAAAAAAGTTCTTTTTTCGCATTCAGTATAAGAAATATCTTCTAAAAAGATTTTCTTTAAAAAAGAATCTATCTTCCCTTTTATTGTATAAAAATTATCCGTAGAAGAAATTACTGCCATCTTTTTTTCTTCTTTTACCTCCCCTTCTTTTTTTAAAAATACTTTTCCTGTTTCAAACAAACCAATCTCTTCATAGTTTTTTTCATTCTCTTGAAGATTTTTTAGAAGTCCAGGAATAAGAGATGGGCGTAAGAACTTAAACTCTAAACTTGCTGGTTTTTCCATCTCAATCAATTCTTCTCTCTTAAAAAACTCTGCATACTTTTCGTTAATGAAAGAATAATTGTACGTTTCTGAGAACCCAAAACCTTTCCATATCTCACGACAATTGGTTTCTATGTGGAAGTTATTTTCTTTGGAGGGAATAATATCTTCTTTTGGATTCTCTGGAGATATATTTTCGTATCCATAAATTCTTCCTATTTCTTCAATAATATCTTCTTTTATCTCTACATCTATACGAAAATAAGGAGCAGTAACAGAAAATAGATCTTTTTCTCTTTGAACCTTAAAATTAAGTGCTCTCAAAACTCTTTCTACCTCTTTGTAGGAAATCGCCGTTCCAAGAACACTTCTTACGTCATCTATGTTAAAATGGATAATTTTTTCTTTCCTTTTTTCCGGATAATAGTCAACTACATTTTTAAAAACCTGTCCTCCAGCAGTCTGTGAAATTAAAGAAACTGCACGATCAATTGCTATCTTCGTAAGCTCAAGGGGTATCCCGTGTTCAAATCTCAAAGATGCATCAGTTCTTAATTTTAAGTACTGAGAACCCTTCCTTACTGTTATTGGGTCAAAATTTGCCGCTTCTAAAAAAATAGTTTCCGTTTCTTTATCTACTTCAGGAACAATTCCTCCTTTAATTCCCGCAATACCAATCGGAGAAAGTTCATCGGAAATAACCAAAATACTATCTCGTAAATCGTATCTTTTTTCATCTAATGTAACAATCTTTTCTCTTTTCTTTGCATAACGGACAATTATTTTTTCTCCTTCTATCTTTTTTGCGTCAAATGCATGAAGGGGTTGCCCTGTTTCAAGCATTACATAATTTGTCACATCCACAACATTATTTATCGGTCTTATCCCGCAAGATTTCAATCTTGCCTGAATATAAGAGGGAGAACTTTTTACTTTTACCCCCTCTACTCCAGAAAGCGTATACCTTAAACACCCTCCCCTTACTTCTACACTGGCTTTTTCATTAATATCTTTTCCATATTTTTTTATTTTTGTTTCCGGCATTACAAAATCTTCTCCGGTAATCGCTGCTATCTCTCGAGCAACTCCCATATGAGAAAGACAATCCCCCGCTCTACTTGAGAGTATATCTATGTCAAGTACAAAATCTTTTCCCTTTTTTTCAATATCTTCTACTTCAAAAAAATGCATCATTAAAAGATCGGCAAGTTTTTCTGGAGAAGGAAGTTTCTTTTTAAAAAATGATTGTAAAAAATTATAAGAAAATTTCATATCTTTTTATTTAAACAGGTTAAAACTGTTTCAAAAACCTTAAATCTCCACCATAAAAAAGGCGTATATCATTAATTTTGTGCTCAATCATTGCTACACGATCAAGCCCAACTCCAAAAGCAAATCCGTTAAACTTGGAAGAATCCACTTTTGCATTTTCTAAAACATTTGGATGTACCATTCCCGCTCCTACTATTTCGATCCAACCGGTATGACTACACGTTGAACAACCTTTCATTTTACAAATAGAACAACTAACATCAACCTCAAAAGAGGGTTCTGTAAAAGGAAAAAAAGAAGGACGAAGACGAAGCTGAACATCGCTCTGAAAAAGTTCGCGGAAAAAATACCCGATAACGGACTTAAAGTTAGCAACGGATATCTTTTCTCCTATCATGAGTCCTTCAAGTTGATAAAAATTTATTTCATGAGAGCTATCGGTTGTTTCATTTCGAAAAACTCTTCCGGGGACAATTATGCGAAAAGGAGGTTTTCTTCCTTCCATATATCTTACCTGAACGCAAGATGTGTGAGTTCGCATTAAAAGTTTTTCTTTCTCGGAAAGATTTTCCCTATTTTTTTGCTTAACAAAAAGAGTATCTTGCATTTCTCGAACGGGATGATCTTTTTTAAAATTAAGTGCATCAAAATTGTACCATTCGTTTTCTAACTCTGGACCCTCAACAACCGTAAAACCCATTTTAGAAAAAATATTTTCGCATCTTTCTTGAAGTTTTGTAAGAGGATGAATACTTCCAATCTGAGGACTTTCTCCTGGAAAAGTAACATCTATTTTCCCTTTTTCTTTTCTGTTCTTTTCTCCTCCCTGTTTCATCTCTTCTAAAATAATCTTTTTCAGTTCGTTTGCCATCTTCCCTATCTCTCCTTTCTTTTCTGAGGTAAGTTCTTTTAACGAACAAAAAACAGAGGAGAGTTCTTCCTCTATATATTTTTTGCAGATCTTTTTCTTCCTTTCTGTGCTTTTTTCTTTCTTTATTTCTTCTAAAAATTTTGTTTTTATCTCTTCTATTTTATCTCTCGTCATAGTTTAATTTTAGCTTAAAAAGAACAAAAAATCAAACTTATTTTTCCTTAAAAAGTGTTTTTTAAAAAAATATTTATCTTTTTTTTAGAACTAAATATTTAGAATAAAAATTAAAAAAATATTCTTTTTTTTCATAAAAAAACACTTTATAAAAGTGATTTTTACGTCTGCGTAGACGATGGGGTTTGCTCGGTTATTCAACCGGACGAGAGTCGAACAACTCCCGAACCCACGTTAGGTTATATAGTAAATGAGGTTTTTTTGCGCAGGCGATGGGATTTGAACCCACGGTCTCCTCCGTGACAGGGAGGCGCTTTAAGCCGGGCTAAGCTACGCCTGCAAATTTTTAAACTTTACTGTGCCGGTGGAGGGATTTGAACCCCCGACCTAATGCTTATGATGCATCCGCTCTAACCACTGAGCTACACCGGCTCTCTTTCTTCGTTTTCTTTATTCCTTGCCGGTAAGACCCCTATAAATCCGATAAACCGCAAACATCATAGCGTTTTTCGTGAACTTTTATAATCTATCTGTGTTCTAAAATTGTTGCGGGGCCAGGATTCGAACCTGGAACTTAGGGTTATGGGCCCTAAATGATACCATTTCACTACCCCGCTAAGTTTATACGACTACTGTATATTATAATAATATTAGAAAATGTCAATATTTTTAAAAAATCTGTAAATCTTTAAACGTTTCTTCGTAAACAGAAACAACTCTTACCGCTTCTTCTTGTGAAAGTTTTTTACTCGGGTCATAAACAATATCTCTTCTTTCCCGGTGAGCGTCTCGAAGCTCTTCTATGTTTGGAATAATCTCTTTACTTAATCCCTCCAGCTTCTCTAATAGGTTTTCTCCTTCATAACCCATTTGAAAAAGAATATCGTCAATCATTTCATCCGCTTCAATGACCGCTATCTTTCTTTCTGCCTCATTTTCACTTTTTGCTGAACCAATAACTTCTTTCCAGTCTTTTCTAATTTTTAAATCTGTATACGGCTTTGCTTTCTTAAATTCTGTATAAGTCTCCTTAAATCTGTACTTTAAATAGTCATTTACAGACAAAAGAAAAAAAAGCATTCCGATAAAAAAAGCGGAAATAAGAAAAAATATAAAGCGTAAAAGCCACCATACATTAAAAAAAGGAGAGGGCATAAGAGAAGGATTCATTAGATAATAAAAAATAGCTTCTACTAATTCTTTTACTTGTTCAACCATATTTTTTCAAATTTTTCTGTAGCAAAAAATAAAATGTCTTCATGAAATCTTTTCGCTAAAATTTGTGCCCCTACAGGAAGCCCTTTACTTTCTCCACAAGGAAGAGAAATCGCGGGAAGTCCTGCAAGATTTGCTGTTACTGTAAAGATATCAGAAAGGTGCATAGAAAGAGGGTCTTCTATCTTCTCTCCTATTTTAAAAGGGAGCGTCGGGGTTACAGGAGTAAGAATTACATCAACCTTTCGAAATGCTTTATCAAAATCTTCAGCAATAAGAGATCTTATTTTCTGTGCTTTTATATAATACGCATCATAATAACCCGCAGAAAGAGAGTAAGTTCCTAGAATAATTCTTCTTTTAACTTCTTTTCCAAAACCTTCTCCTCTATTCTTCAGATATGCTTCTTCTATTGTTTTCGCTTTTGGACGCTCAAACTCTAAACCATAACGTATTCCATCGTAACGTGCCATATTTGCAGAAACTTCCGAAGCCATAATAATTTCATAAGCAGGTAGGGCATACTCCGTATGCGGCAAACTTATCTCTTCTATCTCAAAATCTGATCCTTTTATTTTTGCAATCGCTTTTTCTATATTCTTCTTTATATCTTCTTCAATCCCTTTTACAAAGTATTCTTTCGGAATCCCAATTTTTATTTTATTTTTTACTTTTTTACGCAAAAGATCACTCGTTACCGAATCACGGTAATCTTTTCCTTGAATCGCTTCAAAAATAATTTTTGCATCTTCTACACTATTTGCAAAAGGCCCTACTTGGTCAAAAGAAGAAGCCATGCTCATTACTCCACTTCGAGAAACAGTTCCATATGTCGGCTTAAAACCCACTACACCGCAAAAAGCCGCCGGTTGTCTAATAGATCCACCAGTATCAGATCCAATTCCCGCATTACACATTTTATCAGCAACTGCCGCGGCTGGGCCACCGGAAGAACCTCCAGGAACCCTTTGTGTGTTCAATGGATTTTTTGTCGGTCCAAAAGAAGAATTTTCTGTAGAAGAGCCCATTGCAAACTCATCTAAATTTCCTTTCCCAATAAAAACTCCTCCTTTTTCTTTTATCTTTTCAATGACAGTAGCGTCAAAAGGAGCGATATAATGTTCAAGTATCTTTGATCCTGCAGTACAACGCTCTCCTTTTATCAAAATATTATCTTTAATGACAAAGACCGCGCCGTAAAGGGGAAGGTTTTTATCTTTTTTCTCCATCTCTTCTTGTGCATTTTCAAAAACAGAAAGAAGAGCATTAATCTCTTTATTTCTTTCTTTTATCCGTGAAAGAAAAGAAGAAACAACTTTTTTGGGAGAAGTTTTCCCGCTTCTTAATTTTTCTTGAGTTTCTTTGATTGTTGTTTTCATCTTACAAGCTATTTCATCTTTAAAAAGAAAGCATTTAAAGTATAGATTCCACTTTTAGATAGTCGTTTTTATCTTTTCCCATTTCCATCATCTTTTTTTGCGTCTCCCTATCTACTGTTCTTGATTCGTCTTCACGAACTACATTTTTCAATTCCGGAAAATGAAAAAGTGGTTCTACGGAATCCGTACCTATATCACTTAGTTTTTGAATATACTCTAAAATAGATTTAAGTTGACTAGGAACCTCCGACAACTCTTTTTTGCTTAATCGAATACGCGCAAGATGTGCTAATTTTTCAACTTCTTTTTTTTCAATCATATTTATTTTGGAGGTTCAATATCTTTTGTTTCTAAAAATACTTCCTCATAGCCATCAAGATGTTCCAGAGCATATCCTGCTCCACGAACAACAGCTGTAAGGGGGTCATCACCCACTTTTGTTTTTATCTTTACTTCTTCTTCAATAAGTTTATCTAATCCCCGCAAAAGACTTCCTCCCCCCAAAAGGTGTATCCCTTCGGACATAATGTCTGCAAGAAGCTCCGGAGGAGTTTCTTCAACAGTATCTTTAATTGTTTTCACAATCTCTTTTACCGACTTTTCCATTGCTTTTCTTATATCAGCATCAGTAACAGTAACTTCTTCTGGAAGACCAGTGACAAGATTTCTTCCTTTAATAGTTGTTTCTTCTTTTTCTTTAAGTGGAGAAGCAGAACCAATTCTTATTTTTACATCTTCTGCTGTTCTTTCTCCAATAAGAAGTTTAAACTCTCTTTCTGCATAATTAATAATATCTTCGTTAAGCTTATCTCCCGCAACGCGCAAACTCCTCGAAATAACCACTCCTCCAAGAGAAATAACCGCTACCTCGGTGGTCCCTCCTCCAATATCCACAACAAAGTTTCCTCCCGGATCTTGAATAGAGAGACGAACCCCAATAGCGGCAGCCATCGGCTCCTCTATAAGATAAACTTTCCCTGCTCCGGCATTTCTTCCTGCATCTTCTACTGCTCTTCTTTCTACTTCAGTAACTCCGCAAGGAATTCCAATAACAACTCTTGGCCGAGCATGGAGGGGAAAACGATCTTCATATGCTTTTTCTATGAAGTAGCGAAGCATCTGTTCAGTCACATCAAAGTCGGAAACTACCCCTGAAACGAGTGGTCTTGTCGCCACAATATGGCTTGGTGTTTTTCCTACCATCTTTCTTGCTTCTTCTCCAATTGCTAAAATCTGTCCAGTCTTGTTATTTACTGCTACTACAGAAGGCTCAGACATCGTAATTCCTTTTCCCCTTACATAAACCAAGCAGTTTGCCGTACCAAGATCAATCCCAATATCCAAAGAAAGTTTACTAAATATTTTTTTGAACATATTTTATAACTTCGTTTATTTTCACAAACTCTTCTTCTTCTTTTTCCCTTTTTTTTATCTCTACAGAATCTTTTTCTAAGGTTTTTCCACTAACAACAATTCTCAAAGGAATTCCCAAAAGATCACTTTCAATAAGCTTCTCTCCAGGCCTTTTTTCCCGATCATCAAAAAGAATATCTATTCCTTCTTGAAGAAACAAATTATATAATTTTTCTGCTTCTTTGTCAGCATTTAGCGAAAGAAGGTGTACAGAAAAAGGAGCAATATTTTTTGGCCAAACAATTCCTCTTTCATCAGAAAGAACTTCTACCACTGCTCCCATTACTCTACTTATTCCTATTCCGTAACAGCCCATAACCACCAGGTTTTCTTTTCCTTCTTTGTCTTTATAAGTAAGTCCAAACGGCTTAGAGAAGCGCGTATAAAGAGGAAAAATGTTTCCAACTTCTATCGCTTTTTTTTCTTCTAAGTCACTAATATCTTTTTTACATTTCGGGCATCTCTTTGTTGTTTCAATTATCTCTTTATTTATTGCTATTTTACAGTCTTTACAAAGATAAATATCATCTTCTCCAGAATTAGTAATTGTTTGAAATTCGTGAGAATATTTAGAAAAAGTTCCTCCGGAGGCAAGAGTAATATATGTTTTTTCCCCTATTCCAAGACGCTTATATATTCTTAAATACACCTCCTTTACTCTCTCATAGTACTCGTGTAAAGAGTTTTCATTTTCATGAAAAGAATAAAGGTCTTTCATTAAAAACTCTCTTCCACGTAAAATACCTGATTTTGCACGAAGTTCATTGCGAAACTTTGTTTGAATTTGGAAAATACCACAAGGAAGATCTTTATAAGAAGAAACAAACTTTTTAAAAAGAGGAACAACTATCTCTTCGTGACTCTGCCCCAAGACAAGATCCCCCCCGCTGTTAAGCTTTGTGTGGAAAAGAACATCTATTTTTTCTCTCCCTGTTTTTTTATAATTTGAAAGAGGATGAAGAGCAGGCATAACGATCTCTTGCGCTCCAAGAGAATTTTTCATCTCTTCGCGAATTACATTTTCTATCTTTCTTATTACCCGAAGGCCAAGTGGTAAAAAAGAATAGACTCCTGCCATTTCTTTGTTTATATATCCTCCTCTTAAAAGAAGACGCGCATTTTGAGAAACTTCGTTCTTTTCTACTTCTTTTTTTGTTTTTGTAAAAAGAATTGACTGTCTCATAATCCAAGATCTTTAACAGTTATAAAAATCATTAACCCTATAAGAAGAAAGAAAAAGAGAGTATTCAAATAGTACTCTGTTTTTTCTGAAATAGGTTCTCCTTTTATCTTCTCTATTCCTAAAAACATCAATCTTCCTCCATCAAGTGCGGGAATAGGAAGAATGTTTAAAATAGCAAGAGAAATAGTAACTGTCCCTAAAAACTGAAGAAAATCAGAAATTCCACGTGTAAAAGCACCTGCTCCAATATCGATAATTGCTACCGGCCCTCCTACCTCCATTCCCGGAGGAAGCTCCTTTCCTGTAAGGAAAGAAATAAGAAGAGTGTAAAATCCTTTTAAAACTCCTACTGTCATTCTTCCTGTCATTACCAGCCCTTCTATCGGCGCATAAAACCAGGGCACTTTTTCTTTTGTTGTCAGCACCATAGCAACCCCAACAGAACCTTCACGCTCTGTATAATCTTCTCTTGGAGTTAAAGAAAAAGAAAGAGTTTCTTCCCCACGCATTACTTTTATATCTATTTTTTCTCCCTTTTTTTCTTCAAGTATTGCTACAGCATCAGTAGGCTTTTCTATAATTTCCCCATCTATTTCTTGTAATACATCTCCTGGATTTATTCCTGCATTTTTTGCTGGAGAGTCAGCAACTGTTTCGGTAATAAAAATTTCCGCTTCCGGATAAGCACTTTTTTCAAACTCCTCTTCTGTGATCGCCGTACGTACACCAACTGCAGAGTGTAAAGAAAAAATAAAAAAAGCAATAACAAAAAAAGCAGCAACTCCCGCAGAAACAATTAACGCTCTCTGATAAATAGGTTTAGAAGAAAAACTTCTTTTATCGTTTACTTTTCTGTCCTCTCCGTACAGCCTTACAAAACCTCCAAAAGGAATAAGGTTTACCGAATAAATTGTTTCACCGATCTTTTTTCCAAAAATTCTTGGGGGAATCCCAACGCCAAACTCCTCAACTTTTACATCACACTTCTTTGCAACCCAAAAATGACCCAGTTCATGAAGAAGGATAAGAACAATAAGTGACAAAATAATAATTAAAATCGGAGGCATAATTTAGTTTTTTATTTCTCTTTCTCTTTTTTCTACCGTTTCATCGACTTTTTTATTATACTCATCAATGATTTCTTGAAGTTCATCTTTTGACCGATATTTTTCATCTTCTGTCACTTCTCCTTGTTGAAACTTTTCTTGTATTTTTTTCCACACATCTTCTCTTGCTCTTTTCAGGCTTACCCGCGCATCTTCTTTTTTATCGGAAAGAATCTTTAAAAGATTTTTTCTATACTCTTCTGTAAGAGAAGGAAGCACTATCCGTATAGAATTTTCTTCAATTGTGGGACTTAACCCTGCTTCTGATTTTTGCAAAGCAAGAACAATATCTTTCATATAACTTTTATCCCACGGCTGTATAAGTATCTGCCTTTGCTCCGGGCAAGATATCGCCGCAAGTTGTTTTAGTGGCAAGCGTTGATCAAAACAATCAACAACTATGTCTTCTACTAAAGAAGGTGTTGCTCTATCCGCTCTTATTTTTTTTAGCTCTTCTATAAGATACCTTACCGCTTTTTCCATTTCAGGTTTCACGGATTCTACAATTTTTTTGTATTCAGACATATTTTAAAATTAGTTAAAGTAATAAATATTTAATTAAAAAATAAGTTATCTTTTAATTACACCTGCACTGCAACTTCTTCCATTATAAGCTGTATATTAATATTTGTCTTTTGATTTAAAAAAATTGCTTCTTCGATCTTTTTTATAGCATCTCGTTCTTTCTCTGTTTTTTTTCTTTTTTCAATCTGTAGAAACATTTCTTCTCTTACTGTTTTTAACCAACAAAAAAGAAAAGTTTCCGTGTTTTTTTTCTCCACCGCTTCTTTGATAAGAGCAAATCGCGAAACAACATCTTCTTTTAACATTTTTCGTGCTTTTTTTTCTATCTCTTCCATTTCCCTTTTTTTCTCTGGATAACGAAGATAGTTTATTGCAATTCCTGGGCAACCAAAAGAAAGTGCAGCAACTTTTTTGTTATTTAGGATACTTTCTATCTCTTTTTTAGAAACAAACGAAAAATTTATTTTAAAAACCCTTGATAAAACAGTAGAAAGAATAACATCTGGATACTCTGTTACCAAAACAATCACTGTATTTTCTGGGGGTTCTTCAAGTGTCTTTAAAAGTGCATTCTGTGCTTGAAGGTTCATCAAATGAGCATTATCAATAATCACTCCCTTAAATCTCCCTCTTGTGCTTTTAAAAGATATCTTTCTGATAACTTCTTCAATCTGTCCAAGCTGAATCTCTTTTTTTTCTGGAGAAATAAAAAACACATCTGCAGAAACCCCTTCTTCTATTTCTTTGCACGACAAACACTTCTCACAAGGAGAAAGATCTCCCTTTTCACAATTTAGCGTTTTCAGAAGCCAAAACGCTATCTTCTTTTTTCCTACACTCTCCGGGCCAGTAAAAAGTAGGGCTTGCGGGAGTTTCTTTCTAGAAATAAGAGTCTTTATTTTTTCTATCTGTTCTTTATGTCCGATAATCATATAACTTTATCTAAAAAAAATTATTTACGCATTATACTTCTTTTATAGGCATCTAAATTATCAAGAACAACTCCTGCTCCTCGAGCAACAGAAAGAAGTGCTTCTTCGGCAACAAAAGAAGGGACGCCAGTCTTCTCTGTGATCAAAACATCAATATTTTGGAGAAGAGAACCACCTCCAGTAAGAACCATTCCTTTATCCATAATGTCCGCAGAAAGTTCTGGAGGTGTTTCTCTTAAAACTTGTTTTACAACTTTTATAATTTCTTCTAATGTTCCTTCTATCGCTTCTTGAGCTTCGTTAGAAGATATTTTGATATTTTTTGGAAGTCCGGAAATAAGGTCTCTTCCCCTTACTTCCATTATTTTTTCTGTTTTTTCTTTTATTGCTGTTCCAATGTTTATCTTTAATTCTTCTACA
This sequence comes from bacterium, assembly GCA_018400405.1. Classification (GTDB taxonomy): domain Bacteria; phylum Patescibacteriota; class Minisyncoccia; order Minisyncoccales; family PWPS01; genus PWHW01. The sequence goes on from JAGYMX010000001.1 coordinate 40,691, forward strand.
CTTTTTTCCCCGAGAGCAATGTTGTGTTTTTCTTTAATATATGCTGATATAGCAAAATCCATACTATCTCCTGCAACACGTATAGAACGAGCAACGACTACTCCTCCAAGAGAAATAACTGCTATTTCTGTTGTTCCTCCACCAATATCAACAACCATGTGCCCAGAGCAAGACGCTATTGGAATACCCGCTCCAATAGCCGCTAAAATTGGTTCTTTTACCGTATAAACTGCTCTTGCACCAGCAGAAATTCCCGCCTCAATAACTGCCCTTTTTTCTGTAGAAGTGATCCCTGCGGGAACACCAACCATCAACTCCGGCTTAATAAACTTCAAGCCAGGAGATTTTTGAATAAAGTAACGAAGCATAGCTTCTGTTATTCGGTACTCAGCAATAACTCCGTCTTTTAACGGACGATAAACTTTTATTTCATCGGGAGTTCTTCCGGTCATCTCTTTCGCCTCCTTGCCCACGGCAAGAATTTTATTTTCATAAATACTAACCGCAACCACCGACGGCTCATTTAAAATAATTTCTTTTCCAGGGGCAAAAACAAGTGAGTTACAAGTCCCCAAATCTATTCCTATTTTTCTTGAAAACATATTTTACAGGATTAAATTATCTTCTTAAAAATATATTTAATTTTTAATTCTTCTAATTTTTGCCCCTATATTAGAAAGACGCTTTTCGATCTCTTCATATCCTCTGTCTGCCTGTGAAATATCTTTTATAACTGTTGTTCCTTCAGCAGTAAGTCCAGCTATAATAAGCGCCGCTCCTGCTCGGAGATCTAATGGGTCAAGTTTTGTCCCGTGTAATCGTGTTGGTCCGTTAATTATCGCTCTATGAGGATCACAGACAACAATCTCTGCGCCCATTTTATTTAATTCTTCTAAGTACTTCAATCTTCCCTCATAAAGAGGGTCGTGAATAAGAGTAAGCCCTTCTGTTTGCGTAGAAAGTACTCCGATGGGAGATTGTAAATCTGTAGGAATTCCTGGATAAGGCATCGTCTGCACTTTTCTTAATACCATTTTTTTTGTTGGTTTTACCAGTACTTCGTTTTCTCTTAGAATAATTTTTCCTCCACTTTTTTTTAATTTTGAAAGAAAAAGTTTTAAATTTTCTATAGGAACGTTTTTCACACAAACTTCTCCTTTTGTCGCAAGAGCCATCAAAATAAAGGTTCCTGCTTCCAGATAATCGTAACAGATAAAGTGCTCTGCTCCAGAAAGAGAATCAACACCCCTTACTTCTATTCTGTTTGTTCCCTCTCCTTTAATATCCGCACCCATTTTTTTTAAAAATATAACCAAATCTTGTACGTGCGGCTCAGTAGCAGCAATATTTATTACTGTTTTCCCTTTTGCAAGAACAGCAGCCATCAAAATATTTTCTGTTGCTGTTACCGAGAACTCATCAAGAACAATATCTCTTCCCTTCAGTTGCTGTTCTGCCTTAAAATGATAAATATTGAAACTTCGCGAACCGTTTTTTTTCAAATCAAAACTTTCAATATTCACCCCCATTCTTGCAAAAGCATCAAGGTGCGTATTTATCGGTCTTGCACCGATAACACAACCACCAGGCTGAGATATTTTTAAAGAACGAAAACGAACAAGAAGAGGTCCGATAAAAAGAATAGAAGACCTCATTTTGTTTATAAGACTAAAGTCTAACTTTCCCGGATCAATATTCTTTGCCGTAATCTTCACATCTCTTTCCCCAATAAACTCTACTTTCGCTCCCATCTTCTTAATAATTTCGAGCATTTTTCTTACATCTTCAACCAAAGGTAGGTTTTTTAAGACACAAGGCTCAGAGGTAAGAAGAGTGGCTGCAATTAGAGGCGTCGTTGCGTTTTTCGACCCCCTTACGTCAATTACCCCCTTAAGTTTACTTTTCCCTTCAATAATTAATTTATCCGCCATAATTTATAAAGAAATCTAAGCAAAAAGGCATTAATTTTTGTCTCTTTTTTCTTTTTTTTACTCCGTTATTATAGTATAGAGCACTCTAAATAGCAAATTGCTCCTTACTTACCAGAATGACAAAACTTGGAGATAAATAAAAATCGGAGAGATGCCTCCGATCTTTTAATTCTTGAAGTAATGTTTTTTTTGTTTTTCTGCGTATTAATCCCTCTAATTTTTTATCTTTTCCTCCACTGGGGAGCACGGCGAGCTCTTTTCAGTCCTGGTTTTTTCCTTTCCCTCATTCTTGGATCACGAGTAAGATATCCTGCAGATTTTAACTGTTTGCGAAAATCTTCATGAAAAACAACCAGTGCACGTGCGATTCCATGGCGAACTGCTTCTGCTTGAGATTTTACCCCTCCGCCCTTAATTTTTACAGAAACAAAAAACTTTTTCCGAAGATCTAAATCTTCAAGAGGTGCGGTTACTTTTTTTTGTAAATTGAAAGTTGGGAAATAATCTTCTAAATTCTTTTCGTTAATCTTAAACCCGTTTTCTTTTCTTTCAAAAAGACGAACAACACAAGTTGATGTTTTTCTACTTCCTACTGCCTGATAATACTTTTCGCTTTTTTTTGTTATTTTTTTCTTTGTTTTTTCTTTAGTGGCCATTATTGTTCTATTTTAAGCCTTTTTATTCTTTCTTTTCTTAGCTTGTTTTTGGGAAGCATTCCGTAAACCGCTTTCTTTAGTGCAGCAGAAGAGTCCTTTTCAATTAATTTTTTATATGGGGTACTTTTTAATCCTCCTGGATATCCTGTGTGATGATAATACTTTTTATCTTCTTTTTTTCTTCCTGTAAACGCTATGTTTTCTATATTTTTTACAACTACAAAATCTCCCACATCTTCGTACGGAGAGTAATTTTCTTTTCCTTTTCCCATTAAAAGAGACGCTATCTTGGTGGCAACCCTTCCTAATGGTTTCTTTTGTACATCAACAGTAATCGTTTCTCTTTCTTTTGTTTTTAAAACCTTTTTTTCCATATCACTTTCTAACTTTTTAGCAAATACTTTCTTTAAAAATTTTTATTAAGCTTTTCTTAAACAAACTCAACAATAACCATTCTTGCTCCATCTTCTATGCGTGGACCAGTTTTTAAAATTCGTATATATCCTCCGGGACGTTCTTTATAGCGAGGCCCAATCTCTTTTATCAATTTTTCAGCGACATCTTCGGAAAGTTTTTTTATTAAAACTCGCCGATTATAAACAGTGTTTTCTTTCGCTCTTGTAACTACTTTTTCAACAAAAGGACGTAACTCTTTCGCTTTTGCCTCTGTTGTTTTAATTTTTTCATTTAAAACAAGCGCACGACAAAGAGAGAGAAGAAGAGCTTTTTTTTGATCTTTTTTTCTTCCAAATCTTCTTTTGTTTTTTATTCTCGGCATAACTTTTTATCTACTTTCCTTCTTTTTTAAGTTCTAACTTTTTCTTTTTTAACGCTTTCTTTATCTCTTTTACTCCCTTTTCCCCCATCCCCTTAAGATTAGCGACATCTTCTTCTTTTTTTCTTAAAAGATTTTTTACCGATTTAATTCTGTTTTCCGCTAAGATATTTACTGTCCGTGTAGAAATTCCTAAATCTTCAATTGTCATATCTTCTTCATCTCCTTTCTTCTCTTTGCTCTTTTTTTCTTTTTTCTCTTCGCTCTTTTTTTCTTTTTTTGTTTTCTCCTTTTCTTCTTTTTTAAAGGAAGAAACTATAGAAAAGTGTTTCGCTAAAATATCTACTGCTTGAAGAAGTGCCTCTTCGGGAGATATTGTTTTATCTGTTTCAATTTCAATAAATAAACGTTCAAAATCCGTCCTTTTTCCTACACGCATGTTTCTTATATAAAAATTCGTTCTTTTCACGGGCGTGAAAATAGAATCTATAAGTATCTGCCCTATCTCTAACTTCTCTTCTTTTTTTTCTTCTGCAGAAGAATATCCTGTTCCTTTCTCTATTTCAACTTCCATATCAAGAGACGCTTGCTTTCCTGTAACTGTTGCAATATGTGCCTCTGGATTAACAAGCTCTATCTGGGTAGGAAGATTAAAGTGAGAACCTTTAACATCTTTTTCTCCCTTTATCTTTAATCGTGCAACCTGTGGTTCATCGCTGTGCATTCGAAAACGAAGTTCCTTTAGATTAAGGATAATTGTTATCACATCTTCCATTACTCCTGGAATTGTAGAAAATTCATGGCTTACGCCCTCTATTTTTACCTTTGTGACCGCCGCTCCTCCAAGAGAAGAAAGAAGGACACGACGCAAGCTGTTTCCAATGGTTGTTCCGTATCCTGGATAAAGAGAATCTATCTCAAAAACTGCTTTATTCTCTTCTTCTTTTTCTATAATTTTAGGTTTTGATGGTAACGGAATCATACTATGTTTTTAGTTCGGAAATTGCAAAAAATTTTGCTCTTCCGATTACTATTATTATCTTGAATAAAATTCAAATATGGAAGAAATTTCTACCGGCGGAGCAACCTCTGTAACTACTACTTCCCCAGTAACCTCTCCTTCCAACTTTTTTTTATCTAAAGAAATCCATGCAGGAGGAGTAAAGTTTTTCATTTTATTTTCAAAATCTTCAAAAATCTTGCTTTTCTTCTTTCCTGGTCTCACAGATACAACACACCCCAGCTTTACTTGATAAGATGGTCTATCTACCGGCTTTCCGTTGACATGAAAAAATCCATAGCTTATCATCTGTCTTGCTTGAGATCGCGAAACAGCAAAACCCATACGATAAACTGTATTGTCAAGTCTGTTTTCTAGTTTTCGTAAAAGTTGATCTCCTGCAGATTCTTTCTTCTGTGGTTTGTTGATCACTGATTTTACATACCGTAAAATCTGCCCTTCTTTTAAATCATACCAGTAACGTAGTTTTTGTTTTTCTGTAAGTTCTCTTCCATACTCTGAAGTATGTCCTCTTCTTCTTTTCGGTTTCTGTCCAGGGGGATATGGTTTTTTTATCATCGGGCACTTCTGTGACTCACACTTTTCACCTTTTAGGAAAAGCTTTGATCCTACCCGACGGCACTTTTTACACTCTGTCGTTTTTCTCATAATTTATGGTCTTCTTGGTCCTTTTGGACGACACCCGTTATGTGGAATGGGGGTAACGTCTTTTATAGAATTAATAATAATATTCTTTCCCGCTAAAGCACGAAGAGCGGATGATCTTCCTGATCCTATACCTTTCACAAAAACATCTACTTCTTTCATCCCCATCTTTTCCGCTTTTTCTGCAATCACATTTGTTACTTCAGAGGCAGCATAAGGTGTTGCTTTTTTTGTTCCCTTAAAGCCAAGATTTCCCGCACTTGCCCAAAGTAAAACTTTTCCTTCTTTATCTGTAAGGTTCATCATCGTATTGTTGTAAGAAGCGGAAATATAAATCCTTCCTTTTTCTACTCCTCTCTTTTTTACCTTCCCTTTCTTTTTTGCTGCCTCAAGCTTTTCTCTCTCTTCAATAATCTCCTCTTCTGTTTTTTTAATTACTCTTTTTTTTCCCATAAATGTTTATTTATTTCGGTGATGGAGCTGCCTTTCTTCCTGATCCGGCAATTCTTCTTACGTTTCCTCGCACTGTTCGGTTATTTGTTCTTGTGTTCTGTCCTCTTACAGGAAGACCTCTTTTATGTCTTACCCCCCGATAACACTCAATTCTTTTTAATCTATCCACGGCTTCTCTTCTCTCTCTCCTTAATTCTCCTTCTATTTTATATTTTTTCTCTATAATCTCTCTTAAATTTTTAAGCTCCTCGTCATTAAGTTTTTCTGTTCTTTTTGATTCTTCAATGCCTGCTTCCTTAAGTATCTTCTTGCTAAGCTCACTCCCGATACCATAAATATAGGTAAGCGCTATTACCACTCTTTTTTCTTTTGGAATTGTTACTCCTCCTATTCTTGCCATCTTTTATCCTTGGCGTTGTTTGTGCCTTTTATTTTTACAAATAACATAAACCTTGTTCTTTCGACGAACAACCTTACAATCTCGACAAATTTTTTTTACTGAAGAATGCACCTTCACTTCTCAAAAATTACGTCCTTATATAGAAAAAACTAATTTCGGACAAATTACTTCTAAATTAAATAAAAAAAAGCAAAAGAAGACCGTAAAGGTCTCCACGACCTTCCATAAAAAAGAAAATCTTTCTTCTCGAAAAACTCTAACCTCGGTAAACAATCCTTCCTTTTGTTCTGTCGTAATCATTCACCTCCACGGTTACCTTGTCTCCTGGAAGAACTTTTATACGGTGAATACGCAACTTCCCTGCCAAATGAGCGTTAACTTCCGTTCCATCGTCCATTTTAACCTTAAAATGAGTATTAGGCAACGCCTCTATGACGACTCCTTTTTGTTTATCGTTGTTAGAATTCATTTACAGGACACAAGAATAACAATTTTTTTAATTTTTGTCAAATTTAAAAAAGTTTTAAAAAATAATTTTTCCTCTATTTAAATTCAAGAACTACTTTTATCTTCTCCTTAGAACTTGCAATCCTTGACAATCCAAAGGGTTTTGTTTTTATTTCTACATTTTCCACGCCCCTTTTTTCTTTTATTTTTTCTTTTGCAGTTTCAAAATCAAGCCCAACAACCTCTCGACGGATACTCTCTGTATCAATGTCAGCATAAATATCAGCAGAAAATTGAAGAAAAATATCCGCTTCTCCCTCAAAGAAGTTTATTCTGGAAAAAGTTAATAAGATATCCTCTGTCTCTTTGCGCCAAGTGTGACTTTCGGGAAGTGCACTTTTTATAAAATCTTCTACAGATTCTTTGCCTACCGTCATTACCTTTATATCCGCCTCCAACTGAAAGAGAAAAGTATCGTCTTCTTCCGTCTCTTCTTCTTGAAATGTTCTTTCCGCAACCTCTAAAATATACTGCGAATCATATTGAAGAAAGTAATCCTCTTCATATTTTTCTTTTAAGAGGGATATTCCTTTTTCCAAAAGATCTTCTTTCATCTGCAGTTCTGCGCGATTCATCGTTTCATCATCAAGAAAAGGAACTTCCTTTAACATACCTTCTTCTTTAAGATTAAAAGAAATCCCCTTCACTTCTCCATAGAGTGCCGTTCCTTTTAATCCCGGCAAAACGAATTCCGAATCAGCAGAGATGTTGTAATCTTCTCCCGGTTCTGCCGCAATAACTTCTACAAGAGAGCACCCTCCATTATCATCTTTCCCTGGAAGAACAAACGGTTTTTTTGCAAGAAAAAACTCTCCACTATCAGAAACAAATCTTGTTCCTTCTAAAAAATTCATCTGTGTATCTTTGTACTCTTGACACACCTCTATCTCCCCTTCTGCTTTTTTCTCTACTGTTCTCCTCCCCTCTATTGGAAACTCACGAGTCTCAGAAACCTTTTCGGCAAAAACTACTCCTCTTATCTCTTCTTCTTTAAGTGATCCTGTGGTACGCAAAAGAACATCTTTCGCAATCTGATAATTTTCTACAAAAGGATAAACAACTACTTCCGTATTATAAAAAATATAATAAATATACCCTAAGAAAAATAAAAAAACAAAAAGAAGAAGATATGTCCAACCTCCAAAAGGTCTTTTCTTTATAACATTAACCGTTTTGTCTGTTTTTAATCTCACACCTTCCTCCTTTTTTTCTTTGGGAGAATAGATATCGATAACTTTCTTTTTCATTCTTTAAAAAATTATTAATAAAAGTCTTTTAAAGTAGTGCTAAGTAAATCTATCTTATTTTAAGAAAAATATCAATTTTTATCTTTTTCTTTAAGAACGGCCTTTATTCTTCTTACTCCCGCAGAAGAAGACTCTTCTTTGATAATAGAAAACCTGCCCAGTTCCGCTGTATTTTTTACATGTGGCCCGCTACATACTTCTTTAGAAAAAACACTCCCGTCTTCATCAATAATAGAGTAAACAGAAACATTTTTCGGATACTTTTCTTTAAAAGAAGCAACTGCTCCTGACTTTAAAGCGTCTTCAATGGTCATCTCTTCCTTTTTTACACTTAATCCTTTTTTAATTGTTTCGTTAACCATATCTTCTACTTTTTTTATTTCTTTTTCTGTTGGTTTTTTCTCACACGAAAAATCAAACCTTAACCTTTCAGTATTAATATTGCTTCCCTTCTGAGAAACACTCTCTCCAAGAACCTTTTTTAAAGAAGATAACAAAAGATGTGTTGCTGTATGAAGATTTACTGTTTTGTTTTTCTTATCAGCAAGTCCACTTTTAAAAACTCCTGCAGAAAGTTCCCGAGAAAGGTTTTTGTGCTTTTCCATTTCTCTATAAAACCCTTTCTTATCTACTTTCTGCCCCTTCTCTTTTGCAAGTTCCTCTGTGAGTTCTATCGGAAAACCGTAAGTCTGGTAAAGAAAAGCTGCTCTTTCCCCATCAATCACCTTTTTTTCTTTTAACTTTGCAAATTCCTTTAATCCCTTCTCCACTGTTTTTTGGAAAGCTAACTCTTCTTTCTCCAGTGTTTTGTAAACAAATTCCGAGTTTCCTTCTATTTCTGGATAAACATCTCGATAAACTTCTATTACTTTTTCTGCAACTTCTTTTGTCCAAGAAAGAGAAAACATATCAAGTTGTTTCCCGTGTCTTACCGCACGTCTTATAAGACGCCTCACAAAATAACCCTGGCCTTTGTTTGAGGGAGAAACCCCTTTTTCATCTCCGATAATAAAAACCGCTGCCTTGATGTGATCTGCAATAATCTCAAACGACCGCGCTTTTTCTTCATACTTAAAAGAAGAAATTTCTTCTATTTTTTTAATAATCGGCAAAAAAAGATCTCCTAAAAACACGTTTGTTTCTCCCTGACAAACCATTGCCAGCCGCTCAAGACCTCCCCCAAAATCAACATTTTTTTGAGAAAGTTTTTTGAAACCACTTTTTGTTTTTAAAAATTCCATAAAAACACTGTTTCCTATCTCGATAAATCGTCCACAATCACAGTTAATATGACACGGTTTATTTTTCCATGGCGAGTTTTCGTGTCGTTTTAAATCTTCCCCTAAATCATAAAAAACCTCACTATCCGGCCCCCCCGGTTCCCCAACGGGCATGTCTTCCGGAACTCCTGCTCGCGACCACCAGTTTTTTTTATCATCGTAATAAAAAATTCTTCCGCCTTGCATTCCTTTTTTTTCTGAAAAATCAACATCTTTCGCTTCTAATCCTTTTTTTTGAAATAACTTCTTCCATATCTCTGCCGACTCTGTATCTTTTTTAATTCCTTTTTCTTTGTTTCCACGGTGTACAGAAACATAAATTCTTTTCGGATCAAGCATCAACTCTTCCGTAAAAAACTGAAAAATCCAGTTTAATTGATCTTTTTTGAAATAATCCCCAAGGGACCAGTTTCCAAGCATTTCAAAAAAGGTAGTATGACGCATATCTCCTACCTCTTCTATATCATCACTACGAAAACACTTTTGTGAATTTGTTAAACGTTTCCCTTCTGGGTGTTTCTTTCCAAGAAGATAAGGGACAAGAGGGAACATTCCAGAGTTCACAAAAAGAAGAGAAGAATCATTTTCCGGAATCAAAGAGGCGGAAGGAATTACTGTGTGTCCTCTTTTTTTATAAAAATCTAAAAACTTTTTCCGAATCTCTTTTGAGTCCATAAGAAATTACTCTTTACTTTGTTACATTTTTTAGTAACTTGGAAAAACTCTCCTTTTTCAGCGAAACACCCCCAATAAGAAGACCTTGAAAACCTGCATCTTTTATATAAAGAGAAGCATTTTTTGCGTTCACGCTTCCTCCGTAAAGAACAGGCGTTTTTTCTCCTTTTTTTTCTATATCTTGGAGAACTTTTTTAATAAAAAATAGTCTTTTTTTTGCAACATCTAACGGACAAGAATTGCCTGTCCCAATAGCAAAACGAGGTTCGTAGGCAACAATAATATGTTTAAGAGAAGTCCCCTTAAGAAGCCCCACAAGTTGTTTTTTCACTTCTTCTTCATTTTTTCTGCTCTTTCTCTTCTCTCCAATACAAACTATCGGGGAAATACCTACGGATAATACTAAAGCTATTTTTTCCCTTATCTTTTTAGTGTCTTCTTCAAAAAGTTCTCTTCTTTCTGAGTGTCCAAGAATAACATACTTACACCCTGCTTCTTTTAACATAAGAGGAGAAATCTCCCCTGTAAATGCTCCTCTCTTTTTAGAGAAACAGTTTTGCGCCCCAGTGTTTGCTTTTTTTAAAATTTTTTTTATTTCTAAAAGAAAAACAAATGGTGGACAAAGAACAACGTTCTTCTCGTCAGAAACAGAAGCAATCTCTTTTGCTTCTTTTAGTTTTTGTGGGTTCATTTTCCAATTGGCGACAACAAGTGGCTGAGACATATTACTGGTTTCTAAGATATTCCGCTGCTTTCTCCGGTTTTATTGTAGAAATCTCCATTCTTGCTCCAAGCTCAAATCCTGCCAAAACAGATGTTTTTGGAAGTATTGTCCAGTGCCAGTGATAATATCCATGGTCCATCCCATCAGAAGGAGCGCAGTGCAAATAAAAGTTATAAGGAGGATCGTTGAGCCCTTTATAAAGTTTTGAAAGGGCAACACGGAACGCATCCGCAAGTAGGTCGAGCTCCTTTTCGTTTATCTCTTCAAAGTAAGCAAGATGCTTTTTGGGAGAGATAATTGTTTGGAAAGCAGCCTTTGAGGCAAAAGGACAAAGAACAAGAAAAAGATCATTCTCATAAATAATCCTTTCCCTTTTTTCCATCTCCCACTCGTTCATCTGACAGTATATACAGTTTTTCTTTTTTTCATGATACGTCCTTCCCTTCGCAAGGGCTTTGTTTAGGTCAATATCAATAAGTGGGGTGGTTAAAATCTGTGAATGAGGATGAGCAATAGAAGCCCCCGCTTCGACTCCATGATTGTGAAAAATAGAAACATAATTTACATGTTTTTTTCCTTTTAACTCTGTGTATCTGTTCTTGTAAAGAGCAAAAACCTCTCTTACTTTCTCAAATGGAAGTTCTCCCAAAGACTTATAGTGATCACGAGTAATAACTACCTCGTGATATCCTACGGCGTTCATTGTTTGATATAAACTGTTTTCATAACGTTTTTCTAATGTTTCCGATGGTATAAACGCAGGATACTTGTTGGGAATAGAAACCGCACTCCAGTTTTCCGTGACGGTATCTACTTTCTTCCCATCTTCAAAAGAAACTATCGCGTTTTTTATCTCTTCAAAATCACAAAATGGGCAACTTTCGCGAGATATTTCTTTTTTAATTCTTTCTTCTTTTTTAAACATCTCTGGCCTTTTTGCTCTTCCAGAAGCAATTACCACCCAATCACCAGAAGAAACGTCGTAGCGAAGTTCCGAGGGAAATTCCTTTTTTTCTTCATTTGTCATATTTTTCAATTAAATATTTTAATTTAAAAACTATTTTTAAGATAATTTGTGCTCTTTTATTATACAAAATAAGAATCTTCTTTACAAACTATCTGTGTTTGTTCTAAATTTTAAACAAAGATTATCCCTGTTTAACTTTACAATTTTGTAAGGATTTCTGTTCCCTTTTCTGTTATTGCTATCGTGTGTTCAAAGTGGGCAGAAAGAGAATCATCTACCGTTTTAAATCCCTTTCCTCCAGGACACTCAATAATATCTCCACTCCCCATAGAAAGCATCGGTTCAATACAAAAGGCCATTCCTTTTACAATTTCTATTCCTTCGCGTCTTTTTCCTTCATTTAGGACCTGCGGGGACTCGTGAACCTCTCTTCCTATTCCGTGCCCGCAAAGCCCCCGAACAACGGCAAAACCACTTTTTCTTGCATGTCGCTCAATAGTATTCCCAATATCTCCGAGAGTATTTCCCTCTCTTGCTTTTTTAATCCCCCTTTTTAGTGCTTTTTTTGTTTCTCTTATGAGACGAAGCGAACCCTCTTTTTTTTCTTCTTCTCCTACAAGAAAAGTTACTGCCATATCAGAGTGAAACCCTTTATAAAAAACACCTAAATCAAGAGAAAAGACATCTCCTTCTTTTAGTTTGTAGTCAGAAGGAACTCCGTGAACAATTACTTCGTTAACGCTTGTACAAAGTGCAGCAGGAAAACCATTATAGTTTTTAAAAGAGGGCTTTCCCCCTCTTTCTAAAATTAATTTTTCTGCAAAATCATTTAAAAAATTAGTTGTTACACCAGGGAGCGACTTTTCTTTTGTTTTTTCTATAACTTCTGCAAGGATCTTTGCGCTTTCCCTCATAAAAACAAACTCTTTTTCCGTTTTTAGTATCATGATTTAATAAACCTTTTTATCTTAGAATTTAATTTTTTTCTTATTTCTTCTACAGACTGCTCACCGTTTATTTCAACAAGCTTTCCTTTTTTTTGAAAATAAGAAATAACCGGCAAAACATCTCTTTTAAACCACCTCAACCTCTCTTTTACTTCTTCTTCTTTGTCGTCTTCTCTTTTTCTGTTTTTAAGTCTTTTAAAAACTTCTTTTTCACTTATTTTTAAGTGTACGGCAACAAACCTTTCCCACCCGAACATTTCGAAAACTTCTTCCAACATATACGCTTCATAAAGCTTCCGCGGATTCCCATCAAAAACAACTCCCTTTGTCTTTTTCTCGTAAAGATTTAAAAGAAGAGGTATCCAAAGTAAAAAAACAATAGGTGTGGGTATTAACCCACCCTTTAAAAGAGTTTCTGATATTTTTTTCCCGATAAAATCCTCTTTTTTTGCTCTTTCCCGAAGAAGCTCCCCTGTTTTTACAACATCAAACCCCGTGTCTTTTATAAATTGTTTGATCTGTGTCCCTTTTCCCGAACCGGGACGTCCAAGAAAAAAAATAACTACAGGGGGCATATTTTATAAGCCAAAGTTTTCTACTTCTTTTAAAATTCGGAAAAAAACATCACTTACAGAGCCCGTACCGTCAACACGTAAGATATTAATTTTTTTTGATTGAAGGTAATCAATAATAGGAACTGTTTTTTCACTGAATTCTCTTAATCTTATTTTTATCTTTTCCGGGTCATCCATCACTCTTTTTTCAAGGACAGAACCATCAAGTGGACAAATTGTAAGATTTTCCGTTTCTGGGGTGCTGATAATCGAGTGTCGCATAAGTGCACAAACCCTTCTTTTTGTGTTTCTTTTTATTGATTCTTCTTCATCAACCTCTAGAGAGATAAGAAGAATATCCCTTGCACGGTAAAGAGAGAGAAAAAAGGGCAAAGAAATTTCCGCTTGCTTTTTTGTACGAGGATACCCATCAAGAAGAACTGTTTCCTTTTTATCTTTTGTTTTTTCAATACTTTCTTTGATTACATGAGAAACAAAACCATCTTCACAAAGAAGGCCTTCTCTCCATCTTCTTTCTTGTTCTTTTATTTCGTACTCTTCTTCTCCCACTGTAACCACATCACCCTCTGAAGAGTTTAGAAACTTCTTCTCTAAGAGTTTACTCGCTTCAAAATGTATCATCTTCTTTTTTTCTGCAAGAAGAAGAGCTTGTGTCCCCTTTCCCGATCCAGGAGGACCGACAAGTATTACAAGTTTATTTTTCATAATAAAGCTTTTTTAGTGCCTACATTAAGCATAAAATAAGTAAGCGACTGTATTTTGTTTCTATAAAATTTTTAAGAAAAACTAAATTGTTTCGTACTCTCTCATCTGAAGTTGTGCATTTATCTGTCTGATAGTTTCTAAAACAACGCTCACAATAATTACAAGAGATGCACCACCAATAAGAAATCCAAACGCTTCTACATCGGTAATTGCAGAGATAGTCATCGGAAGTACGGCTACCGTTGCCAAAAACAAAGCACCTAAGAAAAGTACGCGATTTAAAATATAATTTATGTAGTTTGCTGTTGACTTTCCAGGCCTAATCCCAGGAACAAACCCTCCCATTTTTTGGAGATTTTCAGAAACATTTTTTGGATCAAAAGTAACCGCTGTATAAAAATAAGTAAAAAGACAAACAAGAATAAAAATCAACCCACCATAAACCCAGCTTATGTCTAAAAATCCGGTAATTTTTTCCGCGGCAGTCCCTATAAATCCTTCTACTTCAGTAAGGAATCCAAAAAGCATTGAGGGAAGAACAACCATAGACATCGCAAAAATTATCGGAATCACTCCCGCAGGATTTAGGCTTAGTGGAAGATAAGTAGATGCACCCCCGTAAAGCTTTCTTCCTCGTACTCTTCGTGCGTAAGAAACGGGGATATTCCTTCTTGCCTCGTTTACATGAACAACAAGACCAATAATCGGTGCTCCAATTAAAAAGAAAAGAATGTACATCGGCACCATATTAGGGTTAAACATTATATCACTTATCATCTGCCCTATGTTTGCCGGTAAAGAGGATATAATTCCCGCAAAAATGAGCAAAGAAACTCCGTTCCCAATACCCTTTTCTGTGATAAGCTCTCCAATCCACATAAGGAAAACTGTACCAGCAGCGACAACTGTCAAAATATTAACCGTTTCTAAGAAAGAAAGTGGTTGTAATATTCCTTGATTTTGAAAAAGGGTAAGCATTCCAAATGTTTGTAAAAAAGCAAAAGGAACTGTTAATACTCTTCCGTACTGATTTACTTTTTGTCTCCCAGCATCTCCCTCTTCACGGTACATCTTTTGCAATTTTGGCCAAACAAGAGTAAGAAGCTGAATAACAATTACCGACGTAATATAAGGACCAAGCCCAAGCATAACAATAGAAAACTGATCAAGAGTTCCTCCAATAAGAAGATCAGCAAATCTAAACATCTGAAAACGGTTAAAAAGATCTTGCATCATCTCAGAATCAATTCCCGGCATAGGAATCTTTGCCATAAAACGGAAAACAGCAAAAGCACCAAGAACAAAGAAAATTCTTTTTCTTAAATCAGGAATCTGAAATACTTTTATAATTTTTTCAAACACTTTCTTAAAATATAAAAATTTTTAAAACTTCTTAAAATTACTTTTTAAGCATCACCTTTCCACCGGCTTTTTCAATTGTTTCTTTTGCTTTCTCTGATAAGAAACAGTTTTCCACAAAAAACTTTTTCTTTATTTTTCCATCTCCGATTATCTTCACTGGAAGACTGTTGCTTTTTTTTACTAGTCCTTTTTTCACAAGCGTTTTTGGACTCACTTTTTCTTTATCTTTAAAAACTTTATCAACTGCAGCTATGTTTATTGCAACCGTTTTCTTAAGCTGGGAAAAATTGTACCCTCTAAGCTTTGGGTAACGCTTAAGATCTCCCCTAATTATCGGTTTCATTTTTGCCCCCGCACGTGATTTCTGTCCTTTCATCCCTTTCCCAGAGTATGTCCCTCTTTTGCCTCCGCGTCCTATACGTTTACTTTTTTTTATTTTGTTTTTCGGACTAATATCGTGAATTTGCATACTATTTTTTTTCTTCTTTTTTTACAACTTTTTCCTTTTTTTCTTCCTCCTTTTTATTTTCTTTACTTTCTTTGTTTTTCTCTTCTTTCTCTTCTTCTTTTGTTTCTATACCTTCTACCATCTTTAATTTTTGCAGTGCTTTTATCGTTGCTTTTGCGTTGTTCAGTTTATTCCTCGTGTTTCCTAATATTTTTCCGGAGATATTTTCTATTCCCGCCATCGCGCAGATTGTTCTCACCGTCCCTCCCGCAACAAGTCCTCGTCCTTCTGACTGTGGTTTTAAAAGCACAACTGCCGCTCCAAATTTTGCCTTTACTTCATAAGGAATGGTTCCTCCTTTTGAGATACAAATTTTTACTATTTCTTTTTGTGCTTTTTTATTTGCTTTCTCTATAGATTGCTGGACATCTTGTCCTTTTGCTGTTCCCACTCCTACCTTTCCTTTTTTATCCCCAACAACAACCACTGTTTTAAAACGCAAGCGCCTTCCTCCAGCAGTCATTCTTTCTACCCTGCTTATTGCAAGAACCTCATTTTCAAACTCTTTTTTGTTTTCACTTTTTTTTATCATATTTTGAAAAAATTATCTTAGAACTCCAGCCCACCTTTCCGTGCACCTTCTGCTACCGCTTTTACTCTTCCGTGATAAAGGTATCCTCGGCGATCAAAGACAACTTTTTTTATTTTTTTTGCTTCTGCCTTCTTTGCGATCCTTTCTCCAAGTTTAAATGCTTTTTCAATTTTCCCCTTCTCTTTCTTTTTTCCTCCTTCTTCTTTTTGGAAATCCTTTTCTGAAAGAAGAACCTTTCCCGATGTATCATCTATAATCTGTGCATAGACGTGTTTTAAAGAACGAAAAACAAGCAAGCGCGGTTTTTCTGGAGTTCCAAAAATACGCGATCTTATTGCTTTCTGTCTTTTTTTTAATTTTTCTCTATCTGTCATAATAAGTTTTTAGATTATTTACCTACGCTTTTCTTTCCTTCTTTAATTACAACCTTTTCATCTTTATATCTTATTCCTTTTCCTTTATACGGCTCTGGTGGACGCACCTTTCTAATTTCTGCAGCAACTCTCCCTACAAGATCTTTTTTAATACCAGAAACAGCAACGATGTCCTTTTTTACAGAAAAATCAACTCCTTCTACTTTCTTTATTTTTACAGGATGTGAAAAACCTACTTTTAAAAGAAGGTCCTCTCCTTGCATCTCTGCGCGATATCCTATTCCTTTTATCTGTAACTCTTTTGTATATCCTTCTGTCACTCCTTCAATCATATTCGCAATAAGTGCTCTTGCTGTTCCCCAAAAGGCCCTACTTTTTTTACTTTTCTTTTTTTCCAAAACAAGAATCTCGCCAGATTCTTCTTTCACTTCTACTTCTGGAAAGATATCCACAAAAAGCTCTCCTTTTGGGCCCTTCACAAAAACTTTCTCTTCTTTTATGTCTACAGCTACTCCTTCAGGTATTTTAATTGGTTTTTTTCCTACTCTGGACATTTTTTTTATTTTTACCACACTTCGCAAAGAACCTCTCCGCCTAAGCTTTTCTTTCTCGCTTCGTTGTTTGTCATCACACCATCAGGAGTAGAAATGACAAAAACCCCTCTTCCTCCCTTTACGCTCCTTAGTTCTTTACATTTTTTATATATTCTTTGTCCCGGAGAAGAAACTCTTTTAAGCTCTGTTACTACCGGGATTCCTTTTTCATCATACTTTAAAGAAATCGTAAAAAAATTTCCTTTTTCTTTTTTCTTTTTTTCAACCTTCCCCCAAAATCCTTCGTTTTCAAGGCATTTAGCAATACTATACTTTGTTTCCGAAAAAGGAACTTCTATTATCTTTTTCCCCACCGCTTGTGCGGTGCGAACTCTGTTTAACATGTCTGCAATTGGGTCAGTATACATTGGAAAAGTTTTATCACTTAATTTTTTATACTTCTTACCAGCTTGATTTTCTTACTCCAGGAATCTCTCCTTTGTTCGCCATTTCTCGAAAACATATTCGGCAAAGTCCAAATTTTCTAAAAACACCCCTTTCTCTTCCACACTTAAAACATCTTCTTACCTGTCGAGTAGAAAACTTAGGTTTTTCTTTTGATTTTTCTATTTTTGCTTTTCTTGCCATAAAAAATTACAAGCTTTTTATTTTTCTTTTTTTAAAGGTATTCCTAACTTTCGAAATAATGCTAACGCCTCTTCTCTGTTTTTTGTTGTTGTCACTACAGTTATTTCTACACCAAAGAAAAAATCTGTATCATCTCCAGAAATTTCCGGAAAAACTAGTTGCTCCTTAACTCCTACCGTAAGATTTCCTGCCTTATCAACCGAAGAAAGATTAATTCCTTGAAAATCACGTATTCGTGGGAAAACAACATGGATGAGGCGTTCTAAAAAATGGTACATTCTTTTTCCACGAAGAGTAACTCGCAAACCGATCGGCATTCCCTTTCTTAAGCTAAATCCAGAAACCGACTTCTTCGCTGGCCTTATCTGCGGTTTTTGCCCTGTTATAAGCATCAAGTCATGAGAAACTTTTTTTAAAACCTCTTCTCTGCGCGTAGAATCTTTCGTTACCCAGTTTCCAATCCCAACATTCACCACAACTTTTTCTGGTCTCGGACACTGAAAAAAGTTCTTCAGCTTCAACTCTTTTTGAAGATCTAAAGAAATTTCTTTTTTGTATTTTTCTTGTAATCTGTCCATTATATTTTTTGCTTACATTTTTTGCAAACCCTCTCTTTGTTTTCTTTGCCAACTCTTGTCCCTTTGTTGCACTTCGGGCAAAGAAGCTTCACGTTGGAAACAGAGATTGGGGCAGGAAACTCTACAATCTGCCCTGTTTTCTTTCCTTTTTGTTGCTGTTTCTGCTTTTCTGGAGAAACATGTTTTTTTAAAAGATTAACTCCTTCTACAGAAACTTTTCCTTCTTTCGGAAGGACATATAATACTTTCCCTTTCTTTCCTCGGTCTTTCCCACTTATTATTAAAACTGTATCTCCTTTTTTTATTTTCATATTTTTTTAAACAACTTCTTTTGCCATTGTTGTAATCTCTTTAAATCCCATTTCTGCAAGTTCCCGCGGGACAGGCCCGAAAATTCTTCCTCCTTTTGGTTTTTTCGTCTTTCCATCAAGAACAACCGCCGCATTTTCGTCAAAACGAAGGTAACTTCCGTCTTTTCTACGATAATTATATCTTTGACGTACAACTACTGCCCTTACAATATCATGTTTTTTAACCGTTTTTCTCGGTTCTGCTTTTTTTACCGCAGCAACAATAACATCTCCTATTCTCGCATATCTTTTTCGTGTTCCTCCAAGCACACGAAAACACTGTATCTCTTTCGCACCCGCGTTATCGGCAACTTTTAAAATTGTTTCTGTCTGAATCATGTTTCTATTTTTCTAAAAATCTCTAAAACTCTACTTTTTTACTTTCTTCTGGTTTTTCTTTTTTCTTAAAAGATTTTTTTGCTTCTACTTTTCCAATTACTCTCCATTTTTTTTCTTTACTTATCGGGCGGCATTCTTCAATTATTACTTTGTCTCCCACTTTAAAATCTTCTTTTTCGTCATGTGCTTTATACTTTTTGTGCACACTGTAACGCTTTTTATATCGCGGATGCTCTTTCACTCTTTCCACCTCTACCACTACTGTTTTTTCCATTTTGTCGGACACAATAGTGCCTTTTAACTTATTTCTCATTTTTTTTCCTCTCTTTTAAAATTGTTTTTATTCGTGCAATATCTTTTCTTAAATTTAACACCTCTTTCGTGTTTTTTGCCTTAGCACTTTCTCCCATAAAAGAAAGATCGTTAATTCTTTTCTTTTTTTCAGCAATAAGCTTAAGACATTCTTCTTCGCTTTTTTTTCTTATCTCTTTTGGTTTCATAATCAATTTTTTCAAGACAGATTTTTAGCTTACTTCTTTACAAACTTTGTTTTTAAAGAAAGTTTATCTCCTGCTTTTCTTAAAGCATCTTTTGCCGAGTCTTCTGTTATCCCATCAATCTCAAAAACAACTCTTCCTTTTTTTACAGGTGCAGCATAATGGTCTACACCTCCCTTTCCTCCCCCCATGGGGACTTCTTGTCCTTTTCTTGTTATCGGTTTGTCAGGAAAAATTCTTATCCACATTTTTCCTCCCTTGCGCAGATAACGGATAATTGCACGCCTTGCCGCTTCAATCTGTCGAGAGTTTACCATCCCGTTCTCCTCAACTCTTAACCCGTAACTCCCAAAATTAACAAAAGAACCTTTTCGTGCAACCCCTTTTATTCTTCCTTTGCGGTGTTTTCTATGTTTTACTTTTTTCGGCGCTAACATAATTAAAAAACTTCACCTTTGTAAATAAAAACTTTCACTCCTATTGCTCCGTAAGGGCATCTTGCCATTTCAAATCCGTAATCAACGTTCCCTCGTATTGTTTCTCTTTTTAGCTGTCCTTCTTGAAAATATTCGCTACGAGCGATCTCAATTCCGTTTAATCTTCCACTCACCTGTATTCTTACCCCCTTTACTTCTTTGTGCATCACAATCTTGTGCATCGCTTGTTTTACTACTTTTCTGTAGGGCAATCTTTTCTCAAGTTGCCTTGCAATATCTTGTGCAACAAGAGAAGAAGAGAGCCAGGGATCTTTTACTTCTTTGATCTCAAGACGAACATTTTTCTTGTCTTTGGAAAGAGACCTAAGCTGATTTTCTATCTTCTTCTTTAAAATCTTTACTCCTTCTCCTCCTCTTCCAATAATAAGACCAGGGCGTGAACTGTAAATTATAATACTTATTTCATCCAGGGAACGCTCTATCTCCATCTTCTCTACGCTCATTTCGCGAAGAAACTTTTTTAAAATCTTTCTTATTTCATGATCTTCTTTAAGATAACCAGCAAAGTTGTTTTCATAAAAACCTTTTGATTCCCAATCTTTCCTTTCTCCAATACGATAAATTTTTGGATGGACTTTGTGTGTCATATTAATTACTTACCTTTTCACAAATTAAATATTCCGTATTTTTTATAATTATTATATTGATTTTCTTCTAAATATTTGCTT
>JAGYMX010000010.1 GCA_018400405.1 bacterium
ACTTTTGAAATTGGCAAAGATACTGTTGGCTTAATCTCTAATTTTCGTATTTACAACCGCGTATTATCCGAATCAGAAGTAAAATCACTCTATAACGGTCGGAATATTACAGATGGCCTCGTTGGTCACTGGACAATGAATGAGGGAGAGGGAGATACTGTTTATGACCTTTCAGGGAACGAAAATTACGGAACGATTACCGGAGGAGCAACATGGTCAACAAATTGTGAATAGGAATAAATTTAAAAAATGAAAAAATACAAAGGTTTTACACTTATTGAACTTCTTATCGCTATTGGCATTATCGTCATTTTATCGGGAGTTGTAATTATTGCTTTAAATCCCCAAGAACAGTTAGAGAAATCAAGAAACGGTCAGAGAAAGGCTCATATAGAAGCACTTTACGGAGCTGTAGAGCACTACATATTTCAAGAAGGAGAAGTTCCAGCGTGTATTACAACCACGGCGAGTGATATAACAAACTGTGTAGCAGTTATTGTCCCTACATATATGACAGAAATCCCAAAGGATCCTGTTTGTGGAAACGGAGATAGTGGATATCTTGTAAAGAAGAACGCTTTAGGCGAAGTGGGGGTTCGTGCGGACTGTGCTGAAGGGGGAGAAGAGATAACAGCAGGAACTTGGTAATAACTTTTATTTAACTCCAAAATTTTTAAAAAGAAATAAAATTGCATTTAGATGGCATATAATTTATACTAAAAGAATACAAGTATTCTTTTTTTTTGTTTGTTTGTGTTTAAAATATAAATAAAAGGAGGGATTTTTAATATGTTTATTTCTGAAGAAAAGTTAAAAAAGCTTCTCGTTGAGCCAGGGCACATTACTGAAGAAGATTTTAATAGTGCAGAAAAAACGGCAAAAGAAAAAGGATCTTCTCTTGACCGTGTTTTAGTAGAAAAGGGGCTTATCGGAGATGAGAATTTAGGAAAGATTATTGCTGATGCTACTGGTTATCCTTTTATAAATTTAAAAAAAGCGAACATAGAAGAGATATCTGAAGAACTTTTAAATTATATCCCAGAAGCAGTTGCACAGTCTCAAAGAGCAGTTGTTTTTAAAGAAGAAAAAGGAGGCGTTCTTCTTCTTGCGACAAACAATCCGGATAATTATGAGTTTGTAAAGCATTTAGAGAAAACTACTGGATACAGAGTAGAAGTATACTATGCGACTCCCTTTGCCCTTGATATGGCGCTTAGAAAGTATAGTGGAGACTTGCAGAGAGAGGCGAGAATGCTTATTGAAGAGATAAAGAAAGAACCAGAACGCGCAGAGCAGATGGTAGTAAAACTGGCCGACCTTCTTTTTGAACATGCTTATGCAAATGTTGCTTCTGATATTCACATTGAACCTCTTGAAGAACACTGCATTGTGCGTTTTAGAATTGACGGAATTCTCTATAAAGTTTTGGATTATCCAAAAGATATTCATGACAGAATGGTTTCGCGAATAAAGATTCTTTCACGGCTTAGAACAGATGAAAAAGCAGCGCCTCAAGATGGAAGGTTTGACTACAAAGTAGGTGATGCTGAGGTTGATGTTCGTGTTTCTATTTTACCCACTACAGAAGGAGAGAATGTTGTTATGCGTCTTTTGATGCAACAAGGAAAAAGATTTACTATTGAAAGCTTGGGACTTCTTGAGGATGATTTACGAAAAATAAGAAATAATGCGAAAAAACCATGGGGAATGATTCTTGTTGTTGGGCCTACTGGATCCGGTAAAACAACAACTCTTTATGCTGTTTTACAGCTCTTGCATCAGTCAACAGTAAACATTATGACCGTTGAAGATCCAGTAGAGTATAATATGGACGGTGTTCAACAAGCACAAGTTAACCCGAAAAAAAATGTAACATTTGCTTCTGGCCTTCGTTCTATTGTTAGACAAGATCCGGATATTATAATGGTTGGTGAAATTCGCGATGAAGAAACAGTAAATATGGCGGTGGATGCAGCAATGACAGGACATCTTGTTCTATCTACAATGCACGCTAATGATGCGGCAACAGCATTTCCACGACTTCTTGAGATGGGGGTTGAACCGTTTCTTATTTCTTCGGCGGTAAATGTTTCTATTGCTCAAAGATTAGTTCACCGAATTTGTGAATCTTGCAGAGAGAGTTATTTTTTAAGCGAAGAAGAAGCAGAAGAAATATCAGAAGATAAAAACTTTGCAGAGATGGTAAAAACTATCGCTGGAAAAGATGATCTGCGAAAGATAAGATTTTTTCGCGGGAGAGGGTGTGATCTTTGTGATCATACAGGATATGAGGGGAGAACATCTATTTTTGAAGTATTAGAGGTAACCGAAAATTTAAGAAAACTAATTACAGAAAAAAGTTCTGCCGATGCGCTAAGAAAAAAGGCAATAGAAGAAGGAATGACACCAATGATTTATGATGGAATATCAAAAGCACTTTTAGGAATAACAACAATTTCTGAAGTTAAAAGAGTTGCTAAATCTTAAAAATAAAAATGAGCGAAGAAAAAAAACACGACAAACACACAGACCCTTTTATTGCTATTGCACATTATGCAAAAAACCCGGTTTATATTCTTCGGGGGTATTTAGATGCTCTTTCTTCTGAAGACTTTGGGACTCTTAATGAGAAACAGAAAAAATATATTAAAATCTGCATGGAGAACTTAGAAAGAGTTAGTCATACATTAGAGGGGTTGATCCGTGTTCTTGAAATTGAGGAGGGGCACTACGAGATTAAAAAAGAGAAGGTAGATATTGTGAAGGCCGTAGAAGATGCGATAAAAGATAATCTTTTTTTAGCACGTGCAACAAATACAAAAATTTCTTTTGTTACAGAAGAAACTTCTCTTTCTGTTCTCACCGATTCTCAAAAAATCGGAGAAGTAATTTCTGCTTTTATTGATAATGCGGCAAGGTATAAAAATCTTGGAGAAGGAAGGGCGGAAATTAAAATTATAAAAGTAGAAAATCAAGCAGTCTGTTCAATAAAAGATAACGGGATCGGAGTTCCTGAAGAAGATAAAGAGCGAATATTTAGAAAATTTTACCGCACGGAAAAAGCAGTAGAGATAGATCCAAACAGCTTAGGATTGGAACTTTATATAAATAAGGCGATCATAGAAGAATGTGGGGGCTCTGTATGGGTAGAGAAAAATGAGGAGGGAGGATCAACTTTTTACTTTACTCTTCCGCTTTATAATGAAAATGAAAGTTAGAATAATTTATGGAAGAAAGCAAAAAAACAATTTTAATGATAGAGGATGATGCGTTTTTAAGAAATCTTTACCGTGATAAACTTGAAAGGGAGGGTTTTCAGTTTGTTGAAGCAACAAGTGGAGTAGAAGGAATGAACAAGATAACAAATGAAAGACCAGATATTGTTATCTTAGATATTTTACTTCCAATGCGTAGCGGATTTGATATACTTGAAGAAATGAATGAGACAGGCTTGATTTTAGAAATACCAGTTATTATTCTTTCAAATCTCAAACAAGATGTAGATATAGAAGAAGCACGAAGACTTGGTGCAAAGGACTACTTTATAAAACCGGAAACAAACTTCCCTGAACTTTTAGAGAGGATAAAGGACTTTGTCTAATTTTTAAATAAAAATATGGGAGTTTTTAATCAAATTAAAGTTCAAGAAAAGGTTGATTTTGTGCGTAATCTCTCGCTTCTTATTAAGAGTGGAAACCCGATAAACGAATCTTTTGCACTTTTAGGGAAACAGGCGAGGAATCCTGCACTAAAAAATCTTCTTTTGCGTGGAAAAGAAAAAGTAGAGCAGGGAACCCCTATTCACCAAGTTTTTGAAGAGGATGATAATTTTGACAATGTTTTTATTAGTTTTATTCGTGCAGGAGAAGAGAGTGGGACTCTTGACGAAAACTTGATTTTCTTGGGTGATTGGCTTGAAAGACAAAACAACCTTAAAAAAGAGATGAGCTCGGCCACTCTTTACCCAAAAATAATTATTGTTTTTGCTTTTATACTCGGAATGGGCCTTTCTATTTTTGTTTTACCGAACTTAGTTTCTATTTTTGAGGGTTTGGATGTAGAACTTCCGATAACAACAGTTATTCTTTTGTGGTTTACGGGATTAATGGAGAATTACGGGCTATATATTATTGCTGGCACCATTGTGCTTGTAATAATTTTTTACTTTCTTTTAAAAATAATTGCAGTTAAAAAAATGGTAGACAAGATAATGCTTCGGGTACCAATATTTGGAAGTTTGAACCAAGAGTATCAACTAACAATTATTTCACAGCTAGGGTCTATACTTTTTAAAAGTGGACTTCCAGTAAGGCAGACGTTAGCAATTATAAGTGAATCGGTAACAAATACACAGTACGGGGATTCTCTAAGGAATATAATAGAAAAGGTAGAGAAAGGGACAAAACTTTCCGAAGCAGTAGAAAAGTATCCTCAGCTTTATCCGGAAGTTTTTATTAGCGTAGTAGCAACAGGAGAATCTGCGGGATCTTTTGGGGAGTCACTTACCTATCTTGCAAATTTTTTTGGTGAAAAAGTAACGGAAAGAACAAAAAGATTGCCGGTCGTAATAGAACCTATTCTGCTTATTTTTATCGGACTTTTTGTTGCGTTTATTGCAAGTGCAATTGTTTTTCCGATTTATCAAATTACAAAAGGAATTTAAAAAATAAATAAAAATGGAGGGAAGTGGCAAAAATAAAAATATAGAAAACGTTGCCTTGTTAAAAGATTTACTGCAAAAAACGAAAGAAGAGATTAAAAGTGCAAAAAAAAGAGAAAAAAAGGGAAGATTAATTCTTAAAAATCTTGAAATTGAAGAGAAAAACTTAAGAAAGGAAAGAAGTAATCTTCTTCAGAAAAAGAAGGCATTAGGAAAAACTCTTTTTTTACACGAAAGAAAAGATGCTAAAATGCGGGCGGAGAAAAAAAGGATAGAAGAAAAAGAAAGATTAGAAAAAGATCCGATAAAAAAAAGAAAAATAGAAAAAGAAAGGTGGGAAGTAGAAAATAGAAGGAGGCGTGTAGAAGACAAAAAGTGGAAAATAGAAGACAAGATAAAAAGTTTAGAAAAAGAGATAAGACGAACAGAGGAAAAAATAACAGAAGACGTAAGAACGAAAAAGAAAAAAGTAAGTATAAAAATCAAAGAAATAAAGGTTTTTCTCGAAAAGCAAAAGAAAAAAATTCCTCAAATTAGAAAGAAAATTTTTGAAGAAAGGAAAAGCATTCTTTCTTTAAAATCTTTAAGAAGAAAACAAGAAGAAAGCCAGCCAGAAGAAAAGGCAGAAAAAGAGAAAGTAAAAAAAGAGGATCATTTAGAAAAAGTCTCTGAAGAAAGAGGCGAAACGGGAAAAGAAAGCGAAGAAAAGCCAGAAGAAAAAGAAGAGCTGAAAGAAAAGATAGAAGAGCTTTTTGATGTGATTAAAAAAAATAAAGAAGAAATATCTTCTCTAAGAGAAGATCTTTTGGCAAAAGAAAAAGAAAGATTAGAAAAAAATGTGAGGGGAGAAGGTTCAGAAGAAGAAAAGGAGCAGATAGATATAATAAAAGAAAAGGTAAGGGAAGAGTATGAAAAATTAGCGGACAAAGAAAAAGATTTACGATCGAGAGAAAACAAAGAAGCGATACGCCAAGCAACAAGAGAACAGATAGAAGAAGAAAAAAAACAG
This sequence comes from bacterium, assembly GCA_018400405.1. Lineage (GTDB taxonomy): Bacteria > Patescibacteriota > Minisyncoccia > Minisyncoccales > PWPS01 > PWHW01. Next base: position 5,670 of record JAGYMX010000010.1, read on the forward strand.
ATTGATTATATCCGTGACAGAGTACGAGCAGAACAAGAAAACTTGCAAGGTTTAGAAAAAGACGAAAAAGAAGAAGATGTTTCTCTAAAAGAACCGTTAGCAAACAAGCCAGTTCAGAAAAAAGACAGCACTTTTGAGGAAAAAGAAACAGAAAGTGAAAAAAAACCAGAAGAAAAAGTAAAAAAAGAGGATCATTTAGAAAAAATCTCTGAAGAAAGAGGCGAAACAGAAAAAGAAATTGAAGAAGAAAAGAAAAAATTAGATGAACAGGAGAAAAGAACGAGCAGTAAAGAAGAAAAGGAACAAATTCAGAAAAGAAAAAAAGAAATGGAAGAAGAGTTTCGGAGATTAATAAAAGAAGAAACAGAAGAAAAGTGGGGAAAAAGAATAAGTGAGGTAGAAAATGAAGTGGCGGAAGTTAATAAAAAATATAAAGAACTAACAGAAAAAGAAAAAACACTTCGCAGAAAAATAGAGAAAATAGGAACGTGGGGTCCAGAGAGTAGAAGAAAAAAAGAAGAAGTAGATGAATACAGATCTCTTTATAAGAAACCTAAATTTACAGTTCCAAAAGAAAATGTTCAAGGAGGAGAAGAAAAAATAGAAGTAGAGAAAAGTGAAAAACCAGAAGAAAAGTCAGAAAAAGGAGATTTAAAAACTTCTAAAATAAAAAAACTTTTCCATTTTTTTAAACCAAGCAAGGACTTTTTCCTGAAAGCCCCTCTCTTACTTGGGATAGATGTTAGCGATTACTCTGTTGAGATAATTTCGATTAACGAAAAAAAGAAGGTAAATTCTTTTGGGAGAGAGCTTTTAAACGAAGGTGTTGTTTTTAATGGAGAGATAAGAAAAAAAGAAGACCTAAAAAAAGCTTTTCTCCGTGTTTTTAAAAACGCAAAACCTTACCCGATAAAAAAAGATAAAAGGAAAAGAATAAAAGGAATAGTTAGCTTGCCAGAATCAAAAGTTTTTGTGCAACAGCTAAAGATAAAAGAAAACGAAGATGTTCTTCAAAAAGTGAAAGAAGAGATAGAAAGGACTATTCCTATTCCTGCTGATGATTTATATTTTTATCATCACTCCGTTGATCTTTCAGAGAAAAAAGAGAAAGCAGTTTTGTGTATTGCTGTAGAGAAAAGAGTTGTTGTCGATTATGTTGAGTTTTTCCGCTCCATTGAAGTAGATCCTATTGTTTTTGATATTGAAGCAGCTTCTCTTGGAAGAGTTTTTCTTTCTTCTTTTAAAAAAGAAAACAAAAAGAAGCAAAAAAACAAAAAGAAGGGAAAAAAGAAAGAGAAAGAGAAAAAAGAAGATAAAGTTGCCATAAATGAGATGATTGCTGATATTGGGGCAAGGACAACAACATTAAATATTTTTCACAACGGACATCTTTTTCTCTCTGTAAGTATTCCTTTCGGTGGGGCATACTTTACAGAAAGAGTGGCGAAAAAACTTGATATCGCCAAAGAAGAAGCAGAAAAGAAGAAAAAAGAGTTGGGAGTTCATGGAAAAACAAGAGAGGTGCTTTTGGAATCTTTAGAAAAGGTAGTGCAAGAAATAAAAAACGCAGAAAGTTATTATAACCGTGAGTTTGGAGAAAACATCGAAAAAATAATTTTAGTTGGGGGGTCTTCTTTGATACCGGGACTTTTAGATTATTTCAAAGAAGAGTTAGGAGAGAATGTAGAAATTCCCGATCCATTAGAAAGATTAAAGATTACAGAAAAAATAGGAGAGGAGGAAGCCCTTCTTTATGCAAACGCGATAGGACTTTCTTTAAGAGCAACGGAGAAAGATCCAATAGAAAACGGTTTTAATCTTCTTCCGGAAAAAATTAAAAAAGAAGAAAAACGTTATCAGCGAGAAAGAAAAGGGACAATACGCTTTTTGGCGGTTGTTCTTGCTTTACTTGGATTTGTTGCACTTTTTATTGCCCTAAGACATCCTCCCGATATTTCTTTTAATGTGCAAAAAGAAGAAACTTCTTTTGATGAGCTTATTATTAAAGAAAAACCGGAAAAAGAAGAAAAAGAAGAGATTTTTGTCTATACCGTTCCAGAGGGAGAAGAGATTGTGGGAACTGTTTCCGGGGAAGATTATCAAATTTTACGGGAGGTAGGAAAGTGGGTAATGATAGAAACAGAAGATTTTAATGGATGGGTAAGGAAGGATGACCTTGACTGAAAATAAAATTATAATAGAATAAAAGAATAAAAAGTCGACAACTTTTAACTAAATAAAATTATTATTATGAAAACAATGGAAAAAGGTTTTACACTCATTGAGCTTCTCATTGTAATTGGTATTATCGCAATTCTTGCAGCAGCGATTATTATTGCTGTTGCCCCCGGAGAACAGCTTGCGAATGCAAGAGAAGCAGCAATAAAAGCACAGATGCAGTCAGTTGCCACTGCGGCTTACAACTGTTTAATTGAAAAAGATGGAACAACAGCCTGTGAGACAGTAGGAGATCTTGACATTCCAACACCCGACCACCCAGTTGATGGAGGAAGTTACAGTTTAAGTTGGGCCGGAGGAAGAGTAACTGTTTCAGATTCTACTTCTACTGTTGATGATATTACCTATTAATTTTATAGAAAAAAAGTTCTCAAAAACTGCGGTTTTTTACCGCAGTTTTTTAATGTGGTAAAATGTTTTTATGAAATATTTTGATACACACGCGCATTTAAATTTTAAAAATTATAAAAAAGATGGAAGTAGCATTTTAAAAAAAACTCTTGAGAGGGGTGTTTTTGTGATCAATGTAGGGACAGATGTAAAAACAAGCAAAAAAGCGGTCTCTATTGCAAAAAAATTTCATTTTGGTGTTTACGCTTCTTTGGGGATTCACCCCTTAGAAAGCCGTGCGGGGTCAGACCCCGCACGGGAGCGGAGGATTTTTGAAGATTTGGCAAAAAATAAAGAGGTGATTGCCATTGGAGAAACAGGACTTGATTATATAAATCTTCAATCTCTTTCCTTAAAAGAAAGAGAAAAAATAAAAAAAACACAAGAAGAACTTTTTAAAAGACAGATAAATTTAGCAAAAAAACTTCACCTTCCTCTTATTTTACACTGTAGAAAAGCGCACAAAGATATGTTAAAAATTCTAAAAGAAGAAAAAGCAAGTAAAGGGGTTGTTCACTGTTTTACAGGAAGTGTTTCACAAATGAAGGAGTATATAGATTTAGGGTTTTATATTGGAGTAAATGGAATAATTTTTAAAATGAATTTAAGAAAAGTAATAAAAAAAACTCCTTTAAAGAAAATTCTTTTAGAAACCGACTGCCCTTTTCTTTCCCCTCCCTTAGCAAAGAAAAAAAGAAATGAACCTCTTTTTATCTCTTATATTGCAGATGAAGTAGCGAGAATAAAAAAGATAGATGTAAAAGAAGTATCAGAAGAAACAAGTGAAAACGGGAAAAAACTGTTTTCTGTTTAGCTTTTAAATAGGAAAAATTTTCGTTAAAGATAAATTATTTTTATATTTAAAAATTAAAGTTTTGTTGGACAAATACAGTTTTTCTTTGTAGAATAATTCTTACTGTAGAAAAAGTTTTCTAAAAAGTTATGGCAGAATATAATTTTGCAAAAATTGAAAAAAAATGGCAAGAGTTTTGGAAAAATGAAAAGATTTTTGTTGCAGAAAAAAACGAAAAAAAACCAAAATTTTACTGCCTTGATATGTTCCCCTATCCTTCAGGTGCTGGTCTTCACGTAGGGCATCCTCGAGGATATGTAGCAACAGATACTTTTTCTCACTTTAAAAGGATGAAGGGATACAATGTAATGCACCCTATGGGCTGGGATGCGTTTGGTCTACCGGCGGAAAACTATGCGATTAAAACAGGAATTCATCCAAAAAAAACTACTAAAGAAAATATAGAACGATTTAAAACTCAGCTTAACTCTATAGGTCTTTCTTATGACTGGAGCAAGGAGATAAATACTACCGATCCGGAGTATTTTAAGTGGACGCAGTGGATATTTCTAAAACTTTTAGAAAAAGGGCTTGCCTATGAAGATACTCGTCCTATAAACTGGTGTCCTTCTTGTAAAACAGGACTAGCGAACGAGGAGGTGGTGAATGGGCTTTGCGAGAGATGTGACTCTCCAGTAGAAAAAAAAGATATTCGCCAGTGGGTTTTAAGAATAACAAAATATGCAGACAGATTACTGGAAGATTTGAAAGATCTTGACTGGCCGGAACCGATAAAAGAGATGCAAAAGAACTGGATAGGACGCTCTGAGGGAGCAGTTGTTGATTTTTATCTTTCAAAAACAGATTTTAAAATTCAAACATTTACCACTCGCCCAGATACTCTTTTCGGAGTAACTTTTTTAGTTTTAGCCCCAGAGCATACCTTAGTGAAGAAAATACTAAAAGAAGAAGTTATTGTAGAAAATAAAAAAGATGTTGAAGAGTATGTAAAAAAATCTAAAAAGAAATCGGAACTCGAGCGTGTTGATTTGGCGAAAGAAAAAACAGGGGTAGAGATAAAAGGATTAAAAGCAACAAATCCGGTAAACGGTGAGGAGGTTTCCGTATGGGTGGCAGATTACGTTCTTGGTTTTTACGGAAAAGGAGCGGTTATGTCTGTCCCCGCACATGATGAGAGAGATTACGAAATGGCAAAAAAATACGGGTTAGAGATTAGAGAAGTAATTAGATCAAAAGAGGTTCCTTTTACAGGTGAAGGAGAGATGATAAATTCTGGGAAGTTTTCTGGGATGAACTCAAAAAAGGGGAAAGAAGAGATAATAAAGATGTTAGAAAAATCGGGAACTGGAGAGAGGGCGGTAAATTATAAACTTGGAGACTGGGTTTTTTCACGACAAAGATACTGGGGAGAGCCCATCCCTGTGGTTCACTGTGAAAAGTGTGGAACAGTTCCCTTAAAGGAGGAAGATCTTCCTTTAATGCTTCCTGAGGTTGAAAAATACGAGCCGACAGGAACGGGAGAATCTCCTCTTTCAAAAATAGAAGAGTGGGTAAATACGAAGTGTCCGCTTTGTAACGGGAAAGCAAGAAGAGAAACAAACACAATGCCTCAGTGGGCTGGTTCTTGCTGGTATTATCTTGCTTTTATAATGAAGGGTGAGTCGGAAAAGATAGAGTTTCCTTTTTCAATTTATAAAAAAGAGTTTAAAAAGTGGCTTCCTG
>JAGYMX010000011.1 GCA_018400405.1 bacterium
ACGGCACATTAGAACCAAACTGTTCCGGAGGAGAAGGCCCAACATGGATTATTGACTAAAAAACAAAAAAATGGAGCTGTGCGGGGTCAGACCCCGCACGGCTCAATTTCAAGCTCTTTAAGATTATGAAATTTATTGCATAATATTTTCTTTTTCGAGGTAAATTTATTAAGAGAAGTTATGGAGAAGACAGAAGTTACTTTGTTGTTTTTGAGACGATATTTTTAATTTTTTTACCTACCTCAAAAAGATGAGGCTCCTTCATTCCTATCTTAAAAAGATTCTCAATAAAATCACCTCCTGCATATCCGGCAATTACCGCAAAAGAAAGCGGAAGGGTATCAATATCTAGAAAGATATCTGCGGCGTCCTTTGCTATCCACGCAGAAACATATCCGATTACTCCTGAAAGTAAAACTGCTCCCATAAAGTAATATGGTCGAATTTGAACGTCCTTATAAGAGGTAATATATTTTACAAGACCAACTCCTCCGCGGAGAAGACCCCCAAAAAGTCCAGCAACTAAAAAAGACATAACTTTTATATATCTTAATTTAATATTTTTATACCATATCATAGAAAAAAGAAAAAACAAAAGAGCGAATTATTCATTCGCTCTTAAAGCGACAAGGCTTAAAAGTTCTTTTTCTTTTTTTTCTGGTATGAAGACAAAAAACAAGAAAAATATAGACCCCAAGAAAAGAAAAATCTTTTTTTCTTTGGGCATTGGGTTCCAAAATGACCTCTTGATAACAGAAGATGATGTTTTAAAATCTATTTTTGGAACTCTAACTCTTACTCCTCCCTTGCCAGAAGAAGCAATTGCGATATCTTTTGACTCTATTTTTGTTGTTGGTTTTCTTTCGTAGTCTATCCAAATATGTGTTGGAGAAAAATAAATACTGTAAGGGATTTTATAGAACTCAAAAATAGAGGCCATTACGAGAAGACGAGATTTACAATCTCCCTTCCCTCTTTGTAAAACTTCTTCCACGGTAGGAAAGTACCAGGGAAGATTACTTGTCACCCAATCATACTCATAAGGAATTTCTTTTTTGACCATTATTTCTATTTCTCGAGGACTTTTGTTGTATGTTTTTTTTAAAAGTGGCTTTATCTCTTCTACGTAGTAATTTACTGGAGGGTTAAGTAAACGAGAAAAACTGGTAAAAATTTTTGCGGGGTTTGGGTAAAGCACAAAAAGTGGCCACAAGAGAAGAAAAATGATCCCAGCGACAAGAATATGATTTTTCTTTTTCACGGGGAATCCTCCTTTTTTATTTTTTAATGAGCAGCTATATTTTTTTATTATACCACAAAAAAAGAACCGCCACAATATTTATGGCGGTTTTTCTTTTTTGTAAAAGGGAGATATACTGACCCTTCTTTCGATACAATCTATTCTCAAGCGAAGTGTATTTAAGATTTCTTCAATTTCCCCTTTCTCTCTTTTTGTAAGTTTTTTGAAAACTTTTTTAAGTATTTTTGATCCGTAGTTATTTTCTATTTCTAAAAGAAAGTCTTCTGTCTCCTGTAATCCTTCACTTATGTCGTACAAGTCATCCAAATACGTGTTGTAAATATCTCTTAAAAAATCCTCCTTTTTCTTTCTCTTATAATTTTCTAGAAAAAGAACTTTTGTCAAAAACCATCACTCCTTTATTTTTTAATGAACAAAAAAGTTCCTACCTCCACTCTAACTTATATTCGTCAAAAGAATCTCCTTTATAAACACACCTTCTTTCTGTAACAGAAATATTTTTGCTTTTTAATACAAATTCGGCAAGCCCTTTTAGATATCCTGCATGGTAGGTACAAAGAAGGGGATGTGTTTTATAACCCTTGATACGAATTATAGCAAATTTTTCTTCTTCATTAAACTCTACAGGTTCTAAAAAACCAAAGTCAAAGAGATTTTTCCAGTATATATGAGATTCTTCAAACAATCTTATTGGTGAAACAACTCCCTGGACAAGAAGTTTCAAGCCAAGAGAAAATCTTGGAGCAGATCTTCCCATTTCAAAAACATCGTCTTTATCCCAAAAGAAAATTTCTTTAGAGACAACAACAATAAGAGAGCTTAATCCTTCGCTTTTCCACTCAAGGGCCCCAATTTTTTTAAAGGAAATTGGATGGCCTAAATCAGACAACTTTTCTTCTAACTTTTTTAATCCACCTCGTCCTTCCTTTTGTTTTATATATTCGGCATGATCAAGAAAAATCTCCCCACGCACTTTTCCAGGAATCTTTGTTAGCTCTTTTGCAATGTCTTCTAGTGTTTCAAATTCCATAGTTTGATATTAATTCCACTCAATTAAAAATTCGTTGTAATCTGCTCCTCTGTGAACACATTTTGTTTCTGTAATAGAAATATTTTTGGTTTTTATTACAAACTCTGTAAGTCCTTTAAAGTAGCCGGCGTGATAAACACAGATTGTCGGGTGTGTTTTAAAACCTTTTTCGCGGACAATTACTTTATTTTGTTTTTTATCAAAGCTTATAGCATCAAAAGAACCAAAGTCGTAATTTTTTTCCCAGTATTTAGAAGCGTTTTCAAATAAAGAATCAATAGAAACAAGATATTGCATCATAACTTTTATAATAAAAGAAAATCTTGGAGCAAATCTTCCCATTTCAAAAACATCTTCGTCACTCCAATCAAAAACCTCTTTTGCTACAAGAATAGTAAGAGAACTCCACCCTTCACTTATCCACTCAAATGGTTTTATGTCTCTTAATCTTATTGGAATACCGAGCTCTTTCATTTTTTCCTCTACTTTTTTTACTCCTTCTTTCCCTTCTTTGTGCTCAATGTAGTCTGCATGTGTGCGAAAAACTTCTCCTTTTACATTTCCGGGAAAGTTTTTTAAGCGATCTGCTGTTTCTTGTAAGGTTTCTTTTAAAAAATCGTCCCCCATATTTAAAAGTATATCTTATTACAACAAACTGTCCAGAAATTTTATTTTTAGAGTTTTACTTTATAAGTTGGGAATAAAGTTTTTCGTAATCATCTCCCATTCGAGAAACGCTAAATTTTTCCTCAACGTGTTTTCTGCACTTTTTTCGCATCTTTTGATAATCCTCTTCCTTTAGAGAGTATATTTTTTCTACTGCCTCTTGCATTCCCTTCACACCTGTTTTTTTAACAATCCAATTACCTCTTTTGTCTTTTAAGGAGGAGTTTACAATAAATCCCGTCTCCCCGTCTTTTATAATTTCCGGAACAGATCCGCGGGCAAAAGCAACCACAGGTGTTCCACAGGCCATTGCCTCTATCATCACTAAGCCAAACGGTTCTTCCCACTTTATGGGGACAAGTAAAACTTTTGCATTTTTATAGGCATTGTACCATTTTTTAGAATACTGCTTTGTCATTCCGTGATAAACCACCTTTTTGCTCAAAAAAGGAAAGACAGATTTTGCTAAATAATTCTTGTTTCCCGGTCCGTGAATATCTAAGGGTATTTTTGTTTCTCTTGATACTTCTATAGCACTTTCTACTCCTTTTTCTTGCGACACCCTTGCCAAGAAAAGAAGGTTGTTTTTTGGATTTTTAGAAAAGGGGTATTTCTCTACTTCAATTCCGTGATAAATAGTAGAAACATAGTTTAAATGAGGAAGAGCTTTTCTTTGTGCGTTAGATATCGATACCAAATTACAATTCTTAAACTTGTTCATTACAGGGATAAACTGGGGCAGAAAAGATTCGTGTATTGTGAAAACTACTGGGCAGTGAGAAAATTTTACGAAAGGCATTCCAAAAATAACACGTCCTACATGAAGGTGGATGATATCAAATTTCTTTGAATCCTCAATAAGTTTACTAATATATGTTAGACGATAAGCGATGTGAAGATCTTGAACCCATGTTTCTTCTTCGTAAGCAGCGTCAAGAAGATGGGGGGGGAGGTCAAGGTCAGTAATTTTTGCTTTTTTCAGAGAAGAACCCTTGGAGGCGTAAATAGAAACATGATGACCTTTTGCAATCATCTCTTTTGCAATCTTTTCCATCACATCTGCATTTGCGGTTATAAGGTTTTTTGGGGGAGGAAAAACAGTCCTGTTAGAGCAGTAGTAAGCAATTTTTAGCTTTTTTTTCATGTTATTAACTCATTGTACAATTTTGCTATCTCTGTAGCAATAGTTTTCCATCCATACTCTTCTTTTACCATCTTTTCTCCGTTTGATGCAACTTTTTCATAGAGTTTCTCTTCTTTTAGAATAGAAATAATTTTTTTCGAAAGTGATTTGTGATTTCCTGGAGGAAAAAGAAGTCCTGTTTTTCTGTTTTTTATAAGATAAGGAAGACCACCAACATTAGAAGCGACAATTGGCGTTCCACAACGCATGGTTTCTAATGTTGTCATTCCAAAGGGTTCATAATAAGGGGCGGTTACAAAAACATCTGCTGCGGAGTAGTAGTAGCGAAGTTTTTCTTGATCTCTCTTTCCTTTAAAGATTACATTTTCCCCAACGCCGACTTCTTTTGCAATCTCCTTTAATCGGTTAACCTCTTTAATATCTTCTTTGTCTCCCCGCTTTCCAATTTTTCCTCCAACAACAACAAATCTTACATTCTCGTCTTTTTTAGAAAATTCTTTCATTACTTCCGGAAGAGCGCGAATTATGGTTTCAAGCCCCTTTCGTCCGTCTATTCTTCCGATATAAAGAATTATTTTTTCATCCTTTGAAAAGTTCCGGTGCTCTTTCGCTTTTTCTTTGTTGATTTTTCTAAAACGTTTAAAGTTTACTCCGCAAGGAATAATCTCAATTTTCTTCTCGAAATTAAAATTGTAGTAATGAAGAATGTCTTTTTTTTCTGGCAAGTTTGTTGCCACTATCTTGTCAGCCGATGTCATTATTTCTTGTTCTGTTTTTAACCTTTCTTCAAATGGTGCCACGTCCACTTCTTTTTTCTCAAAGCGTTGCAGTGCTCTTAGCCTTACATGTCCAAGGGAGTGAAATGTTTGTACCATTGGTACGCGCAGTATTTTTTTTGCGTGCATTGCCACCCACCCACCGTCGTAGTAGTGCCCGTGTATAAGATTGTAATTTATTTTATTTTCTTCCTTATATTTTAGAAAATTTCCCAAAAATTCGGGAAGTTTCTCAAGAACATTTTCTTTAGGAATATGGAGTCGTGGTCCACCTTTAAGATAGATGACGGTTACATTTTTCGCTATCTTTCTTGTTTTCTTTGTTCTGCTACGAGTTAAACGAGTAAAAATATCAACAGCCCATCCCATTCTTCCCAAGTGTTTGCTTAGCTCAGAAACATAAACGTTTTGTCCGCCAGCCTCTCTGCTACCAAGTTTTGCCAGGGGGTCGGAGTGGACGCTTATCATTGCTACTCTTTTTTTTCCGTTCCCGTTTCTTTTTTTGTTTTTTCCTGAAGAAGACATTAAATTTAAGGAATGAAGATTAAAAAATTAGGCAATAATAAAAAAAAGGGAAATCCTTTTCGTGATAAACATCTTATGGTAAAAGTGGCTAAATGTCAACGAATTTCTTGTCTTTGTCGGTCTAAAAAGGGTTGTCTTGTCTTTTTTCGTGTGTTACTCTTTTATAAAAAGTTTATTTTTTATGTGTTACAAATGGTGGAAAGAAGGAGTAGTATACCAGATATATCCTCGTAGTTTTAAAGACACCAACGGAGACGGCGTTGGTGATTTGCGTGGAATTATAGAAAAAGCGGATTATTTAAAAAATCTTGGCGTAGATATTTTGTGGCTTTCTCCGGTATACGACTCTCCTAATGAAGATAACGGTTATGATGTAAGGGATTACTACAAGATAATGAAAGAGTTTGGAACGATGAGCGATATGGATGCTCTTATAGATAAAGTTCATGCCGGTGGGATGAAACTTTTAATGGATCTTGTGGTAAATCACACATCTGATGAACACGAGTGGTTTCTTAATTCCAAAAAATCAAAAGATAATCCTTATAGGGATTACTATATTTGGCGTCCCGGAAAAAACGGAGGACCTCCAAATAATTGGAAATCTTTTTTTGGCGGTTCTGTATGGGAGTATGATGAAAAGACAAAAGAGTATTATCTTCACCTTTTTTCTAAAAACCAACCTGATCTAAATTGGGAAAATTCGGAGGTAAGAAGATCTATTTATAAAATGATGCACTGGTGGCTCAAGAAAGGAGTAGATGGGTTTCGGATGGATACGATCAATATGCTTTCTAAAGATAAAAGTTTTCTAGATGGAGAAGTAAAAAAAGGAGAAAAGTATGGAGACGGAAGACCTTATTTTTTAAACGGTCCACAGATTCACGATTATTTGAAAGAGATGAACGACGAAGTCCTTTCTTCTTATGACATAATGAAAGTAGGAGAGGCTCCGGGAGTATGTCCAGAGGACGCTCTTCTTTTTGTTGCAGGGGAGAGAGAAGAGTTGGATATGATTTTTTACTTTGACCATATGGACTTAACAAGAGAAGATCCTTTTTGGGAAAGTAAAAACTGGAAACTTTCAGAGCTAAAGAAGGTTTTCATCAGGTGGGATTTTGTAAGAAAAAACAACGGTTGGAACAGTTTATATCTGAGCAATCACGACCAACCTCGACAGGTGTCACAGTTTGGAAGCGATAAAGAGTATCACAAAGAATCGGCAAAGATGCTTGCTACTCTCCTCTATACTCTTCCAGGGACTCCCTTTATGTATCAGGGAGAAGAGATAGGAATGCCTAATGTGGAGTTTGAAAAAATAGATGATTTTCGTGATATTGCTTCTTTAAACAAGTATAAAGAAATGAAAGAGGCAGGGATAGAAGAAAAAGAAGTCTTAAGAAGAATAAATAGGCACAGTAGAGATAATGCACGAACACCGATGCAGTGGAACAGTTCTTCAAATGCCGGTTTTACATCCAAAGAGCCATGGATTAAAGTAAATCCAAACTATAAAAAAGTAAATGTTGCAAAACAGGGAGAAGAAAGCGATTCTATCTTAAATTACTACAAGTACTTAATTAAACTAAGAAAAGAAAAAAAAGTTTTTGTTTATGGAGATTTCCAAGTTTTTTCTGTAGAAGATGAAAAAATATTTTCTTATCTTCGGAGCTTTGAGAGAGAAGAAATGCTTATAGTTCTTAATTTTTCAAAAGAAAATAACTCTTTTCTTCTTCCGAAAAAGCTAAGACAAAAAGAAAAAAATATTCTTTTTTCAAATTACAAAGTAAAGAAAAATAGCTTTTTGCAAGAAATAGAGATGAGGCCGTATGAGGCACGGATCTACGAATTAAAATAAAAGCTCTCCTTGCAAAATAAGAGGTTTTTCACTATAATACAGCAGATTAGCAAAGCGCTTAAGCGTTTTGTGATGTTATTATTATGAATGATTCTCCTATCCAAGAAATAAAAAACCGTTTAGACATTGTTGATGTAGTAAAAGATTACATCACTCTTGAAAAAGCAGGCTCTAATTATCGGGCACTTTGTCCTTTTCATTCCGAAAAGACACCTTCTTTTTTTGTAAATCAAACAAGGCAAATATGGAGATGTTTTGGCGGGTGCAATGAGGGAGGAGATATGTTCCAATTCGTAATGAAGATCGAGGGGGTAGAATTTGGAGATGCTTTGCGAATTCTTGCAAAAAAAGCAGGCGTGGAGCTAAAAAAACAAGATCCGCAGATAGAAACAAAAAGAAAACGGCTTACAGATATCTGTGAGACGTCAGCTATGTTTTACGAAAGGCAACTTTCTGAATCAAAAGGAGGAAAAGAGGCAGAAAAATATCTTTTAGGAAGAAGAATTAGTAAGGAAAGCATTAATCTTTGGCGTATAGGTTATGCGCCTACAAAAAAAGATGCTCTTTCTAAGTTTCTTATTGGTAAAGGATACAAAAGAGAAGAGCTTGTTCAGGCGGGCATTTCTACAGAGAGAGGGTCTTTTGATCGTTTCAGAGGAAGAGTAATTTTCCCGATTTTTAATCTTAGTGGAGATCCGGTAGGATTTGGGGGAAGAACAGTAGTCAAAGAAGATGAAAGAGCAAAGTACATTAACACACCAGCAACTATGCTTTATGACAAAAGTGCGATAATGTATGGAATGCATGAAGCAAAGACAGCAATTAGGAAAGAAGGATTTGCTGTTATTGTTGAGGGTTACACGGATGTTATCTTGTGTCACCAGGCGGGATATAAAAATGTAATTTCTTCTTCCGGAACAGCACTAACACACAAACATCTTGATATTTTAGGCAGATATACAAAAAAAATTCGCACAGCGTTTGATATGGACGAAGCAGGAAAATCAGCAACAAAAAAAGGGATTGATATGGCTTTAGAAAAAGAGTTTGACGTGCGAATAATTATTATGCCGGAAAACGAAGATCCGGCAGATACTGTTTCTCGTGATTCTAAAGAGTGGGAGAATTGTGTAAAAAACGCAAAGCCGGTGATCGACTTCTACTTTCAAAATGCTCTTTCTTCGCGAGATATTTCTGATCCTTATGAAAAAAAAGAAGCTGCGAAAGAGCTTTTACCAGAAATAAAAAAGATCAGAAACAGCATTGAGCGTTCTCATTTTATCTCCAAGCTTGCTGATTCTCTGGGTATAAAAGAAGAAGCCCTTTTAGATGAAATGGGGAAGTTAAAAGAAGAAAAAAAGAGCGATGCCTACTCAAGGGAAGATTTAGAAGAAAAGAAAGAGAAAAAGACACGCAGAGAGCTTTTAGAAGAGAAAGTTGCCGCGTTGTGTGCAAGAGAAAAAGAATTTCTTTCACTTTTAGATGAAGAAATATTTTCATTTTTCAAAGAAGATGTCCAAAATATTTTATTATATTTAAAGAAAGAAAAAGAATCTCTTTCTAAAAAGGAAGAAGACTATTTGAACTACCTTCTCCTTATTCCTTCAATAGAAGAAGAAAAGCCAAAAGAAGAAGTAAAGATCTGTATTCGGGAAATAAAAAAAGAGTACTTACGTGAAAAACTTTATAGAATAAAAGAAGAAATAAAAAGGGCAGAGGATTCGGGAGATGAAAAAAAGGAAGAAGATCTTACAAAACAGTTCGACGAATATTCAAAAAAAATGCAAGCGCTTTAATTTTTAATTTATTATCTATTATCACTTAATATATGGCGAAAAAAAAGGAAGAAAAAAAGAAAAAGACAGGAAAAAAAACAGTAAAAAAAGTTTCTCCAAAAAAGAAAAGCACTTCTCTTTCAAATAAAAAAACAAAATCTATCACGCCAAAGAAAAAAACCTCTTCTAAAAAAACAGCGAAAAAGAATATCGTGAGAGCAAAAAAGAAAACTCCTAAGAAAAAAGTGGTGAAGAAATCTGTGAAAAAGACAACAAAAAAAGCTTCTCCAAAAAAAAAGAAAGTATCTTCTTTAAAAAAACGAAAATCCACAACTGCAAAGAAAAAAACTTCTTCTAAAAAAACAGCGAAAAGTGTTTCTCCAAAAACAAAAGAAAAACTAAAGAAAAAAAGAGAACTTCTTCCAGAAAAAAAGATGGAAAAGCTTTTTAAAAGAGCGGAAAGACGAAAAAATATTCTTTATTTTTCTGATATTTATGAAATTGTTCCTGGGCTAAAAAGGAACAAAAAAGAACTTGATAAACTCATTCTTAAGTTAAAGAAAAAGGGAGTAAGAGTAAAAAAAGAAAGAAGTTTTCTTGGAAGTAAGGCTCGTCGTGATGTAGAAGAAGTGATGGGAATAAGTGTTGATTCTATACAGAGCTATTTAAAGGAAATAGCAAGTGAGCCTTTGCTTAAGTCTGAGGACGAGATAGATCTTGCGAAAAAAATTGAAAAAGGAGATCAAAGCGCAAGGAAGAAGATGATTCGTGCTAATTTACGTTTAGTTGTTTCTATTGCAAAAAAGTATATTGGCAGATCTCCAAAGCTTTCTTTTTTAGATCTTATACAAGAAGGGAATCTTGGTCTTTTTCGTGCGGTAGAGAAATTTGACTGGAGAAGGGGCTATAAGTTTTCTACTTATGCAACTTGGTGGATTAGGCAGTCTATTAACAGAGCTCTTGCAGACCAGTCAAGGACGGTTCGTATTCCTGTGCACATGGTAGAAAAAATTTCAAAGTATGTGAAAGCAAGAAAAGAACTTTTCCAAAGCTTAGGAAGAGAGCCATCTCCCGAAGAAGTAGCTGCGGAAATGGGGATTGAAATTGAAAAAGTAAGACATATTATAAAAATATACCAAACAGCAACTTCTCTTGAAGCTCCTGTTGGAGACGAAGATGACAGTAGCACACTTGCAGATTTTATTGAAGACGAAAAAGCGATTTCTCCATCAGTATCAGCCGCAAGAAAGCTTTTAAGAGAGCGCTTAAACGATATTTTAGTTGATCTTGACTTGAGAGAAAAAGAAATACTTGCTATGCGTTTCGGACTGGACGATGGTGTCACTCACACACTGGAAGAAGTAGGGCAGAGATTTGGAGTTACAAGGGAAAGAATAAGACAGATTCAAGCAAAAGCATTAGAAAAAATCAGGAAGCACAAGCAACTTGAACGTCTCGAAGGGTACTAAAGAAAGATTAAAACTCAAAATAAGAATTTTAAAAATCAAGATTGAGAAAATTTTAAACTGTGTTATAATTATCGCCGTTAATTCTTTTTAAACATTCCGCGGTAGCTCAGTGGTAGAGCGACCGGCTGTTAACCGGTTGGCCGTAGGTTCGAATCCTACCCGCGGAGCAGTTTGTCAAAATCAGGGTTATTATGCCTTGTTTTTGCTTTATTTGTGCCTGTT
>JAGYMX010000012.1 GCA_018400405.1 bacterium
TCTGCTTTTACCGTTTTTTTAGAGTCTCCCAACACACCCCACTGGAAATAAATTCCATCTACTTTATTATTTGTGATTTTTCCTTTTAATTTTACTCCGTCTTCCGAGATATTTTCTACAGAAAGAGTTTGGACAATTTTTTCTTTTTTTATTTCTTTTTTTCCTCGATTAAAATCTACAAATTTTACACAAAAAAATGCCCCTAAAAAAAGAAAGGCAAGAGAAAATATTGCTACAAGATATGTTCTTTTTTTGAGCTTTCTAAAAAAATTTTTCCCCCGAGAAAAAAAGAGAAAATTCATTATTAAAATTTTATTCTAAATTTTCATTCCCCTGAGAAACAGTAAAAGAGATAGTTTCCCTTACCTCTCCATCTACTTTGATACTTGCATAATAACTTCCTTCTTCCGCAGGAACTTCTTTACAACAAGAGTCAAACCCTCTATCTTCTCCTCTTTGTACCCCTAGTTCTAGCACCTTTTCTTCAATAGTTTCTTTGCTTTCATCTAAAATACTTACTTGGATTTCTGCTTCTTTGTCCGCCGTGTAGCTTCCTGTCACACCAAAAAAATCGCCTCTTTTAAATTCGGTTTTTTCAACTGCAGCGTTACGAAAAGTTTGTTCTCCATTTTCACCGGCATGATATAAATAAAAGTCCGCCAAAGAAAATTCTTTTTCTTCTTCGGTTTTTCCCACATTATCTTCTTGCAAATTACCTCCTCCGTTAGAGTTAGAAGTATAATAAAGAATTCCGGTAAGAAGAACAATGATCACAACGACTACTATAATTATTATGTATTTTGTTTTCATCTTTTTGTTTTAGAATTATTTTTTTTAATTTTTAAAATATATCCTATATTATCACTGTAGGTAACAACATCCCAACCCTTTTTACCAAGATAATTAAGAGCACCTATTAGTGTTTCTTCTTCTAAATCCTCTTCATCTTTTTCTGTAAAAAAGAGCCATCCACGCACTTCGTTGTAAATAAGATTTCCGTATTCAAACATATTTTTTAATAATTTGATCTTTATGATTAAAATTTTTAACAATAAAAATTTCTTTCTTTTTTTATTATATTAATATACTTAATATTATCTTTTTCGTCAAAAAAATACCCGTTAAAAAGTGTTCGCTTTTTTACTTTGTTTATTTATACTAAAATATAATATTATTGTATTAATAAAAAATTACTTTTTTTTAAAAACAAAACCTATCTTATGGAAGAAAGAAAAGAAACTATCTTGCAGTTTTCCAGATTTCTTCTCACCGGAGTAATGAACGTTATTATTGATTTTTCATTTTTGAATCTTCTTATTTTTCTTTTCGGTATCGGAGAGGGAAACTTAAATTATCTTCTTTTCCGAGCTATTGCTGCATCAATTGCCATTATAAACAGTTTTTTCTGGAACAAGTTTTGGGTTTTTAAAAAATATTCAAAGTATTTAAAAAAAGAACTTCTTTTTTTTATTTTAGTAACTTGTTTTTCTCTTTTTTTAAATATAACTGTATCTTCTTTATTTTTCTTTATGGGGGAAAGTATCTTTCTCATTTCTTCAAAACTTCTTCTTGCAAACTTGGGGGCATGTGCTGGGCTTTTTCTTTCATCAGTTTGGAACTTTCTTGGATACAAGTATATCGCTTTTAAAAAATAACTCTATAAAATGAAAAAGAACGCTATTGTCATCCCCGTCCTCAATGAAGAAAAAAACATTCCTATTCTTCTCAAAAAACTTTTACAGTTAAAGGATGATTTTTTTATTATTTTTGTAGATGATAACTCAACAGACAACTCGGTAGAGACTATAAAAAAATTTACTCTTAAAAATTCTTCTATAAAGCTTGTTTCGCGAAAAAAGAGAGAAGGATTACACGCGGCAATTATTAGTGGAATAAAGAGTGCTCTTTCTTTAAATACAGAGAGAGTTATCACAATGGATGGTGACCTTTCTCATTCTCCAGAAGACATCCCTCGCCTTTTATGCTTTTCAAAAACTAACGATCTTGTTATAGGGTCTCGCTTTATTAGAGGTGGAAAAGTAAAAAAATGGAAAACAAGAAGAAAAATAATAAGTGCGATTGCAAGGTTCTTTGCAAAAATTTTATTTAAAACAAAGATAAAGGATAGTTCTTCTGGATTTAAGTGTTACGGAAAAAATTTTTTAGATACTGTTAACTTTGAAAAATTTGTGTCAAAAGGTTACGCTTTTCAAATTGAAACCGTTCTCTTTGCAGAAAAGAATAATTTAAAGATAAAAGAAGTTCCCATTATCTTTAAAGATAGAGAAAGGGGGGTTTCAAAAGTTAATTTTAAGGAGATAATTGTTTACTTAAAAAGTTTATTTTGCTTAAAAATTAAAAATAGATAAAAAAGTTAAAAAACTCTACAACAAAAGGAATAAGGTTCGTGTAAGTTATTACTGAAAACCCGGCAGAAAAAAACATAAAAAGAGCAAAGGGAAGAGTATTGCATACTTCAATTTTGTATTTTTTGTCATCAGAAAAAAGTTCTCTTATTATCTTCGCCTGCTCTTTTGTGAGGCCCTCTGCCTTCATATCTTTAAAGTGCTTATCTTTCCCTCTTTTTGTCATTTTCGATATCTTCTCGGAAAGATATCTCTTCCACTCTTTGGTAAGAACCATCCCCTCTTTTGCTTCTACTGCCCTTATTTCTTCTGTTTCTCCTTTTCTAATATAAAGCATTAAAAAACTTTTCAAAAATCCAATGAAAATTGCAAAGAAAGCAATAGTTTTCAAAAGAGAAAAAAATTGATTAAAATCTCCTTTCGCAAGAATTGTTCCAAAAAAAACAAAGATCACAAAATATTTTACAAATTCAACAAGATAATTTTTCTTCTTTAGAAGGTCTAACCCATATATTGTGGAAAAAAGAAGAAGAAAAATAACAAATCCGTTAGGAGTTATTTTAAATATTTTTTCAAAGAAGACAAAAAGAAGGCGAATAATAATCATTGCAAGGGTAATGCTTGTAATAAAATACATTATTTTTTTCCCCCAGTTTTTTAAATTTCTTAACTTCAAAAGATCTTTTTCCTTCACAAAGTTTTTTATACTTTTTCTTTTTTTAAAAACATAAATCACTGCCTGTAAAAAAATCCAACAAATTAAGGGAATAAAAAGATTTACAAGAAGTGCAAACGCTGGAAAATAATTAATATAAAATCCAGAGTAAAACTCTAATGGGAGAAGAAATCCATAAAGACCAAAAAGCTTTCCGTCACCAGCAGACCAAAAATTAATCTTCCAAATCAAGTATCCTACTAAAATAGAAAAAACTCCGTTTAAAAAAGCTTGCAAAAGATAAAAAGAGAGATTTTCTGATTGGAGATAAAAAAAATTAATAAAAAAAACTCCTAAATATAAAATTACTCCATATAAAAATCCGGCAAAAATAATTTTATTTGGAATAACTCCTTTTTTAAAATCAAAATAAGCAACAGTTATCCCAATAAAAAAAAGAGGAATTAAAAATAAAAAAACTAAGAAGTTCATTTTTCTCTTTTTTGAGTTGAAATCCAGCTTTCAAAAATTTTTCTATATTTATCTTTTCTAATTTTTGAGAATATATACTCAAACTGTGCTTTATTGATTTTGCACCTGTCAGTATTTTTTATCGGTGGAAAAAGAGTTCCGTACATTCCGTAGTTTTGAACAGGGCAGATCCCACAATAAGGTTTGTAAACACAGTCCACACAAGGTTGATTTTCTAAAATAGACGCAGCTAAAACCGCTTGTAACGTATCGCTTTGTATTATTTTTTCATAATCATCTTTTCCCAAATTACCAATTTTGAAAGTGTCATCTTCTATCATTCTTCCTTCATCACATGTATAAATACTGCCATCGTAATCATAAAGAAGTTGACTTCTTCCCGCCCCACAAGGAGAGTTGAGTTCTGTATATCCAGGATCTTCTTTTTTTAAAATTTTCTTTGCCATTATTTGCACTCCTCGTTCGTGAAAATTATTCCCCTCAAGATTAATCTTTATAATATAATCAACTGCCTTTTTCCAAAAAGTTATAAACTCTTCCGGACTATATCCGATCTTTTCTTTTAACGGTCCTCCTGAATACCCCAAATAACTCAAAGAGCGTAAGTGAATTCCTGTAAGGTTTAGTTTTAAATATTCGTCAATAATTTCCTTTGGATAAGCAAGAGATTTTCGTGAAATAGTCACCAATGCACCAATACGCGTTAACTCTTTGCCTTCTTTTTTTAGAAATTTTCTTCTTTCTTCGTATTTTTTTATCCATTTTACCGTTTCTTTATAACTATCACCATCTGCATACGGCCGATTATAATTATGAACTTCTCTTGGTCCATCAAGTGATGTACAGATTCCAACAAGTTCGTCTGTTAAAAACTTAAGTTTATTTTCGTCCATTAGAGAAAGATTTGTCACAAGAGAAAATTTGGCTACTTTTCTTTTTCTTTTTGCTTCTTTTTTCGCATATTGAATTATAAATTTAACCGTATCCCAGTTGGCCAAGGGCTCTCCTCCCTGAAACTCAATAGTAATAAAATTATTCGGGGTCTGTAAGATCATATCTACTGCTTTTTTTGCAGTATTAGTGTCCATATCTAAAGATTTATCACTCATCCCCTTTGCGCTTGCTTGGCAGTATATACAGCTTTGATTACATCTTTTTGTTACTACCACAATATGTAGCCCTGGACCAGAAAAAAGTGATGCTTTACATCTCCTACACTGTTCTTTGAGATCTTCATACTGAGAAAGATCATGTTTTATAAAACCTTTCTTCCAAAGATCAAGATAAATTTTTGATTTTTTATTTAGTTTTTCTTCTAAAAAATTTTTAAACTCCTCCGATGACAAAAAAACATAGTTTCCGAAATCATTCGTCAACAGATATTTTTTTCCAAACTCGTCAAAATAAAAAGGATAGATATCATCTTCCCCTATACCAATTTTTTTTAAATTATTTATTTTATTTTTCATATTTTTCTTCCCAAGGAACAGCAATCCCCAATGGGTCTTCGTTAGATTTTTCATGAGAAGAATTGTTATCATTTTCTTCTTTTTTCTTTCTAACTTCTTCTTGTAAATTCCTTGAAGAAGAAAGAAGAGCGGCACCTAACATTATTTTCCCAATATTTTTATTTTCTTTGTAAATCATCTCCCGAAGACCCGTATTTATAACTTCATTTAAAAAATTTCCAGCTAATATCTCTATTTCTTTTTCTTCTCTTTTTTCTTTTGCTTTTAGTTTTATCTTTATCTTTTTTGAAGATTCTTTACTAAAAAAAATATATACTTTATCTAAAAAACTATAAGCAGCATTATATATTGCTTCAAGAGAGTAAAGATCGCAATGAAGAAAAAGAAAAGCACTGTTTTCTTTTTTACTAATTTCCATTTTCATAAATCTTATATACTTTATTACTGTTTTTTGCTACTATATCACAAAAGAATTAAAGCAGGCAAAGAAAAATGCTTTTTTCAAATCTTTTAATTGATTACATCTCTGGAACAATTCTTTTGATGGGAGTGATTGTGCTTCTTGTTTTTTTATTTCTTTTAAGAAAAAAAATTTTCTTAGAATTAAAAAAAATTCCCTTATCACTCTTTCTTATTAATTTTTGCTTTTTTCTTTATGGGCTTTTTTTTGTACCAAAAACATTTTCTGGAAGAGGAGATTTTGGCGTTTGGTTAACATCTACTCAAAACACTAAAAATTGGCAAGAGATTATAGCCAATATCAGGTGTCCTGTTTACCTTTGGAGAAATAAATTGTTTTCCGAGATTCTCGGAGGAATAAGTTATGAATTTATTGTTGCTCTTAATTTTATTGGCTTTTTTCTTTCTGTTTTTCTTCTCTATCTTCTCATTAGAAACCTTACAAAAAACGAAAAATCAGCTTATGCGGGATCTTTCTTTTATCTTATAAGTCCTGTGGTTTTTGCTTTTAGCATGACTGAGGATTACGCACTTCCTGCACTTTTTTTCTCTATACTTTCTCTTTTTTTTGCATCGCTTCAAATAAAAACAAAAAACTATCTTTTCTTTTTCCCCGCAATAGCGTCAGCACTTCTTT
This sequence comes from bacterium, assembly GCA_018400405.1. Classification (GTDB taxonomy): domain Bacteria; phylum Patescibacteriota; class Minisyncoccia; order Minisyncoccales; family PWPS01; genus PWHW01. The sequence continues at coordinate 6,079 of JAGYMX010000012.1, forward strand.
CCGCGGGTTCACGAATTGAGTATATCATTTTTCCTTATTTTTTAATCTTTTTTTATCTTCTTTTTTTAAAAAAAGAATGGAAAAAAATATACTGTTATCTCCTTTTCTTTTTTTTGCTTCTTCTCCCGAGAACGATCTCTGTCCTTGGAATGTACTTTTCCGGAGCCCAGTTTGATGAAGCACTTCACACAAAAACATACGAATATGAAGGTAATTTTTTTTCTTATATTTATAATGTAATTACTGGGGCATCTTCTTTTTTAGAAAAAAACATTACCGAAGCAGTAAGTATTATTACAAACTTTCGAGATTTAACCGGATTTTTCTTTTTTCTTGGTATAATCTCTTTTATTATTCTCATTAGAAAGAAAAACTTTTTTTATAGAAAAATAGCTATATTTTTTGGTTTTCATTTTTTGTTTTTATTTTTTTTCTATAATTACTTTCACACCGTAGGGGGAATTGGAGGATACAGATATCTTATTACTGTCATTACTCCTCTTATTATCTTGTCTGGTATCGGTTTCGGTTTTCTTTTAAAAAATAAGAGTTTTCTTTTTTATTTTTGTTTGCAAATTATATTTTGTTTTGTTTTTTTAACCGCTCTCTTCCCGTTAACTTTCCAAAAACATGCTGATCTTTTTTTTGATAACAGATTAAAGTATCTTATTACCCTCGGAAGACAAACGGCAAAAAAAGAATATAAAGAGTATAAAAAACTATCTTATGAAAATAATATTTCTCGTTTTTTACAAGACAAAGAAAGTTTTGATATTTCCAGAGGAGAAAAAACTTATTTTATAATAAACGGCACCAGAACATTTCTTCATGTAATGCCAATCGCTGGTAATTTTATTTGTGTTGAAAAAAATTCAGATATAGAAAAAATACTCCCGCTAATATCAAAGAAAGATAAAGTATATGCTTCTCAATCAGGAATAGGATTTACCTCTGAGCAGATTATTGATAATTATAAGATAATAGACCCGATAGTTTTTGAAGAAAAAATATTTAAGTTTTTTAAATTAGAAAAGGAACTTGTCTCTTATAAAGAAGATAAACATCATATTTTTCTTTATAAGATAGAAAAAAAATAAATTTAAATTACTTATTTTTTTTAATTGGGCAGTAATAATTACTTGAATTTTTTCTTACTCCTTTAATTTCTCTTTTTATCGGAGAAAAAAAATCTTTTCCAAAATAATGAACATAATTTTTATAAACCCCCAAACAAGAATCTTTATAAAAGCAAGAGTCACACTTCTCCATAAAAAAAACTTCTGGGTGATCTGGGGGAAGAGATCGCATTAAAAATCCCCAGTATTTTGAGTTTATTGTACAAAGTGGAAAGTGATATAAATAAAAGTTTTTAAATTTTTTCCCCCAATTTTCAATTGCATTTTCAATATATGGCTTAATTTCTTCAAAAGTTATTTTGATTTTTTTTATATTTTCCTCTGCCTTTCCTTCATACTCTGGGAAAATTGTTGCTACTCGTTCTGCAGAAGAAAACTTTTCGTGCATTAAGCTATATATATTGTTTAACTCTTGAAAGTTTTGTCTTAAAAGAACAACCCTTAACTCCATAAAATGAGTTTTATTGCGAAATTTAAAGAAATTTTCTAAACCTTCAATTGTTTGTTGAAAACTTCCCGGAACACCGGTTATTTCATCGTGAGTTTTTGGATTCGCAGAGTGAATCACTATTTGGAGCTTTAAATTGTTGATTCTTAAAAGTTCCTTAGTAAATTCTTTATACACCAATCTTCTCCCGTTACTCGCAAAACAGATACTGTTAGATGGAAATTCTTTTCTTAATTTTTGAAGAAGAGTTAAAAATTGAGGATGAATTGTTGGTTCTCCTCCTGTTAAATTTATTTCTCTTCCAGTTAATAAAATCTCTTTTTTCCGACTTTTAATTCTTTCTAAAAGTTCCGGAAGAAGATAATTTTTTGCATCTTCTTTATTCCTAAACCCTCGCGGATTTGTACACATTATACAGTTGTTGTTACAAAGATTCCAAGCACAAAAAATAAACATAAAATTAAATTATTTCTTTTAATTTTTTTTCTTGTTCTTCTGTTATTTTCAAAACAGGTTTTAATTCTTTTCCTCCATATTTTTTGTAATAAAAGCGCCACACTCCTTCGCAATATTGATATAAAATACACTTTGCGCATTTTTCTGGCTTTACTCGGTAAAAATTTTTTCTTTTTTCTTGATAATCATAACTTCCTCCTATGGCCCCTCTTCCTACCTGATCTGTTTTAAATATTTTTTTTTCTCGAAGCTCACTTACTTGCCCAAGATAATCTGTAAAATAACACAAAGGAACATACCTGATGTCCCAATTGCTTCTTTCATCTTTAGGATTATACAGATCAAGACACTTGTGAATATAAGGAGCAGCGTCAGATATACGAGGAACGAGATCGAAAAAATTGTTATAAGCACCCCCCTCATTGCAATCAACAAAAATGAACTCGCTATTTTTTATCCCAAAAGATTTAATAAGTTTCCCTATTTTAGGAAGATGTTTATAATTTTGTTTTACTATTGTTGTATTTGTTCCGATATGTATCTTTACTCCAAGCTCTTTTGTGACCACTTTTATGTTTTTTATCCCTTGCTGAAGCTGATTAAAGCTTCCCGGTACTCTCGTTAAATAATCGTGAATTTTTGCATTGTGTCCATGAATAGAAAAAACAACACTATTTAGCCCTGCCTCAATTGCTTCATATGCTTTTTTTTTATAAGAAAACATTCTCCCATTCGTTGCAATCATAACTGTTTGAAACTTTAATTTTCTAGCAAATCTTACAATATCTAAAAAATCAGGTCTTATTGTTGCTTCTCCGCCAATTATTTCTAAATAATCTGATCCTCGGCTTTTTGCCTTCAACATCTCTGCCATTACTTCTTCTTTTTTCTGTGACGCTTCTCTTCTTACGTTTTGTTCCATACAAAATCTACAGTTGTTGTTACAATCATATCCAATAAAAACTACTGTTTTTTTTATAGGTTTATTCATTTTTCTCCAAAAAATATATCACACTTATACGCACTTATAAAGTGCTAATTTGACTCTTATTTTTTTCTAATTATACTTTAAGTGAAAAAATTATAAGAAAATTTCATGAAAAAGTTTCCCAAAATAAAAAAAGATATAAAAAACTTCCTTCAAAAAGAAGAAGGAAAAATAAGTAAAGAGGATGTTGTTGAACTCGGAATAAATGTTGCCGTAATGAGTCTTTTTTTAGCAATGAATACTTCTATAAATCACAGAAGTTTTTTTAAAGATCCTTCTTTAGATGCTGAAGCAAAAGAAGTAGATGGTAATAAAATTTCTTCACTAAGCGGGATAGAAACAACAATGCTTGCCTACCACTCAAGTAGCTTTGATACAGAAACTGACTGCCACAGCTCTCACTCTTCGCACAGCTCTCACTCTTCGCACAGCTCTCACTCTTCGCACAGCTCTCACTCTTCGCACAGCTCCCACGCCTCGCACAGCTCTCACGGCTCACATCTTTCACACTCCTCACACGGATCCCACGGTTCGCAC
>JAGYMX010000013.1 GCA_018400405.1 bacterium
AATCTTTTGATAATTTTCCAATAAGAAACGAATTGCAAGAAGAGTTAATTTAGATATAATATAAGGGCTTAGGCGCCCGTAGTTCAACTGGATAGAACGTCAGATTGCGGATCTGGAGGTTGCAGGTTCGAGCCCTGCCGGGCGCACAAAAAATTATGAATTTTTCCACTCCTATAGACAAAGTCTCAAATATTGGCCCAGTTTATAAAAAACGCCTTGAAAAAATGAAAGTAAAAAACGTGGGAGATCTCCTCTTTCACTTTCCCTTTCGTTATGAAGATCTTTCTAGAAAAACACTTATCTCTTCTATTTTTCACGAAGAAAAGTATGTTGTTTGCGGAGAAGTTATAAGTATTTCTTCCGGAAAAACTGCCTACAGACATTTTTCTTACTCAAAAGCAAAAATAAAAGATTCCTCGGGAGAAATAGAGGCAGTTTGGTTTAACCAGCCCTACTTAGCAAAGACAATAAAAAAAGGAGAAACGCTTCTTTTGTCCGGAAATGTAAAACGTTCAAAAGATGGCCTATGTTTTACAAATCCTTTTTTTGAAAAAACAGATTCACTGAAGAAAAAAAATAAACTCCTTCCTATATATCCAGAGACAAAAGGCGTCTCTTCTAAGTGGATTCGTTTTATTATCAGTTCTGTTTTAGAAAAAATAGAAATAAAAGAAACACTTCCGGGAGAAACTATAAGAAAAAATGGTCTCTGCTCTTTTTCTTGGGCTCTCCGAGAAATACACTCCCCTTCCTCTTTTTCCGCAGTAAAAAAGGCACAAAAAAGAATATCTTTTGAAAGAATTTTTCTTCTTCAACTTTCTCTTTTAAAGCAAAAAATGGCCCTTTCTTTACAAAAGGGGGTTCCTGTCCCAATAGATATAGAAAAAATACAAGAACTTGTTTCACAGCTCCCCTACAAACTAACCGATGCACAAAAAAAAGCAGCTTGGCAGATTTTAAAAGATATGGAAAAAAGCTCTCCCATGAACCGTCTTTTAGAAGGAGATGTTGGATCAGGAAAAACTATTGTTGCTGTCATCGCATCACTTGTAGCAACAAGAGGAAAATATCAGGTTGTTCTTATGGCACCCACTGAAGTACTTGCTCGCCAACACTTTGATGAAATTGCCAAACTTCTTTGGAGATTTAAGATTGATATCGGTCTTCTTACGGGGAAAAAAGACAAAATTCGCTCAAAAAAACTAAAAGGTGATACTTTGGAGATATCAAAAGAAAAGCTCATAAAAAAAATAAGAGACGGGGAGCTTCTCTTTTTGGTGGGAACTCACGCTTTAATTGAAGAAAAAGTAAGATTTAAAAATCTCGCCCTTGTTATTTTAGACGAACAACACCGCTTTGGGGTAGAGCAAAGAGCAAAACTATGCTTAAAAAAATCTTCTGGAATCCCTCATCTTCTTTCTATGACCGCAACACCAATTCCACGAACACTCGCTCTTACTGTTTACGGAGATCTTTCTCTTTCTGTGATAGATGAAATGCCTAAAGAAAGAAAAAGCGTAATAACAAAACTTGTTTCTCCAAAAAAAAGGAAGGAAGCTTATGAGTTTATTAGAAAAGAAATAAAAAAAGGTCGACAAGCTTTCTTTATCTGCCCTCGCATCGAAGAATCAGAAGAAAAGAATGATTCTCCCTGGGCAAATTTAAAATCAGTAGAAGAGGAAAAAGAAAATCTTTCCCAAAAAATATTTCCAGAGTTTAGAGTTGGCTCTCTTCATGGAAAAATGAAATCTTCTGAAAAAGAAAAAACTATGAAAGATTTTAAAAGGAAAAAAATTGATATTCTTGTTTCTACTTCCGTTGTAGAGGTGGGAGTTGATATAAGAAACGCAGGGATAATAGTTATTGAAGGAGCGGAGATGTTTGGACTCGCACAGTTACACCAGTTCCGAGGAAGAGTAGGAAGAGGAGATTTTCAGTCGTACTGCTTCCTTTTCACAAGCTCTTGGGGTGAAAAAATAAAAAACCGCCTAAACGCTCTTCTTTCTTCAAAAACAGGATTTCAACTTGCTGAAAAAGATTTGGAGCTTCGCGGACCAGGAGATTTTTTGGGAAAAAGACAGTGGGGAAATCCAGATTTTACGATGAACGCTTTTAGAGATCGCTCATTAGTGGAAAGTGCAAAAGATTCTGCAAAAAATATTCTGCAAAAAGATCCTAATCTTACAAAACACCCTTCTTTAAGAAAAAGAACAGAGCTTTTAAAAGAAAAACTGCACTTAGAATAAGTGCAGTTTCTGTGTGACCCCGAGGGGATTTGAACCCCTGTTACCAGGATGAAAACCTGGCGTCCTAGACCAGGCTAGACGACGGGGCCTTAGGATTTTTTCTTTTTCTTCCCTTTCTAACCTTTTTATGGGAAACTTACCTTGATGCTATTTTTGTCTTTTTACGCAGAGTATTTTATTATAAAAAGAAAAAAGAAGCAAGTATTATGATTATTTTAGCTATTGAAACATCCTGCGACGATACAGCCATAGCAATAATAGAAAAAAAGAACAAGAATATAAAAACACTCGGAAGTGTTGTTTCTTCTCAAGATAAAGTTCATGAAAAATGGGGAGGAGTTCATCCGTCAGAAGCAAAAAGAGAACATGAAAAAAACCTTCTTCCTGCAACAGAAGAAGCAACAAGAAAAGCCAGAATCTTAAAAAAAGGAAAAGTTGAAACCCCAAAAAACATAGAAAACATTTCTTCTCCCAAAAATCCTTTCCCTAAAAAACTCCGCATATTTTTTGAAAAATATAAAATAGAAAAAGTAGATGCTGTTGCCGTCACTATTGGCCCGGGATTAGAACCTTGTCTCTGGACAGGAGTAAATTTTGCTCAAACACTCGCACTTTACTTGAAAGCTCCTATCATCCCAGTAAATCACATCAAGGCTCATATTTTATCCTTTTTGTTTAAAGAGGAAAATCCTGATTTTCCAGCAGTGGCTCTTATTGCCAGTGGAGGACATACGGAACTTGTCCTTATAAAGTCTCTTTCTGAATTTATTCTTCTTGGAGAAACAAGAGATGATGCCGCCGGCGAGTGCTTTGATAAAACAGCACGAGTTTTAGGATTAGGATATCCTGGAGGGCCAGCAATTGCTAAAAAGGCAGCTAAAGCACGTCATAAGAACCTTTTTACGATCAATCTCCCAAGACCAATGAAATACACAAAAAATTATGATTTTAGTTTTTCCGGATTAAAGACCGCTGTTTTATATGATTTTCTTTCACGAGATAAAAAGACTCAAAAAGACGAAAATTATATTACGCAGATGGCAAGGGAAATCGAAGAAGCAACAACTGATGTTCTTCTCTTTAAATTAGAAAAAGCTATTAAAAACTATAAAGCAAAAACAGTTATTCTCGGTGGGGGGGTAACGGCAAATAAAGTTTTACGTAAAAAAGTAAAGAAACTTCAAATCAACTTTTTTAAAAACATAAAATTTTTTCTTCCCCCTATTTCTCTGTGCACAGATAATGCACAGATGATAGGAGCGGCAGCAACCATAGGGGAAAAAATAAAAGATGTAAAAAAAATAAAAGCAAATGCAAATTTAAAGATTTATGATAAAATATAATCCTTAAAGAAAAAACATTAAACTTTTCTTTTTTTATTTATGGAGATTCCAAAAAATTACAATCCCCAAGAGGCAGAAAAAGAGATTTATGAAAAATGGTCAAAAAGTGGATTTTTTAATCCTGATGTTTGTATAGAGAAAAAGAAAACATCTCCAGACGCACCTCATTTCTCTATTATTCTTCCTCCTCCAAATGTAACCGGCGTTTTGCATATTGGCCACGCAGTAGGCACCACTACAGAAGATATTCTTGTTCGTTTTTATCGTATGAAAAGATATCGAACTCTCTGGGTTCCTGGGACAGACCACGCAGCCATTGCCACACAATCAAAGGTAGAATCAATAATTCAAAAACAAGAAAAAAAGAACCGACACGATTTAGGTAGAGAAGAATTTTTAAAAAGAGTAAACAGTTTTGCACAAGAAAGTCACGATACTATTGTTAGTCAAATAAAAAAAATGGGTGCTTCTGTAGATTGGGGTCGCGAAGCATATACATTAGATAAAAAAAGAAACAATGCTGTTGTAACCGCTTTTAAAACCCTTCACGATCTGGGTCTTATTTATCGCGGAATAAGAATTATAAACTGGGATCCAAAAGGGCAAACTTCTGTTTCTGACGACGAAGTAAAGCACGAAGAATCAGAGGGAACTCTTTATACTTTTTATTATGAAAAAGATTTTCCTATCCCCATTGCAACAACAAGACCAGAAACAAAACTCGGAGATACCGGAGTAGCGGTAAACCCAAAAGACAAGAGATATAAGAAATACGTTGGGAAAACTTTCCGTGTAAACTTTGCAGGAGAAGAATTAAAAATAAAAGTTGTTGCCGATAAAGAAGTGGATCCCTCTTTTGGGACCGGCGCTGTCGGGGTAACACCAGCACACAGTTTTGTTGATTGGGAGATTGCTAATCGCCACGACCTTGAGGTAAAACAAGTGATTAATGAATATGCAAAAATTTCTCTCCCAAAATCAGAGTTTTTTGGATTAAAAACAACAAAAGCCCGAGAACTTATTTTAGAAAAAATAAAAAAAAATGGCCTTCTTTTAAAAGAAGAAAAAATAAAACAGAACATTGCAAGGGCAGAAAGAACGGGGGGACTTATTGAGCCACTCCCAAAACTTCAATGGTTTGTCGCAGTAAATAAAGATTTTACTTTTCCCCACTCTTCTCTTTCTTTTGTCAAAAAAGGAGAGAAAACAACTCTTAAAAAATTAATGAAATTGGCAGTAAAGAAAAAACATGTTTCTATTCTTCCTCAACGCTTCGAGAAAACATACTTTCATTGGATAGATAATCTTCGCGACTGGTGTATAAGTCGGCAGATTTGGTTCGGCCATCGCATACCAGTATATTATCCAAAAGATAACTCAAAAAAAGAAAATATTTCCTTTTTTGTGGGAGAAAAACCCTTAGAGGGTGAATGGGAACAAGATCCCGACACATTAGATACTTGGTTCTCTTCTGCACTTTGGACTTTTTCTACTCTTGGATGGCCGGAAAAAAAGAAAAATGAAAAAAAATACGAAGAAGGAAACGATCTTGTAAACTATCATCCAACAACCGTCCTTGAAACAGGATATGATATTCTCTTTTTCTGGGTAGCAAGAATGATACTTATGACCACCGTTCTTCTTGGAGAAGTTCCTTTTTCTTACACCTATCTTCACGGAATAGTCCGCGATAAAGCAGGAAGAAAGATGAGCAAGTCTCTTGGAAATGTAATGGATCCTATTGGCATTGCGGAAAAATACGGAACAGACGCCCTAAGAATGTCTTTAATTATCGGCGCTTCTCCTGGAAATGATATAAAAATATCGGAAGAAAAAATAAAGGCACAAAAACACTTCGCAAATAAAATATGGAACGCTTCGCGCTTTATTTTACTTTCTTTACCAGAAAAAGAAAAAGATCTACAAAAAATTATTCAAAAAAAGATTCCTTTGAATAAAAAAGATACAACTAGGGCTAAAAAACTATCAAAACACATCAAGGAAGTAACTAATGATATAGAAAATTTTCGCCTTTATTTAGCAGGAGAAAAATTGTATCATTACTTTTGGCACACATTTGCCGATATAATGATTGAAGAAAGCAAAGAAAGTATATATCAAGGAAAAGAAGAGGATCGTCTTTCTGCCTCACAAAACCTTTACTTGCAACTTACAGAACAGCTAAAACTTCTCCACCCTTTTATGCCTTTTTTAACAGAAAAAATATGGTCTTTAATCCCCAAAACAGCAGAAAAAGACCTTTTACTGATAGAAAAGTGGCCAGAAACATAAAAATATACTAAAAAACCATGCTTTACTTTTCACTTTTTATCCTTGCTCTCTTTCCAAGTATTATTTGGCTTCTTTATTATCTTAAAAAAGACACACACCCCGAACCGAAGCTGTCTATTTTATATGTTTTTTTTGCAGGTATTTTTTTCGCCGTCATCGGCTACTTTTTTCAAAAAGGTGCAGCTTCTCTTCTTTTCTCTTTTACCGCACTAAGCTCTTTTTTTCTTTTTATTTTTTACTTTCAAAAATTTATAATCGTTGCTCTTTCTGAGGAGTTCTTTAAATATATCGCCTTTGCATTTACTACGTCTAAACAGCCAGAACTTGATGAGCCAGTAGATGTTGTTTTTTATATGATAACCGCTGGTCTTGGCTTTGCTGCATTAGAAAATATCGTCCTCTTTTTTTCTCTTGAATGTGATATTTCTCAAGTAGCGCACATCGCCTTTCTCCGCTTTGTTAGTGCAACTCTTTTACATCCTCTTGCATCCGGAATTTTTGGACTTTTTATTATTTATGGATACCGATATATGCAAAAAAAGATAATTCTTTTTGGACTTCTATTTGCAACAATCATCCATGGGATATACAATATAATTGCAGAAAGGATTGAAGAAAATTACTTTTTTTTCTTTCTTCTTCTCTTTCTCTTTACACTTGCACTGACCCTTTCTTTCGGAATAAAAAAAGTGAAAAAGATGAGAAGTGTTTGTTTGCTAAAATGATTTAAAAAATATTAATTCAAATTATTAATTTAGAAATATTATGAAGAAAAAAAATTCAAAAACAGAGTGGGAGGCAAAATCAATTGAAGGTGACACAGGAGAAGAAAATAACACAGAAGAACAAAAAGGGGAAAAACCAAAGAAAGAACACTCTTGGTTAAAAAAAGAAGGTGAACTTGCAGTAGATGTTTACGAAACAGAAAATGATATCGTTATCCAGGCACCGATCGGAGGAGTAAAGAAAGAAGATTTAGAGATTATTACAGAAAAAGATATGGTAATTATTAAAGGAAAAAGAGAGCGTTTAGAGAAAAAAGAGATAAAAGATTTTTATGCAGAAGAGTGTTTTTATGGAGATTTTCGTAGAGATGTTGTTCTCCCTGAAGAAACAGATCCTTCGCGAATTGAGGCAGATATCAAAGAAGGAATTCTTATTGTTAGAGCACCAAAAATTGAACGAGAAAAAAGAAGAAAAATCGATATATAGTTTTTAAATTTTGTATATTAAATTTGAGCGGAAACTCTCCGCTCTTTTTTTTATCTTTTTTCGAGCCGTGTGGGGTTGCCGTGCGGGGTCAGACCCCGCACGGCTCAATTTCAAGCTCTTTAAGATTATGAGATTTATTGCATAATATTTTCTTGACTTATCCTTCTACCTTGCGATAATTAGCAAAATTAGATTGATAAAAGAGATTTATGAGTTTTAAGAAATCTCTCTTTGTTTTTTTCTTGTTTTTACTCTAACTATCCAAAGAGAAAGAATATTATAGACAATAAAAAGGAACCTGTTTTATGTTACAACATGGCCACTAAGGGTGGCTTTACACTTATTGAACTCCTTATCGTTATTGCCATTATTGCTATTCTTACCACAGCAGTGATTATCTCTGTGAATCCCGGAGAACAGCTTGCAAAAGCAAGGGATGCAACAAGAGAAAGACATGTGAAGGCATTGGAGACTGCGCTTTACGCGTATATGATAAAGAACGGGTCTTATCCCGAAGAGATAACAAGCAGTATAGAAACAGAGATATGCAATACAAATGTTGAATCTCCTGTCTGTGGAGATCTAATAGACCTCTCTTCTCTTTCTTCTTATATTCCAACTCTTCCCATTAACCCCGGAACATCAGATGAAGAAAG
>JAGYMX010000014.1 GCA_018400405.1 bacterium
CCGTGCGGGGTCTGACCCCGCACGGCAAGAGGTTAAGTGAAAAGCGTTATGTCGCTCTATAAAAGAAAATAGAGAAATTTGTGGAAATAATGGGTTGTATAAATTATCTATTTTAATATAAGCATTATAGGAAAGGAGGTGTTCTTTTGATAACTGAAAGCGTTTATCGCCCATACGCACCCTATGTATTTAAAACAGGAAAAAGAAAGGGAGTGTCTTTGGAGAAACTAATGTTTTACGATTACTCCTTTTTGGTTTTGTTAAAAAAAACCATGAAGGAAAAATCGGGAGAAAATTACACAAAAAATAAAAATCAGTTAGAAGGACACCTTGAGTGGCTTTTGGCTCGAGGTGAGAACAGAGAGACAAAAATGTACTGTCCGTATTGCAGGAAAACTTCGGTGGAATATTTTTCTATTCGGTATTCTGCAAACGGGAACTTTTCTCTTTCTCCAAACTTTATTGCTTGCGAAAACTGTAAAGAGAATCTTCTTGTTGATAAAAAAACTCAACTATTTCCTTTCAAGTTTTCTGTTTTAGCAAAGTTTCGAAGAAAGGGAGACCAAAAAAGGATTGGAAAACTTTTCCAAAAAGTTTTTGGTCTCTCTTCTCGCTTGCGAAAAGAAAAAATTTTTGAATTTTTCTCGGAATAAGAATAAACGCACAAAGCATCTGCTGCATCGCAGGTGCTTTTTTTATTTGGAAAAGATTTTTTCTTTTGTTATATTAAAAACAATGAAAAAAGAAGGAGAAATACATAAAAAAGAAAAAAATTACCCTCAAAGATTAAGAGAAATACCGGACGCTCCTTCTGTTTTACACTATAAGGGGATTTTCCAAGAAAATCTTTTTAAAAATACTCTTGCCGTGGTCGGCTCAAGAAGAATGACTTCTTATGGAAAAAGAGTAACAGAATACATTGTAAAAGAGCTCGCACTTTCCGGTATAACTATTGTTTCCGGATTTATGTACGGAATAGATGCAACAGCGCACAATGCTGCACTTTCTGTTAGAGGAAAAACCGTTGCTGTTTTGCCTTGCGGAGTAAACATCATCCATCCCGCACATCAAGAAAAGTTATATAAAGAGATTGTAGAAAGTGGTTTAATCCTTTCAGAATATGAAGATAATTTTCCTCCTGATAAATGGACTTATCCAAGAAGAAACCGCATCGTTGTTGGGCTTTCTTTGGCAACTTTGGTTGTAGAAGCAGCGAAAAAAAGCGGATCCCTTATTTCCGCAGAAATAACCAAAAAATACAAAAGAAAGCTTTTTGCCGTCCCGGGGCCGATTTTTAACAAAACATCAGAGGGAACCAATTCTCTCATAAAAGAAGGTGCCACTCCTGTAACATCTCCGGAAGATATTCTTTCTTTCTTTCAAAAAAACGGTTCTTTAGGAAAAAAAGGGAAAAAGAAAGATATTTTTTTAAAAAAATTAGGAGAAAAAGAAAAGAAAGTGCTTAAAATCTTAAAAAAAGAACCACAAGAAGCAGATGAAATTATAAAAGAAAGTGGTTTCTCCACCTCAGAGATAAACACAATACTTTCTACTCTTGAGATAGAAGGATTTCTAAAAAAAGAGGGCAGAAGATATTATATTCTGCGATATTAAGCTGTTTTAGCAATTGTAAACCCCCACACTTTTTTTGCTCCATTTTCTTTCAGAACTCGGCAACACTCACGCATCGTTGCTCCACTTGTCCAAACATCATCAACAAGAACAATGTTTTTTGGTATTTTCTTCTTAATATAATTACAAGAAAAAACAGCTTTTACGTTCTCTCTTCTCTCCTCTTTTGTTAATCTTGTTTGTGATAAAGTTTCTTTTTCTTTTTTAAGAAGAGAAAAAACATCCTTTTTTGTTACCCTTCCGATGTTCTTTGCTATCTCCTCTGCCTGATTAAAACCCCTCCTTCTTTCTTTTTTTTTATACAGAGGAACAAAAGTAATCACTGTATCTTCTTCAAACAAAAAAGAAAGAAACAAAGAAAACCTTCCTCTATTTTTCTTTACTGTGTAAAAACCATATTCTACAAGCTCTTCATAAACATCAATAAGAGAGCGATACTTTCCTTCTCGGATAAGTTTTTTTATTAACCCCTCGTAATCCCATAAAGAAACAAGACCATCTAAGTGTCTCCTTTTACGGCAACTCTTGTGACTCTTTCCAAAATACTCTACTTTTCCACAGTCCGGACAGATAAATGCTGCTTCAGAAAGAAAAAGAGTGCATGAAGAACAAAGATATCTCCCCTCTTTTTTACAACCGAAGCAAAATTTAGGAAAAAACGCATCTAAAAAAGACTTTTTTATTTTTTCTATTACTTTACTTCTCATTTTCTGTTTTATACTGCAATGCTTCTGCGATATGAGATGATTCTACTTTTTCTTTTCCTTCTAAATCGGCAACTGTCCTCCCAATTTTTATAACCTTAAAATAACTTCTCGCAGAAAAAGAAAAACGGAAAGCCGCCCGCGAAAGAAGATCTTTTGCTCCTTTTTCCAAAAAAGCATATCTTTCTACCTCTTTGTTTCCCATCTCTGCGTTTGTAAAGATGTTTTCTTTTAAAAATCTCTTCTTTTGTACATCTCTTGCACCTTCTACTCTCTTTTTTATATCTCTTGATGATTCTAAATTTCTTTTCCTCTCTAAATTTTTTGATATCTTTTCTGTTTCTACGTCAGGAACCTCAATGTGCATATCTACTCGGTCAAGTATAGGACCAGATATTTTTTTCCGATACCTTTCTATCTCTCTTTCTGTGCAGTGGCACTCTTTTTTTCTATGATTCAAGTATCCACATGGACAAGGGTTTGCAGAAGCAACAAGCATATGCTTTGCGGGATAAAAGACCCTTTCTTTACTTCGAGAAATTGCCACACATCCATCTTCAAGGGGCTGTCTTAATGCTTCTAATGTTGACCGCTGAAACTCATTTAATTCGTCTAAAAAAAGAACTCCACGATGAGCAAGAGTTACTTCTCCCGGTTTTGGGTATGTTCCTCCGCCAATAAGCCCTGCAGAAGATATCGTGTGATGAGGGGCACGAAATGGGCGCTCTTCTATTAACGACCCTTTGGGAGGAATATTCCCAGAGATAGAGTATATTTTTGTAACTTCCAACGATTCTTTTTCTGAAAGTGGGGGTAAGATCCCCGGAATCGCCCGTGCAAGCATTGTTTTTCCTGAGCCAGGACCACCGATCATAAAAATATTGTGCCCACCTGCGGCCGCTATTTCAAGTGCTCTTTTCGCTTTTTCTTGTCCAAAAATATCTCGCATATCAAACTCGTAAAAGTTTTTTCTCTTTTCTTTTCTGTATTTTGCAGGTTTTATCTCTTTTTTCTCTAAAAGAAAGTTCACCAGATCTTCTAAATTTTTTAAGGGATAAACATTTACTCCTCTAAGAACCGCTGCTTCGTTTGCAGAATCAAAGGGAAGAAAGATGTTTTTTATACCGTTTTCTTTTGCAAAAAACGCTAAAAGAAGTGCTCCCCTTGTGTGTCTTAAAGAGCCATCAAGAGAAATCTCTCCAAAAAACAAGCTTTTTTCTGGCACATTAAGGTTCATTGTGGAAATAATAATCCCCGCAGCAATAGGAAGATCGTAAAAAGAACCCTCTTTGGGAACATCTGCCGGAGCAAGATTAACAATTATCCTTCGTGTAGGAAAATCCATTTTAGAGTTTGCTATCGCCGCTTGGACTCGCTCCTTACTTTCGCTTACCGCCTTTGCAGGGAGACCAACAATCTCAAAACAAGGAAGTTTCTTTTTTGTCATATTCACCTCCACATCTACTTTGATAGATTCTAGTCCTCTGTTTGTCGCCGAAGGTATTTTTACAAACATCATTACCCTGTTATATTTTTATAGTGACTTACCCTTTCTACTTCTTCTTTTTTATTAAAACACACGCAAATAACATCAATTCTGTAAGATCCAGAAAAACTACTAAAAGATACATACGCGAGAGCATTTCTTTTTACTTTTAGGATCTTTTTTTGGTTTATTGTATCTTCCGGCTCTCCAAAATACTTCTCTCCCGTACTTCTTACTTCTACAAAAACCAAAACCCCTTTTTCTTCTGCTAAAATATCAATCTCCGCATATTTATTACGGTAATTTTTCTCTAAAATGTAATACCCCCTCTCTTGCAAATAATTTTTTGCAACCTCTTCGCCCTTCTTCCCAGTCTTTCTTCTTTTCATAAATAAAAAAATACTATAGAGAAAATAAAAATTTCAAGAGCTCCTCTTTTTTTAAGAGTAATTTTTAGGCGTTTTTCCGCTTAAAAAAGCGAAATTATCGCTTTATCCACAAAAACATGCCGTGCGGGGTCTGACCCCGCACGGCTAAAAGGAGAGGGTGGTACCGTGGGTAAGAAAGTTTTTTTCTATAAATCCGGCTTCTGTTTCAAGAACATACTTCGCCGGCATAGAAGGGAAAAAACTTTCAGGATAGCTTTCTGGTGGCACATTCTTCTTATAATCCACTACTTTCTTTTCTTTGTCTATCCAGATAATATCAATAGGGAAGTTCATTTCTTTCATCCATATTGCGTGATAATCTTCAGTGGGAAAAATAAAGAGAAGGCCGTCTACTTCTTTTAAAGCATCTCGTTTAGACAAACCTCTCTCTCTATCTTCTTTCGTTTCTGCAACCTCAAAAAGAAAAGAGTTTTCTCCAATTTTTATATAAACATTTTCTTCTTTTTTCTCTTGGAAAAAGAAAAACAAGAAAAATAAAAGTAAAACCTGAAGAAAAATAATAAATATAATCTTTCTTTTCTGCATACTTTCATCATAGCACAAATCTGTTCCCATTTTTTTAAAAACTATGTTAGGATAAATAAAAAGTAAAAATTTTTACCAAAAATATGGAAAATATAGAGTCTTTCAATAAAGAAAATTTATTTGAAAAAAAAGAAAAACACCCCTTAAAAGAGGATATTTTAAACGAAGCTTCTATCGCTTATGAAGAAAAAAATATTCCTCTAAGCGTTTCTCCAGAGAAGGCAAGAGATTTAAAAGAAGAAATTGAAAATATGAAAGAATATAAAGATTATCTTCAAAGAGATGTTTCTATGGAAGATGTAGCAGAAAAAATAAATTCTCTTGAAAAAGAAACAGATAATAAAGATGTGAAAACAGTAACTTCTTTTATTAGGGAAACAGCGGAAAACATAAGCGAACTTTGCTTTCGATACGCAAAGATCATTAAAAAAATAGAAAAGTTTAGTAATATGGAAAGATTCCGTTTAGACCCCTCTGGTTACCAAGAAAAACTAAAAGAGTACGACAGAAAAAGAAGAGAGTGTCATAACAGCATTGTCTCAAGCCTAACTTCCATAAGAAGAAATATAGAAGAAAAACTTATTAAAGATTTTAAACTTGATATTGATCCCGATATTACATTATCTTTTGATGCCCTTAAAGATAGAGATTATATAAGTAAATGGGCACAAATTACTGCAACAGGAAAAGAGCTTGAAGAGTACCACGAAAAACTTACACAAGTAGAAAAAGACGTTGCATAACTCCTAAAAAATAAAAAGCAGGGAGAAAAATCTCCCCGCGTCTTTTTTAGTAAAAAGAAGTTTACTCTTCTTCTTCCTCTTCTTCCTCTCCGTTTTCTTCACTCTCATCATCATCTAAATCTTCGTCATCTTCGTCATCTTCGTCATCTTCGTCATCTTCGTCATCTTCGTCATCTTCGTCATCTTCCCTTTCTCCAAAAAAATTTACCATTTTTTGCATTACTTCTCTTCTCTGTTCTTGAATAATGCTCATAACTTTTGTTTGCAGTTCACGGTGATCATTCCTAACTTCTTCCATTTTTTCTCGAAATTCTTCTACAAGTTCGCTTAAAGAATCCGTCTCCACCGTATAATCTTTAGAAACCTGCTCAACAACATCCTCTTCAGCATCCTCTATCTCTTCATAAAAATCATCTAACTCTTCACGAGTTGAAGAATCCATCTCGTCATAAAACATATTTTTCAATCCCTCAATATGCTTTGTTGCTGCATTAAGGTAGTTGAAGTATCTTTGTGAAAGACGAAGGTTGAAGTTACCGAGCGTGTCTTGAAAACCCGATAATCTTTTTTGAAGAGCATCATCCGGAATTTGGGAAATTAAGCTCTGGAAACGACTTCTTCGTGTTTCTACTTCTTCGTTTTTTTGTGACACCCGCGCTTCTACTCTTTGTCTTATCTGCTCCCCTAATCCGGAAACTGTATCAGAAACTCTTTCCCGAAAACGATTTTGAGAAGCGACAACTTCTACTTCTTCCGAGTTTTCCTCTGTCTCCGTATCTATTTCTGCAAACGTTATGCAAAAAGGAAGAAAAGCAACAAAGATAGAAAAAACAATTATTTTTTTTAACATATTTTTAATTTTTAATATTACTTTTAATAATCAAGTGGCCTTTTTCTCATTATCTTCTTCTTTATTTTTTTGTCAATGTTTTTAAAACAAACAAAACTTCTATTAGAAAAATAAGAGATGTATAATTCTTGCCCTTACATCGTTTTTTATTTTTTTAGTATTATTCCTCTTTCTCAAAGAAAAATCCGCTATATGGGGAAAATAGGGCAAAATTAGAGGACTTCAGAGGAGGTTTATACCTTCAAATCTTTTCCCACTGGCTTTTTAACGCCTTGCTCATACTCCCCTTGTTCTTTTTGTTTCTTTTAAACTCTTCAAACTCGCCATTTATTATTTTCTTTTCTTTATTTTTTATAGAAGTTTTTTTCTTCTTTATCTTTTTCATTTTATTAGGGATTTTGATCACCTTATAAAGATAAGATATTTAATTTTTATAAACTCTCTTCTTATAAAAAAGACGTGTTTTTTTATTATCTGTTACATATAAAAAAGGCGAACAGATGTTCGCCCTTTTATTTAATTATTGGTGCAGTGATTTTTATTATTTCTTTTCCTTGCTTCGTATTCTTCTTTGTTTTTGTTTTCTTTGAATTTTTTTAACCAACGCCCGCAAGCGGAAACCTGTTCGTCTATCTCTTTCTGGGAACTTTCTTTGAAATCACCCGCCATTTTTCCACCTCCTCTTTTTATTGAATAAAGTTAATATATCTTTTCCTTTCAATGGTGTCAAATAAAAACATACCTTTTTTAGAGTTTTAAATTGTGCATAAAAATACTAAAAAATTCAAGACCTCTTTTTAAAAAAGTAAAAAAACTTGATAAATCTCCGCTTAAAAAGCCACATCCTCACCTTCCCTTAGAATATAGCCGTGCGGGGTCAGACCCCGCACGGCATATCTACCCGAA
>JAGYMX010000015.1 GCA_018400405.1 bacterium
AATGTGTTTTTTTAGATAAAAACTTAGTTTTAAAAAATTGACTTTTTCTTCTCCATAAAGTAAAATATGCAAGAAATTAAAAAATAAAATTATGTCTTATTCAGGAACTCTTAAAAAAAGAAAAAAGAAAAAAACTCACGGCTTTTTAAAAAGAAAAGCAACAAAAGGCGGAAAAAATACATTGAAAAGAAGAATTAAAAAAGGAAGGAAAAAGGTCTCCGCTTAGTTTATGTTGCCAGAAAAAAACAGAATTAAAAAAAGAAAAGATTTTGAGGAAATTTTTAAAAAAGGAGACGCATTTTTTGGGCGTTTTTTTATATTAAAAATAAAAAAAGGATTATTCCCTTTTTCTCGATTTGCTTTTGTTTTCCCAATAAAGAAAGAAAAAAGAGCGGTGGAGAGGAATAAATATAAAAGGGCTTTTCGAGAAGTATTGCGGGAGATATTACCTCTTTTAAAAGAAAATATAGATGGGTTATTTATTATTAAAAAAAGTGTAAAAGGGAAAAAATACAAAGAGATAAAAAAAGACATTAAAGAAGTGTTTAAAAAGAAAGCATTAATATAGAGTAAAAGTTTTATTTATGGCGAATATAATTTATCTTTTAATATATCAACCACTCTTCAATCTTCTTATATTTTTTTATAACACAGTATCTTTCACTGATTTGGGTATTGCTGTGATATTAATGACCCTTTTAATTAAAGGAGCTCTTTATCCCTTAGGAATAAAATCGGCAAGATCACAAAAAGAGATGGAGGAGATCCAACCAGAGGTAAAGAAAATACAAGAAAAATTTAAGGACGATAAAGAGAAACAAGCGAGAGAAACAATGGAACTTTATAAAAAAAGAAAAATTAATCCTTTTTCTGGATTTGTGACTCTTTTAATTCAGTTCCCTATTCTTATATCTTTGTTCCAGATATTTAAAAGAGGACTTGAAAGCGAAGAGATGAAACATCTTTACTCTTTTATCAATACTCCAGAAGTTATAGATTATACTTTTTTGGGCATAATTGATCTCTCTTCTCCAAATATTATTTTTGCTATTTTAGCAGCCGTTGGACAGTATTTTCAGATGAAGGTAACAATGGGGAAAAAGAGAGAAGAAAAAGAAGAAAAAAATAAGAATACGGCAAAAGCTATACAATCTCAAATGATTTACTTTCTTCCCGGATTTACTTTTGTTATACTTTTAAGCCTACCTTCCGTTGTGGGGCTTTATTGGATTATAACGGTTGCTTTTTCTCTTTTTCAGCAGTATATTATTCAAAAAGAAAAAAATGGAAGAGACAAAAAAAACAGTTGAAGAATTTTTTTATTTTTTTGATAGTGATATCAAAGTTAGTTTTTCTTTGAAAGAAAGGTCTTTTTCTATTGATATAAAAATGAAAGAACCACAAATTTTAATAGGAGAAAAGGGGCAAACGCTATCAGAGATAGAAAGATTATTAAAAATCATTATAAGAAAAAAAAGCGAAGAGCCTATTTTTATTAATCTTGATATTAATAACTATAAAAAAAGAAAAGAAGACTATCTAAGGGAACTCGCACTAGATGTGGCTGATGAAGTTATACTTACGGGAGTAGAAAAAAAATTTCCTCCAATGAATTCTTTTGAGAGAAGAATTATTCATATAACACTCGCAAAAAAAGAAAATATTTTTACAGAAAGTGTGGGGGATGGAGAAGAGAGAAGGGTTGTTATAAAAAGAAAAAAATAAATTATTAATAAAGAGGAAGCACAATATAATGTGTTGAGCAAGAGTCGTAAGCAGCATAGATAGGAGTTTCTTTTCGTGGGTTACAAAGATTCATGTGATGTCCTTTGAGATCAGATATTGGTTTGGAGTCTAAAAATACTCCACATCCATCTTCTGTTTCTTCCCAATTAGATCCAGAGGATAAAATAACAGCATAACTTCCCTCGATATCAATAGACCAAACGCCACCAATACTTAGTGGTGTAAATTTTTTTACAGATATTTTTAATTTTTCAAACGGATAATCTTCGCGGAAATCGGGTTTTTCGTATGCGGTAACTGATCCTACGCCAAGCGGGTTCCTGTTAATTTTTATAACAGAAATAGAAGAAATATTTTTTTTGTCTAATTGAAAACTTACTGGATCAGGATCTTCATTTACATAAAACTCACACCTTCCTCTAAATCCTTGCTTTTCGTGTAAAACGACTCCATAGTAGTATCCCAAAACATCTCCTCTTTCATCAATAGGATTAGCGATAAGAAGAGTTTGCACACTTTCTCCTTTTTTTTCTAAATTTCTTTCAGGAGATGTTAATCTTGTTATAGAAACATCTTCTTCTACCATCTTTTCTGTTATATTTTTTTGAGAAGAAAGATATATTCCAGAAGGAAAGCTTTCTTCTACCTCTACAACTTCTAACTCTTCAAGCTCCAATAAACTTGGGTCGATAGAAGATAAGAAAAGAGAAGAGGAGAAAACAATTATAATTCCAAAAATGGCAGAAGAGATGCGCTCTTTTGCGTCTTTTACTTTTCCAGGATCTCCCATAGATGTTAGCCACACAACCCCTCCGCCGACTAAAGATATAATAGAGATGCCTCCTGCAAGAAAGATTAAAAGTTGTATTATATATATAACGTAATCTGGGAGGCCTTCTCCTTGAGCATATACTGGCTTAATATCTCTAATTTCTGGATATTCTACTTCTAATGTTTTTATTGGTTCTTCTTGAGCGCCTATGAAAGAAAAAAATAAGGAGAAAAGTAAAATTAGAAGGATAAAAAAAGTTATTTTTTTCATTTTTGCATTGTATAACATATCTTTTTTTTTGTCATTTATTTTCAATTTATTCTTTAGCTCTTTTATCAGAGCAACAAAACCAATTAAAGGGGTGAGTGTTTATCACAATTCCTCCCTTTTTTGTTTTTGTGAGTCTTTCTAAATTATTTTTTTCTGCGATTGGTCCGAAAACAAGAACACTTCCAAAATTTTTTCCTTCTTCTATTTCCTCTAAATATTCTGGACGGAGAAAACAATTATCAAAAACACTTCTTGAAAGATTTAGTTTTCTAGTGATAAGCTCGTGCTTAGTGATAAATCCAGTTTCCTTATAGTCTCTTATATCACTATTAAGAGGAGCGGTGATATCCTCTGTTGAGTGGTAGAAAAAACCATGTGTTAGATGCTCGATATAAAGAGCAACTTCTTTTAGTTTTTCTCGTTGAGGAATTATTTTACTGTAATAAAAATCTTCAATCTCTACCTTGTCACATGTAAGCGTACAGTGTCCACAAGAAGGAGGAGTGCAGTCGCAACAAGGGTCCGCGCAAGGACAGGAACACAGCGTTGCCGTGGCATTCATTATCTCTTGTAGTTCTAAAAGTTTTAATCCTTCTGCTATATAGCCATCTAAAGCGAAGAGAAGCTCTATAACATGATCCCATGTTATTTGGAACGCTTCTCCAACAGGTATTTCTTCTCCACAGGAAAGAAAATCTCCAGGAGAATCTACTTTAATATTACGTAAATCAAAATAATCTTCTTTTATGTCTTTTCCACAAAGACTCAGGATTTCTGCAAGTTCTTGAGGGGACAAGGATTCTATATCTGTAATATTATTTCTTTGAAGGCAGTCTTCAAATGTTTCCGCAAAAGCCTCTTCTGTCGAAAAAATGTAAAAAATTTCTCTTGCAAGCTCACGTATTTTTTCATAATTTCTACCAAGTGGCGAAAGAGAAGAACTGTCTAATGGAAATCTTTTTTCTATATCAATATGTTGCAAATCTTCTTGTTTTTTTTGGTATGCGAGTTCTATTAGTGCATCAGAGATAAGTTTTTCTACTGTGGTATTTTCCTTTATATAAAAAGTTAAAGGATCGTTTTCTTCACTTACATTGCAGTTAAGGGAGGATTTATACAAAGTATTTCCTAGCCATTTTTCCCAGCTCCAAGTATAGGGGTTAGACCTTCCTTTGTTTCCAAATCGGTAGATTTTTGTAAACTCTGAATCTGTCTTGGTAGTTACTTTTTCTTTTTTTCCATAAAAACTTTTTTCCAAAATAAATGACGGATAACTAATAATATTTTCTACTCCTAAGCTTTTTATCATTAGTGCCTTATAAAGCTGGTAAAGATCTTCCTTTTTTAAATCTTTTGAAAAAAGAACAACCCAAAGATCTTCAAAATGTTTTCCCATATAAAGGTAAATTTCCGACAGTTTTGCATTTATTGCACAAGATATTTCTGGACAATCCTCACAACTATTACCGTTTGATAAAACGATGCGGTTTTCTTCAACATTATTACTAATTTTTTTATGAGAGATGTAAGCAATTTCTTTTGGCATATTTGCCATAACTTCAGAAAAAGTTGCTGAGTGAACAAAAGGAGCACTAGTATTACTCATATAAATAACCCTTTTATTCCTATCTACTCCTGTTAAAACAAGAGCGTGATATGCTGAGGGACTAGAGCTCCATGGATATCCTGCACCACCAATTACCACCGATCCTTTTGTCTCTAGCCAGTTTACCAAGGTATTAAAGTGAGATCGTCCCGGGAAGCTTACTCTTTTACAGTTTAGAGTGTATTCACTTGCGATGTGGCAAGGAAAAGTAAAAGAAGTTCCCCCAAGAGGAGACGCAATGTGATTGTGTTTTGTAGCAAAGTTTACCGCAGTAAATATATCAATATCAATACCCAAATCTTTGAAGGCCATTACCGTTGATGCAAGTAAACACCCAGAACGAGCAACTGTTCCCCATCCGTAACGAACATGTCTCCACCGTGCATCTATCTGGTCAATAAATGGGACGTTGTTATACCCCGTGTCTTTATTAAAGAGAGTTGCTTTTTCTATCCACTCTCCTGCGAGGTTGTTTAGTGCTTCTTTAAAAGGGGTTTTTTGCAGTTCGGGAAATTTTTCTTCAATCTTTTTTATTTCTCCAGAGATTTTTCTTATTTCTTCTGTAAAAAAGACCGCTCTTTTTGGTCGTGATGTTGCTTTTTCTATTTTTAAAATAAGATTTCTTAAAGATTTTTTAATCTCTTCTACTTTTTTTTCTTCTATCTTAGACAAAGAAAGATGTCCTTCTAAAGCATCTTCTAATTCTTTAGCAGCAAGGCGCATCTTTTGTCCATAAAAAACGATATCAATATGGGTGTAATCCATTTTTTGCGGAAGAGGTTTTAAATCG
Source organism: bacterium (assembly GCA_018400405.1). Classification (GTDB taxonomy): domain Bacteria; phylum Patescibacteriota; class Minisyncoccia; order Minisyncoccales; family PWPS01; genus PWHW01. The sequence continues at coordinate 5,185 of JAGYMX010000015.1, forward strand.
GGGCGCTTTATTTTTAGAGGACTTTCCGTTTTTATAGCACTACTGTTCCACCAACAAAGAAGGTCGGGACGAATAATTTTTTCTCTTTGAAGGGATGAAAAAGGAATGGGTGGCCAGTTGCAAAAAGGAGACTCTTCGCAGCACTCGAAGTATCCAAAAGGGCAAGATCCTATTTTACGAAAAGTATCTTCGTTTAAAACAACAGCAGGGACTGTTTCTTTTTGATAGGTCATACAGTTTCCTTCCTCTATATCGGGGCAGATATCAATTATTCCAAGAATATCTTTTCCCCCCAGGGTAATTGCGTCTGCGGTATCTTCTGCGTCGTATACGGCGTCTAATATGTCATAGAAGCGATCCCTTCCGTTATTATTTAAGGCAGTTTCTTCAATTAGAAGACCAAAAGGAACTTGAAAATATGTATGCTCTATCTCCCAATCAATTTTTAGGTTTTCTGTTTTTTTCGTTTCTTCTAATTTTTGCATATTAAAAAAAAGAAAACGCGAATCAAGTAAACTTAAAAGCATATGTGAGAGAAGAACAATAAAAACACCTTGTAGAGCACTTACTATCCAGGTTTTTGCACTTTTTCTTCTTTCTGGACTTTCTAAAGAAAAAAGATAAAGGACTCCTCCATAGATTATAACTCCTCCGGCGGTAACCACAGAAGCAAAAAGAAGAAGGCGGAACATATAAGCCATAAAGATCGGAAGAGCATTTTCTGCAGTTGCTTTTTCTAAAAGGATAGTATCTAAAAAAGAAGGGTAAATAACCTCTGTTTGAAAAGAAGCGTTTACAGGAAGGGCAAAAATTAAAAAAATTAAGAGAAAGGAAAAAATATTTTTTAAGAATAATCTTTTTTTCATTTAAAAAGAGATTTTAGAGATAATCTTTTTTCACTTAAAGAGAGTAGTTTTAAAAACCTTCTTCTGAGCAACAGAACCAGTTAAATTTACTGGTGTTTATAAGTGCGCCATCTTTTTTTGTTTTTGTGTAACGAGGAATATCTCTTTTTTCTACAAGGGGTCCAAAAAGAGGAACTTTTCCTGTTGATCTTCCGCTTAAAACACTTTCCATATTTTCTGGGCGTGTCATGCAGTTATCAAAGGCAGAGCGTGAATAATTTAACTTTCTTGTAAGAAGTTCATGTTTAGTAATAAGTTTTTCTCCTCCGTTTGTGCAAAGATTTTTTTCTTCTTCGTCTCGGATCTCTTCATTTAAAAAGTGGCAGATATCTTCTGTTTGGCGAATAAAAAGTCCTTCTGTAAGAAGACGTATTGTGGCGGCAACTTCTTTTAATCTTTCTCGTGTTTTTGCGACATCACTGTGTGCGGATCTTATCGCATCAAGATTGCAGGTTAA
>JAGYMX010000016.1 GCA_018400405.1 bacterium
AATTCCTACAAAAAGGAGAGTAAAGTTCATTAAAAGTGCAACAATTACAAGAGATGGAAGAGCTTTTTTTAGCCCAAGTTTTTCTGATCCGAAGATAATAGCGATTGCAATTGCAATAAATCCAATAATCAGCCCCATGTTTGCTATGCCGACAACAAAACTCCATCCAGAATTAACTATTGTAGATGTCTCTCCAGAAAGAACAGTTAATGCCTCTGGAGTTATCTCGATTGCTTGTTGTAGAAAAAATGTTGTTGCAAAAAGAGCGAGATAGCCAAGAACAAAAATAAAGGAACAGACAGCAAATATTGCGAAAAAGGGACCGACTTGATCAGATGTCCCTTTTAAAATTACTTGAAGGGGATCAAGAGCATAACCATGAGTGACAGAGGGGATAAAGAGAAAGAGAAATAGAATCCCTGAGAAAAATCTTATTAATTTTTCTTTTGATATTTTATTCATTGGTTTCTGCTCCTGGCATTAAAGATTCTTTAGAAGTGGATCCTTTTCCCACATTTTCTATCATATAACAAGATGTATCTTCTTCTTCTCCTTGAATAAGATTTGTAAGATTTGGAGTAGATGCAGGAATTGTGCCTATCGGTGTGCCGCAAGGAGTATATTTAAGGTTGAGCCACCCATCGTTTTTTCCTTCATAGACAATAAGAGAACAAGATGTTCCCTCAATAAAGCTTCCATTTAAAACTTCTCTTCCTATCGAATCTTCTCCAAATTCTTTGTACATTTTTTCTTCCTCTTTTGTCATTTTTCGGAACATCTTTGCCGACTTGTAGTGAAACTCTTCTGTGTCATAAGTACCAGGGGGTTTTTTTGTCTCTGATCCGCTATAATTTGTTTCAGAATAGAGAAGGACAAATTCACAAGGAGGCTCCTTTATCTGATCAGCGCTCGGAAAGATCCCTTTTTCTGTAAGCTCTGTGTCCCAGAGAGGAGGAAGATCGGGAATTTTTGTTATCTGTGGATTTATGGTGTTTAGTATCATCCACGAGCCAAGAAGAAGAGCAAGTCCAAAAAGAGCCGAGCTGATTCTATTTATTGCATTTTTTATTTTTCCTGGATCTCCCACAGAAGTCATATACTCTATTCCTGCGTAGATAAGCATACCAAAGGCAAAAAGAGCCCCAAGCCCGATTCCCCACCCGTAAAGATAGGCAATAAATTCATGAAATTCTGAGCTATCATTAAGACTGACACCCGTAAGTGGTGAAGTCGGCCAGTTGACTTCGGTTGCAAAAACGTTTCCAGCGAGAAGAAAGAAAGATAAAAAAAGAAAGATAAAAAATGTCTTTTTCCAAGCTTTTATCATTTTTTTATTCTATCACAATTAATTAATTATTTGAACAGAAGAGAGAATACGATTTCGCATTTCTTCTACTCTTAAATCATCTTTTGCGGGGGAAGAAAAAGAAAGAAGGTAAAACTCATTATCTAAAAGAAGGCCTACTTGATGTGAAATAATGTCTATTTTTTCTGCAAAATATTTTATTTTTAATCTATATACTCCTTTTTCTTTCTCTTCTGTTTCTATTTCTATTATTTCTCCAGGAGATTCTTTTTTAATAAAATTTTCTAACTCTTCAATCGTAGAGGTCTTTATATTTAAAAGAGTAATACTTGCGGGGATAGAAGAAAGAGGATAGGCAAAAAAAAGAATTTTTGCGTTCTTTATAGTTTCTTCTTCTAACTCTATCAACTGCCAAGAAGAAGGATAGTCAAAAAAAATTTTATCTTCTATATACTGTCTTTTATAATTTTTTTCTGCAAAGAGATCACTTAAATCGTCTTTTTTTTCTCCTTTAAGATTTTCTTCAGAGAGAATATTTTCAATGGAGGGAAATGTAAAATTTTCTAAAGAATAGACAAAGTGTTTTTTTGAGGAAGACAAAGATAAAGAACGGAAATGCCAAAAAGAAGCTCCACTTAAGAAAATAATCATTAAAAGTGCCAAAAGCAGAGATTTTTTTTCTTCATATTTCATAAATTTTGTGAGTTATTAAAAATAGATTCAGTTAAATTAGTCCACTCTTCTACACTTAAAGTTTCTGCTCTTCTTTTTGTAGAAATTCCTACTTTTTCTGCGTTTTTAATTAATTCTTTTGCGTCTAATTGTATTTTCTTTTTACTTTGCTTGTCAAGAAGGCGAAAGTTTTTTGCGATCTGCTTTCTTGGATGAGAAAATCCTGCTCTTACGATTTTAAAGAAAAGATCTTTTGATTTATTAAAGAAGAAAAGTTTTTTTAAATGGGAATTATTGTGTGGAGTTATTTTTATAACTGCAGAATCAACAGATGGTCGAGGCCAGAAAGAGTTTTGGTGAATGTAGTGTGTAATTTGTACTTTCGCATAGAGTTGCACACAAACAGCAAGAAGATTCATTTTTGGAGGACGAGCACTTATTCTTTTTGCCACTTCTTTTTGAACCGTAAAAAGAAGAAGAGAGGGGAGATTTTTTTCTTCCAAAAATTTTCGAATAATAGGAGAAGTGATGTAGTAAGGAATATTTCCGATTACTTTGTAATTTTCTTCTGGAGGAGAAAAAGAAAGAATATCTTTGTTTTTTAGAAGAATATTTTTTTTATGAGAGAGAGTTTTTTCTAAAATAGGGATTAGTTTTTTATCTTTCTCTACAGCAATAATTTTCTTAACTTTGTCTGCCAAAAAGAGAGTAAGAGTTCCTATTCCTGGGCCGATTTCGAGAAAAGTATCTTTTAGAGACGGGTTAGCACTTTCTATAATTTTATTTAGAGCTGTTTCGTCTGTGAGAAAGTTTTGTCCCCAAGATTTTCTTGGCACAAAAGAAAATTCTTCCAAAATACTTTTTATTTCTTTCGGCTTTGTAAGTTCTTTTTTTGTAATCTCACACTTCTCTTTCTTTTTCTGTGTTATCATTGACTTTTGAACATATTTTTTATAGGATTATAACATAAATATGAGGTTGTTGTGGTTTTAATTTAGAAGGATTAACTGAAAGAAAGAATATTCATACGCGAATAAAAAGAAGCCTTTCAAAGATAGTGAATGGTGGATATAAAAATAAAAGTAAAGAAGAAAATCTGTTTCTTCTTTTTATTCTTTTCTTTTGTGTAGCAATCGCTTATTTTACAGTGACAGATGCTTTTTGGGAAAAAGAAATAGAGAAAAAATCTTTGGCACAAAACGAAGAACTATTTCTTTATTCTTTGGAAAATGTAATAGATACAACAGATCTTTTTTTTGAACAAGGAAATGCTGTTTTTGCCGGATCTGCTCCGTGTTTTGGAGATGTAAGTGTTTTAGGATCAAGAGGAATAAAAGAAAGAGATAGTATAATATCTTACTGTGTAGAAGAAGGAAACACCTTGGAGGATGTTGCACAGATGTTTGGTATAAGCGTAGATACCATAAAGTGGGCAAACAATATTGGAGGGAAAAAAATTAAAGAAGGCGAAGAACTTTTAATTTTACCGGTGACAGGAGTGATGTATTATGTTGAACGAGGAGATACCCTTGGAGAGATTGCGAGAATGCATAAGGCAGATTTAGAGGATATTATTGCTTTTAATGAGATTGAGGGAAAGAAGATTATTGCTGGTGACCGTCTTATTATACCAGAAGGAAAACCGGCACCGACTCCTGTTATTTCTTCTCCTTCCTCACAAATAGTAAGATCTTCGTTTGTTAATCCTGTTCCAGGGGGAGTGATAACTCAAGGATTACATCCGTATAATGCTGTAGATATTTATAATCCTTGCGGAAGTATTATTGTTGCTGCTGCCTCTGGAAGGGTTACTCAGGTTGGGTGGGGAAGTTGGCCTGCGGGAAACTTTGTAAAAATTGATCACGGACATGTTGTTGCTCTTTACGCACATATGCAAACTATCACTGTTCGTCCAGGGAATTACGTTTCTCAAGGAAAAGGCATTGGGACAGTTGGGAACACAGGAAAAACCATTGGAAGAACTGGTTGCCATTTACATTTTGACATTCTTTCAAAGAGAACAAGAAACCCTTTTGCACATCTCTCAATAGGGGCAAGACCATAAATAAAAAAAGCGAGAAGATCGCTTTTTTTTGTTACCACTACTGCGTAAAAACAAATTAAACTAGCTGCAATCGCGGCATTTTTTTGTTTCTGGGACAAAAGAAAGTTTTTTGTAAGAAATCTCTTTTCCACAATTTTCACATTTTCCGTATCTTCCTTCCGCAATTTTTTTCAGAGCAATGTTAATGTTTCTTAGTTTTATTTCTAATGCGTGTTCTACAGGAAGAAGAGAAGAGTATTCTTCAACTTCATCTGCTTTTTCATCCATATCACTTCCTTCTTGTTTTGGGAAAACCGCATCCCAATCTCCCTTGGGAACATCATCTTTTTTTGCAAAATTTTGCAAGGTTTTCTCTAAAGAAGATTTATTTTCTTCTAATTTTTCCTTTAGTTCTTCAATCTGTTTTTTATTCATTTTTTTTAAAGCAGTTATTTATTAAGTTCGTTGTGTCTTTCGATAAGAATTTTTATGCTTTCTGCTGATGTCCCAAAAATTATACGGTCGTTTATTATTGTGTAATAGATACCCATTCCTCCACTTCCCTCTCTATAACGTATAGAAACTTCACGAGGAAGCTCTCCTTGATAACCAATACTTAAAAGATCTCCTTCATCTTCTGGGACTTCTTCATTCCAAAAAGCAAAGAAATTACGAAAATCTTTTTCTATTGTTTTTTCCCATGGACGCATAATATTCCACTCTACCTCTTCTCTGTTTTCTTCAGAAAACTTAGCAACGAAACCGATTTTGCTTCTCGCCTCTGTTGTGCAGACAAAAAGATTAAAATCTTTTTCTATTTTTTCGAAAAAACGTTCTGGGTATTTAATTTGGAAAATATCAAAAAAATTTTCTAAGTCAACCACTCGTGTAGATTGAACCCCTTCTCTTTGATCTTCAACAATAATACGTATGATATCACCGTTTTTTTCTTCACGGATAATTCTTCTTAGGTGCATTAAAAGTTCTTCATTGGCAGTAATCGGAAATCTAATGATGTCATCTTTTTCAGGATAAAGCTTTATTAACGGTTCCGTTGCTCGTGGGTGATAGATTTCTTTTACAATAATTTCAGGATCAATTGGTTCTAACCGAGGAATAAAAAAAACACGGTAAAGAAAAGTAAAAGAAAGAGCGGCAATCACAGAAAGACCAAAGGTAATAAAGATACGCATCCAGAGTTTTGATTCTTCTGTTGGTTTTTTAGGTAAAGAAGAAGGAATTTTTTCTTGTGACAAAGAAACAGTTTCTTTTCTTTCGTTTTGATTAATTGTTTCATTTAAAATCTGTGTTGCAGAGGCACCTCGTTCTTCAGCTTTTTTGAAAAACTCTTCTTTACCAGGATTTTGCTTTTTAATTGCCTCTAGTATCTCTTTATCACTTAATCCTCGTTCTCTTGCTTTATTGATTGATTCTGCAATGTTCATAAATTATTTCAAAATATTTAAAAGAAAACAAAAAAGAGAAGAATAGCTGCTCCCAAA
>JAGYMX010000017.1 GCA_018400405.1 bacterium
ACATCTTCGTTCCACAAACGGGGCACTCCCCCTTCATTGCTCTTCTTTTGACTCCACCCTTTCCTTTCATTTCAATTTCTTCCGCATTTTTCATTTCTCTTTTTGCTTTACATTTTACACAGTATGCTTCCATAAAATTGTTCCGCCGGTTTGGGGTTGTTCCCCTTCTCGGCTTTTTATTATTTATATTTGTTATCAACTCCTTTTAAAACTTCAGCGACCTTTTTATGTTTTCATTATACTTAAAAATCGGAAAAAATGCAATCTTTTTTTATAAATTTTTCTATTTTTAGAACTACTCTATGATTTTTCTTTCTGCTATTTTTAACGCTTCTTTTATCAACTCTTCCTTTTTTATTTTTTTTTCTTCTTTTTTTACCTCCATAATTTTTCCTTTTGTTTGTGGATTGCGAGGTAAAAATCTTACACAACAATCTTCTTCGGGAAGAATGGAGATCCTATAAGTTTCTAAAAGTTCTGCTTCTTTTATTATCTCTTCTTTGCTATGGCCGATCAAGGGACGAAAAAAAGAAATCTTTACTGCATCTTCTATAAGAGAAATGTTCTCTATGGTTTGAGAAGCAACCTGCCCTAAGCTTTCCCCTGTAATTACCGCTTTTGCTCTCTCTTTTTCTGCAATCCTTTCAGCAATCTCTACCATAAACCTTCTGTATAAAAGAACACGAAAACTTTCCCTTGTATTCATCATTATTTCTTCTTGTATCTTTTTAAAGGGAAAAAGGTAAAAAACAGATCTTCCCTGATAAAGTGAAAGAATTTTTACTATTCTTTCTACTTTTTCAATAGACTGTTTTGATGTTGCTGGATAAGCATGGAAGTGAAGAAAAATATTTTCCACACCTCTTTTTATCATACGAAAAGAGGCAACCGGAGAATCTATTCCTCCGGAAAGCAAAGAAACAGCCCTTCCACCCGTCCCTACGGGAAGTCCTCCTACCCCTTTTATTTTTTGGAAATAAATATATGCTTCTTTTGAATTTATCTCGATAATAAAGTTTTTTTCAGGAAAAGAAAGGTCTACTCTTCTTTCTGTTGCCCTTTCAATCTCTCTACCTAAAAAAGAGGCAAACTCTTGCGAGTTAAGAGGAAAGGACTTGTCCGCTCTTTTTACTGTTACGCGAAAAGTTTGAAAATCCTTTTCTTTTGCTAATCGAAGAACCTCTTTTTTTATCTCTTCTTTTTTAGAAAGAACTTTTATTCCTTGAAAAAAATAAGCGATTCCAGGGATTTTGGAAAGCTTCTCTCTTGCGTCTTTTTTAGAAGTTAAAAGAACTATCCTCCCTCGAGGAGCATAAATTTCTGCTTCTGAAAACTTTTTTTTGATGTTAGAAACTAGTTTTTTTTCAAAAAACTTCCTGTTTTTCCCTTTTAATCCTATTTCTGCATAATGGCACACCCAAATATTTTTCATATTACTTTTCTTTGTTGAGCTCTTTTAAGATCTTCTTTTTGTCTAATTTGTACATATCAGCAACTTCTCCTATCTTTAAAAATTCCATCTCTTGAGAAGCAAATGCACAAGAAAGACAGGGAACTCCATTTTCCGTCAAAACTTTTTTCCCATGCTCTGTTTTTAATATTTTCGCCAAAGTTGTGTTTTCGTTTATCATAATTTTTATAAAATTAATTATTTAATAACCCCTCCCCCAAGAAGTTCATCATTTTTATAAAAAACAACCGATTGTCCAGAGGTAATTGCTTTTTCTAAGGATGCAAAAACTACTTTTTTTTCTTCTACAGTCGCCCTTGCCAACTTACTTGCATATCTTATTTTCACCTCTGCCTGGAAAGGAAAAGAAACATCAGAGAAAAAATTTGCTTTTTCATAAAACAACTCTTTTGCAAAAAGATTTTTTTCGTTTTTCGTAACTACTAAAACATTCCTTTTTATATCTTTCTTTAATACATAATAAGGTCCCCCGGGAAGAGAAATTCCTTTTCTTTGCCCAGTAGTATAGTAAAAAAGTCCTTTATGTCTTCCCAACACCTCTCCTGTTTCATAACAAAGAACATCTCCTGGAGAGAAAAAGTTATTTTTTTCTAAAAATTTGGAAAGGCCCTCTTTTGCAAAACATATCTCTTGAGATTCTTTTTTTGGAACATAAATTCCAAGTTTTTTTGCTTCTTTCTTCACATTTTCTTTTTTAAGCTCTCCAAGGGGAAAAATTATTTTTGGAAGAAAAGACTTTTTAATGTTCCATAAAAAATAGGACTGATCCTTTTTTCTATCTTTTCCTCTTAGTATTTTTATTTCATTTTCCTTTCCTCTTAAAATCCGTACATAATGGCCAGTAGAGATGTAGTCTGCTTTTCTTTTTTGCATTCTTAAAAAAAGCTTACTAAACTTTACTTCTCTATTGCAAAGAACACAAGGATTGGGGGTCTTTCCTTTTCTTAAAATTTTTAAAAAGGGGTAAACTACATCTTTTTGAAAATCTTTTTCTGCATCAACAATAAAAAGATCAACTTTTAAGTTTTTTGCAACTTCTTTTACGCTTTCTTCTGCTTTCTTGTTTTTAAAAAAACGAAAAAACACTCCTTCTACAAGAAAGCCCTCTCTTTTTAAAATACTTGCCGCTACAGAAGAGTCAACTCCTCCAGACATTGCCAGAAGAACTTTTTTATTTCTGTTTTTTCTTGTAATCATCTATCGCTTTTTTTAATCCTTCAATAGCAAGCGAAGAGCAGTGAATTTTTACTGGAGGCAGTTTTTTTAATTTCTTTATCATCTCTTCTTTTGTTACAGAAAGTGCTTCCTCAACTGTTTTCCCTGTAACAATCTCACAAACAACATCAGATGTTGCAATTGCTGCCGCACATCCAAGAGTTTTAAAAGTTGCCTTCTCTATTTTTCCTTCTTTTATTTTAATAAAAACTGTCATCTGGTCTCCGCAACGAGGGTTCCCCACCTCTCCCACTCCACTAGGATCTTTTATCTCCCCCATAAACCTTGGGTTAAGAAATCTCTCCATTGTTTCTTTTGTATAATAATTACTCATGTTTAAAAATTTATATTTAGAGTTTAGAATTTTGCCCCTTAAAATACAATTCAAATCTATTACAAAAAATTATCTTCCCGATATTTTTCTTAATTTTTTTACTAATCCAGGAAGTTTTACAAGAAAATAATCGACATCTTCTTTAGTAGTAAACCGCCCTAACGAAATTCTTAAAGAACCGTGGGCTTCCTCGTGAGAAACGCCCAGAGAAAGAAGAACATAAGAAGGGGCAAGTGATTTTGATGCGCAAGCAGAGCCAGTAGATACGGCTACTCCTTCGTTGTCTAAAGCCATCATCAAGCTCTCTCCTTCTACTCCTGGAAAAGTAATATTTATATTTCCTGGTATTCTCCTTTTCCTATCTCCATTTAGCTGTGCCTGTGGAATATCAGAAAGAAGAAAATCTATAACTTTGTCTTGCATCTTTTTTATTTTTTTAATATCGTTCTTGCTTATTGTTTCTAAAGCAAAACCCAAACCGGCAATCGCAAAAACATTTTCTGTCCCGGGATGAATCCTCTTTTCTTGACTTGCTCCAAAAAGTATAGGAGAAACATCTACTCCTTCGCGAATAAAAAGTACCGCCGCTCCTTTCGGACCATAAATCTTGTGTCCACTTAAAGTAAGTGCATCTGTTCTTAGCTCTTCTACTTTACATGGAAGATAGTTTACTGCCTGTACGGCATCTGTGTGAAATATAATTTTCTTTTTTCTTTTTTTATTTTCTTTGACAATCATCTCTCCGATATCTTTTATCGGTTGTATCGTTCCCACCTCACTGTTTACATAACCTATAGAGACAAGAGCTGTGTTCTCTTTAATCGCTTTTTTTACATCTTTTACTTTTACAACTCCTTCTTTATATACAGGAAGGTGTGTAACTTCCGCTCCACTTCTTTTTAAAGGTTCTAAAACTGCCTTATGTTCAAATGCAGAAGTTATCGCATGCAACCCTTTTTCTTTTTTTAAAATACCAGATATAAAAATATTGTTTGCTACCGTTGCCGAAGAAGTAAAAACAATCTCTCTTTCTTTAGATCCTAAAAAAGAAGCCACTTTTTCTCTTGCGCTATCAACATAAGAAAGTGCTTCTTGTCCAAAAAAGTGCAGAGAAGAGGGGTTTCCAAAATTTTTATTTAAAAGAGGGATTATTTTTTTTACAACATCTCTATCTACTGGCGTTGTTGCCGCATAATCAAGGTATATTTTTTTCTTTTTTTGCATCATATAGGTTTTTAAAAATTTATATTAAAGATTATTCTGCAAGATCAGAAAGTTTTATAGAAGAAAGTGTTTTTTTTATTTTCTCTCTTACTTCCTTCCACGCTCTTATCGCACTACAACTTCCGTCATGCGGACATCTTTTCCCAGACAAGCAATCAATAGAAAGAACAGGTTCTTTCACTGCACGAAAAATATCTTTCAAAGTAATTTCTTCTGCATTACGAAAAAGCAAATATCCTCCTCCTGCCCCTCTTTTTGCTTTTACTAAATCTCCTTTCTCTAAAAAAGAAAATACCTTTTCTAAATAATCAAGTGATATACCCTCTCTTTTTGCAATAGAACGAAGAGAACAGATATCTTCTTCTTTTGCAAGAATAATCATCGCCCGTAGGGCGTATTGTGCTCTTTTTGTTGTTTGCATTTTTAAAAAAATAAATCCGACTCTATGGGTCGGTTTTAATATAGCAAACATTTTTTTCTTTGCAACCCCTCTCCTCTACCACACAAAACATGCCGTGCGAGGTCACCTGCCGTGCGGAGTCATTGCCGTGCGGGGTCAGACCCCGCACGGCATAGGTTTGAGATATTGAAAGATGTGAGATATATTGTGTAATAT
>JAGYMX010000018.1 GCA_018400405.1 bacterium
GACTCGTTGTCAATCTCTTTTTCAAGAGCTTTTATATAAAGATCAACCGGCAGGGAGAGATATTGCAGGAACAAAAGAATCGGTTGACTCTATTACACAAGAAGATCTTTCTTCTTATAAAAAGTTGCAGTATGTTGCACAAAATACAGTAATTGCCGTGGGGGGAAGTATAAAGAAAAAAGATGTGGAGGAAAAAATCGAAAAAATATTTTCAAAAATGGAAAAAGGAAATCCAAAGGAAAAAGCGAAAGTAAAAGAAGATCAAAAAAAACCGGAAGTACTTTTTTCTTACAAAGAAACAGACCAAACACATTTTTGTTTAGGTGTGAGGTCTTTTAATATGTTCCACCATTACCGGTATACACAAGATATTCTTGCTGCACTTCTGGGAGGAATGATGAGTTCACGTCTTTTTATTAAACTTAGAGATGATCTGGGGCTTGCATATTATGTAAGAACAGATGTTGATAGTAATCCCGATACGGGGGTTTTAGCAACACAAGCGGGAGTGGAGAATGGAAGAGCAAAAGAAGCTGTTGATACGGTAGTGAAAGAGTACAAAAAGATAAAAAAAGAAAAAATTTCTCCAAAAGAACTTAAAAAAACAAAAGAACATCTTAAGGGGAAGGTAGCGATTGCTCTTGAGTCTTCTAGTGCATTGGCTAAGTTTTATGGGGTTTCAGAAGTTTTAGAGGGGAGAAGTTATACTATTGAGGATATCTTTTCTTTTATTGATAAAGTTACTTCCAAAGAAATAACAGAGGTCGCTCATAAAATTTTTCAGCCGAAAAATTTAAACTTAGCAGTTGTCGGTCCTCATAAGAAAAAGAAAGAGTTTGAGAAGGTGCTCAAAATATAGTATCATAAAGAAGTAGTTTTTTATTTATGTCTGAAAACCAAAAAACATTGGATATTTCTTGGGGAACTATTTTGAAGATGTTTCTTGCTCTTGTTGTTGTCTATCTTCTTTATCAAGTAGCAGAAATCTTAATTTGGTTTATTTTTGCTCTTATTATCTCTATTCTTTTTAATCCTATTGTTAATCTTTTAAAAAAACTACGGATTCCGAGGATTGTCGGGGTTATTGTAGTTTACTTTACATTTTTTGGGATAGTTTCGTTTCTTGTTTATGTTATTACTCCTGGACTTTATGAAGAGATAAAGAGATTTTCTCTTCTTCTTCCGGAGTATATTGAAAAAATATCTCCTTTTCTTAGCTATATAGGAGTAGAAGGATTCACGACAGTTGATGAGATCGCAGAAACTTTGCGAGAGTCGTCAGAAGAGGTAACAAAAAATATTTTTAACGCATTAGTAATTGTTTTTGGAGGAATATCCACCACGCTTTTTATTATTGTTATGGCGATATTTCTCTCATTAGAGGGGAACGGAGTAGAAAAAGGAATAGCCCTTCTTGTTCCAGAAAATCAGAAAAGTAGCGTTTTACATATTTGGAAAAAGTGTCGTGACCAAGTAGGAAGTTGGTTTCTGATACGACTTTTGGCAGGTTTTTTTGTAGCTCTTCTCTCTTTTATTATTTTCTATCTTTTTGGTGTAAGGTATGCTCTTCTTTTTGCAATTATTGGTGGTGTTTTAAATTTTATTCCCTATGCCGGTCCGGCGATAGCTGGCTTACTTTTTTTTGTTATTACTTCTTTGGACAGTGTCCCACAGGCGTTTTTTGTTATTATTTCTTATATGATTGTTCAAGCAATAGAGGGAAGTATAATAACTCCTGCGCTTTCAAAAAAAATAATGGGGGTTTCTCCCGTACTTGTTCTTCTTGCGGTTGCCATTGGTGGGTCTCTCTGGGGGGCTCTTGGGGCATTTCTTTCTATTCCTTTAATGGGAATTATTTTTGAATTTACAAAAGCATTTTTAGAAAAGAAAAAAGAAAGAGAAAAAACAGCATGAAGTTTTATATCACAACAAGTATTGCCTATGCTAACGCGTCTCCGCATATTGGATTTGCGCTTGAGCTTTTGCAAGCAGATGTTCTTGCAAGGTATAAAAGAAAAAAAGGAGAAGATGTTTTCTTTTTAACAGGTACAGACGAACACGGATTAAAAATATATAAAAAAGCAAAAGAGGAAAAAAAAGATCCGCGGGAATTTGTTGATGAAATATATGAGGAGTATAAATCTCTTTTAAAAAAATTAGACATCTCTAACGATTTTTTTATTCGAACGACAGATAAAGAAACACACATCAAGGGTGTAAAAGAAGTGTGGAAAGAATTAGAAGAGAACGGCGATATATATAAAAAAAAATATAGAGGCCTTTACTGTCGGGGGTGTGAGGCGTTTAAAAAAGAAAAAGAGCTGATTTCTGGAAAATGTCCCGATCACGGGATAGAGCCAGAGGTGGTAGAAGAAGAAAATTATTTTTTTAAGCTTTCAAAGTACAAGAAAGAAATAAAAGAAGCAATAAATAGCGGGCGGGTTGGTGTTGTCCCAAAGGAAAGAAAAAACGAAGTACTCCGTTTTTTAGAAGAAGGGTTAGAAGACATTAGTATATCTCGCTTAAGAGAAGTATTACCGTGGGGGATTTCTGTTCCTGGAGATGAAAGTCAAACAATTTATGTTTGGATTGACGCTCTTTCAAATTATATTACTGCTCTTGGCTATAAAGAAAAAAAAGAAACGTTTAAAAAGTACTGGCCGGCAGATGTTCATGTTATCGGAAAAGACATTTTAAGATTTCATGCCGTTATATTGCTTGGCGTTCTCCTTTCTTTAGATTTAGATCTTCCGAAAAAAATTTTTGTACACGGACATATAACTTATGATGGGGAAAAGATGAGTAAAACTCTTGGGAACGTTGTTTCTCCCTTTGATCTTGTTAATACTTGGGGAACCGACGCTGTTCGCTACTATCTTTTGCGCGAGATTCCGTCCATGGGAGATGGTGATTTTTCAGAAGAAAAGTTTAAAGGAAGATATAATGCGGATCTTGCAAATGGACTAGGAAATCTTGTCTCGCGAACAACAGCTCTTTTAAAAAAAGGAAATATAAATATAAATGAACTTGAAAGTAAAAATATAAAAATTAAAAAAGAGGTTGAAAAAACAAAACAGCAAGTAGAAATTTTTTTGGAAAAGTTTAATTTTAGTGGAGCACTAAATAGTATCTGGAACCTTATTCACTTTGCTGATCGCTATATAGAAGAAAAAAAACCTTGGGAAAAAAACGGAGACAGAGAAGAAGTAGTGGAAGATCTTTTTTATATTTTAAGATTTATCGCAGAAGAGATCGCTATTTTTCTCCCGCAAACATCAGAAAAAATAGAGAATTCAATTAAAAATAAAAAGAAAGTAATTCTTTTTTCTAAGAGATAAAAAAATTTATTATCCTTTTTAAAAATGAAAATATTTTAATATTTTAAGAGTTATAATAAAATATTATAAAAAATAACAAAGAAAATATGAGCAAAAAATTAGTAATCGGGATTGGTTCTTTTCTTTTTCTTGCCATGCTGGGAGTAGTGCTTTTTACTATTTTTCAAAGCGATAAAAAAGAAAAAGAAAAATTAGTTAACGTTGAAGAAATGGAAAAATATGCAGAAAACTGGATTAGAGGATATTCTGCAACCTACAGAGAAAGAGGTGGAAAAGATTTAGAACTTTTAAGCGTTCAAAAAATTAATTATCCTTTATATATTTTTGACGAAGAAAAAAATGATTTTTTAGAGCCGAAAGGGGGTGCGTACGAAGTAATTTTTACGTTTACAACCCTTTATGAGGGTTATGGGAAAATGGAAGAAAAAGATGACATAGAAGAAGGAGATTATGCTCGTAAAATAAAAGTAATTGCTACTCCAGGGAAGATACTCAGTGCAGTTGTAGATGAAGAGTATAGTGATAAAAACCGAGCATATGTCGGAGAATATAATGAAGATTTTTTTCTTTACAATAGAGACATTAGAAAAGATGCTAGCTTTGAAGAAATAAAAGAAAATGCGAAAAACTGGATCAAAGATCATTCAGCAACTTATAGAGATCGTGGAGGTGGTAATATAGAGTTTGCTGGAGGAAGAAAAATAGAGAACCCTCTTTTTTTAGATGAGGATATGGAGGCAGAAGGTGATGTAACTCCTTATATGCTAACTTTCACCTTCCAAACAAAGTACGGCGGATACGGAGAAGTAAAAGAAGGAGAAGAGTTAAAAGAAGAGAACA
>JAGYMX010000019.1 GCA_018400405.1 bacterium
AGGTTTCTGTTACATCTGTATTACATATTTCAGTAAGCGTTGTCCCCATATCTTCCGGATAATCTCCATTCTTTATTCTGTAGGCATAGAGTGCAGTCTCCAGTGCTTTCACATGTCTTTCTCTTGTTGCGTCACGTGCTTTTGCCAGAAGCTCTCCAGGGTTAACAGAGATGATCACCGCTGTGGCAAGAATGGCGATGATTGCAATAACGATGAGGAGTTCTATAAGAGTAAAGCCAATATCAACGCCATTTCTACGAGAAGCACAGCTTTTTATTTTATACATAACAAATATTTCTATTATAAAAGAATAGTACAAAAGATAGGGGAAAACAAGATAATTCCCCTTGTATTTCACAATCCTCTTTCTATTTTTTCTCTAAAGACAAGTTTGTCCGTGTTTTGTTTAGACAAATTACAAAAAACTGATATGATAGAGAAAGGAAAGTAAGGGAAATTTTTATGGAAAAAGAAAATAGTGAGGGATTTTTAGAAAAGAAAGATTTTTTGGAAAATATCAACCCTATAGAAGAAAGCGAAGGGAAGCTTTTTTTTACAAAAGAGGAGATTGAGGATTTTGTTGAGACACCATTAATTGAGGCATGCAAAGTTTTTTATGAAAAGAATATTAGAACGCTTTCCAGTTCAGCAAATGAAAAGGATTTAGAGACAGGAGAGATATATATTGTAATTGATAAAGAAACGCTCTCAGAAGAAAATAAAGAAATTGCAGACAATGTAGGAGAAAGTGTTGTGATTAGGGGAAAGGAGGTGGTAAAAATATCTATTCCTATAAGTGAAGAAAGTACAGAAGATGATATAAGAAGAAAAGCTGTTGATATAGCAGAACAGTTTAAAAAACAAAAAGCAGAATGGATACCAAAGTATTCTGCCGAGGATATAAAGAAAATTTACTCTTTAAACGAAGAAGACGTTAAAGAAGAAAAAAGAGAGTTATTGGCAGAAGAATTAGGGCTTTATTATAATAGAGAGGAGGAAATTTTTTATGAAAGCAGAGAACATTGTGAAAAAATTAAAGAGAGTGAAGATTTGTAAAAATCTATTGCAATACCCCTAAAAATAGATATTATTAAAAAAAGCACCGGTATGGTAAACATCCCATTTTTTTCAAAATCAACAGGAAACTCTTTGGGAATAGATATTGGAACCTATTCTATCAAGGTAGTAGAAATTTCGGGAGGAGAAGAGCCAACCCTGGAAAATTATGGTGAGATCTTTATGCGGGATTTCACAGGTAAAAGTCCTGTAAAAGGAACAGAGGGCTGTTTTTTATATTCTACAGAAGAGATTGCAGAAGCGTTAAAACATCTTTTAAATGAAACAGGGATTAAAACAAAGAAAGCATATTTTTCTATGCCCGACTTTGTAAGTTTTTTTACCTCTTTTAATCTTCCTCCAATGAAAAAAGAAGAAGTTGGTTCTGCAGTAGAGTTTCATTCTCGACAGTACATTCCTCTTCCTGTTTCTGAAGTTGAACTGGATTGGTTTATTGTTGAAGGAGGAGAAGGAGAAGAGATGAGAGTTAATCTTGTTGCTGTCCCAAAAGATGTTGTAGAGCAGTATCAAGAAATAGCACATCTTGCGGGCATAGATATTGTTGCGTTAGAGGGAGAGATGTTTGCACTTGTGCGAGCAGTCGCAAGGAACAATATGGGGGTTGTTGCGGTTGCTGATATTGGTGAACAAAGCACCCTTCTTTCTATCGCAGAGAACGGAATCTTAAAAAATACGCACAGCCTGGAAATTGCGGGAAATATGCTCATAGAACAAGTTGCAAAGGCCGCAGAAATAGAATACAATGAAGCAAGAGAAGTAGTAATGGCCTATGGTGTTGCTGAAGAAGCGATTAGAAAATCTGTTTCTTCTCTTGCGACATCACTTTTTTCAGAGGTTTCACGTGTGATAAATATTTTTGAAAAAAAAGAAGGAAAAAAAATAGATGAAGTCGTTATCGCTGGAGGGTTTTCTTTGCTCCCGGGTGTAATAGATTATGCAAGGAGTTGTATGGACAAGAGAGTGGTTGTAAAAAATTCTTTTGAGGGAATGAAGTATCCAGAAGAGCTTAAAGATGAATTAATAGAAATAAGCTCGTCTCATGTTATTGCTCTTGGTGCGGCATTAGGGCAAGCAAAAAATAAAAAAGAAGAAGAATAAAAAAAATAAAAAAAGAGTAAATGGCGATCCAAGTAAGTAAAAAAAAGAAAGATTCAAAACTTCCTAAAGGGTTGGACTTTTTTTTCCAAATAACTCTTTTTCTTTTTATTTTAACCGGTGCTTTTTACTTTTTTATGCTTTATTTAAACGCTGAAGCGGAAGGAGTAAAAAAAGATGTAGAACAGTATATTGGAAAAAAAGAGGCGGAAATTCCAGAAATAGAAAGGTTGGAGGAAACTATTCGTGAATATTCCTATCTTATAGAAGACTTTAAAATGATTAAGGGAGAAAGAAAAGATGTTACATCTTTTCTTGCATTTTTTGAAGAAGCAACTCATCCAGATGTTACAGTTTCTCAACTCGAGGCAATTCCTATGGAGAATATGATACGTTTTTCTGGAGAAGCAGAAACACTTGTTGTTATAGGGCAACAGTTTCGTTCTCTGTGCGAAGAAGAGATTATTTTCAGTGCTTTGCTTGACAATTTAAAAGTAAGTCCTGAAAAGAACAC
>JAGYMX010000002.1 GCA_018400405.1 bacterium
AGACTAATCTTTCTTCAAGGGTTCTTTTTTCTTTACGTAAAAATTGCTCTTCTGCTTTTATCTTTCTTTCTTCTTCTTCCTTAGTTTGCTTTATATCTTCTTTTTCTTTCTTTAGTGTGTCTTCTAATATTTTCTCTTCCTCTTCCTTTTCTTTTCCCCCTATCTGAG
Source organism: bacterium (assembly GCA_018400405.1). Lineage (GTDB taxonomy): Bacteria > Patescibacteriota > Minisyncoccia > Minisyncoccales > PWPS01 > PWHW01. The sequence goes on from JAGYMX010000002.1 coordinate 169, forward strand.
AAGTTGCTTCCTCTTCTGCTTTTATCTTTCTTTCTTCTTCTTCCTTAGTTTGCTTTATATCTTCTTTTTCTCTCTCTTCACCTTCTTCTTTTCTCTTTTCTTCCTTTTCCTCTATCTGAGAAGTTGCTTCTTCTTTTGCCTTTTCTGTTGTTTCCTTATCTTTTTTTTCTTCTTCTTCAATTTCGCGAGCAAGTTTTTCTTTTTGAGAGACTTTATTATTAGATAATTCATACGCAAAACTTTCTCCTGTTGCAATACCGGATGAACGTTTTTTTATTTTTTCAAGAAAAGGTTTTACGGGAGGCTTTTCTTTTTTCTTTTTTGTCTCTCCTCTTTGAATTCGAGCGAGATCTCCCTTCATTGTCCGAACCCCTCCTTTATAGTAATTATCCGCGGACATTTATATATGAGAAAATACTTACATTTTGCAAAAACTTTTATTTGTTCATTATAAACAAAAAACTTATAAAAGCCAACCGCAAAAGTTGACAAGAGAGAAGAGCAGTTTTACCTTTTTACTCTTTTGCTTTTTTTATAGAGAGACTTGTTTTTCCGTTACTGTCTACTTTGATAACTTTGACGCGGACAATCTGCCCTACCTCCAACTCGCTTTCTACGCTTTCTACCCTTCTGTCGTCAATTTCTGAGATATGAACCAATCCTTCTTGTCCCGGAAGTATTTCTACTACTGCCCCAAAGTTAAAAAGTTTTATAACCCTTCCTTCAAATATTTCACCTTCTTTTATTTCCCTAGTAATATTCTTGATCCAGTTAACAGCTTTTTCTATATTTTCTTCTTTTTCCGAAGCAATAGAGATAAGTCCGGAGTCGTCAATGTCAATCGCAACATTAGTTTTTTCTATAATTTCGTTAATTGTTTTTCCTTTTGGTCCGATAACATCGCCAATTTTTTCCGAATCAATTTTAAGCGTTTTTATACGAGGAGCATAAGGAGAGAGCTCTTCGCGTGGAGCCGGAATAACTTCTTTTATCTTTTCTATAAGGTAAAGGCGTGTTTTTTTTGCTCTCTGCAATGTTTCAGAAATCATCTTTTCAGTTACACCGTCTATCTTTACATCCATCTGAATAGCAGTAATTCCATCTTCTGTTCCAGCAACTTTAAAATCCATGTCTCCGTAATGATCTTCTGGTCCCTGAATGTCGGTAAGAAGCTTGTACTCTTTCTTGTCTCCAGTGACAAGACCGATAGAGATTCCTGCTGCTGGTTTTTTAATCGGCACGCCCGCATCCATAAGAGAAAGAGTTGTAGCGCAAACAGAGGCCATAGATGTTGAGCCGTTGGAAGAAACGATTTCTGAAACTCCGCGAATAGTATAAGGGAAGATCTCTGCTTCTGGTATTAAAGGCGATATCGCATTTTCGGCAAGCATGCCGTGTCCGATCTCTCTTCTACCTGGACCCCTTACTGGGCGTATTTCTCCCACAGAGTAGGGAGGAAAGTTGTAGTGGTGCATAAAGCGTTTTTTTTCAGAAAGTTCCATGTCATCCATCAGCTGTTCTTCTCCTGGAGCTCCGAGGGTAATAATAGAAAGCGCTTTTGTTTGACCTCTTTTAAAAAGTGATGAGCCGTGAGTGCGAGGGAGTATTCCCACAGAACAATCTATTTTTCTTACTTCATCAAGCTTTCTTCCATCTATACGTGTATCTTTTTTAAGAACGCTTTCTCTCACCTTTTTCTTAATATTTTCTTCTAAACAGGAGAATGCGTAATCAGCATTTTTTTCTTCATAATTTTCCTCAATAAGTTTGGAAATTTCTTTTTTTAATTTCTCTAACTTTTCTTCCTTATTTTCTTCCTGAAAAATTTTTTCAAGTTGTTTTTCTGATTTTTCTTTTATCTTTTCTTCTATATCTTTATCTTCAAGTGAAGAAGAAACTTCTATTTTTTCTTTTCCGATACTTTTTCTGATTTTTTCTTGAAAGGCACATAACTCTGCTATTGGAGAACTGGAAAAACGGAAAGCACCCATTACAGAATCTTCATCTTCTTCCTTAAAAAAACCTTCAATCATATTTACAACGAGATTTTTTTCTTCTCCAATAAATCCACTTATTACAACATCCATCTTCTTTTTTGTGCGAGCTTCGTAATTTGGGTTTAGAATATAATCTTCTTCTTTGGCAAGACGCACTGCTCCCAATGGTCCTTTCCACGGAATGTCGGAGATGTGTAGGGCTGTTGATGCGGCGATCATTCCTAAAACTCCTGGATCGTTTTCTTCGTCCCACGAAAGACAAGTAATAATTACTTGCACCTCTCTTTTCATTTCGCTGGGGAATTTTGGGCGTATTGCACGATCTATCATTCTAGAGATAAGTGTTGCTCTGTCGGAGGGCTTGCCCTCTCTTCTCGTGTATCGAGAACCACTTATTTTACCTGCGGCGTAAAATTTTTCCTCATAATTTACGGAAAGAGGGAAGAATCCTTTATCAATCTCTTCATCGGACATTGTAACTGTGGCAAAAACAACAGTATCTCCGTAGCGAAGCATTACTTCTCCATTTGCCTTTTCTGCTAAGTTTTCAAAAGAAGCAGAAAGTGTTCTTTCTCCTATTTGCAAGGTAAATTCTTTAGTTTTCTTTTCCATAAAAATAGATTTTAATTTTTCTTTTTTTGAGTTGTTCTTCTTGTTCTTGAAGATGTAGAAAGCAAAAATCTTTTTGTATTTTCTTCTAAGTTTACAAATTCATCTGCTACTTCTTTTAATTTTGAGGAAGCAGATCTTTCAAATGCAAGAACTTCTACTCTTTTCCCTCTGTTTTTTAGGTACTCTACAAGAGGAACAAAATCGCCGTCTCCTGTTACTAAAACAATAGCGTCCATTACAGAAGCCATGCGTATTGCATCTACGGCCATGCCAACGTCCCAATCTCCTTTTTTAAAACCTCCATAAAATTCTTGGAGATCTTTTACTCTTGTTTCTATGCCAAGATTTGTGAGTGCTTCAAAGAAAGATTTTTCTTCCCCTGTTTTTGTTTTTATCACATAAGCAAATGCCCGAATGAGACTTCTTTTATTTACCGCGGTTTCTACAACTTTGCTAAAATCAACGCGAGCGTTGTAGAGATTTTTTGCAGAGTGATAAAGATTTTGAACGTCTATAAAAACGGCAACGCGTTGTCCCTTGTGTTTAAAAATCATAAAAAATTATTTTTTCAGACCAATCTTGGATAAAAGCTCTTTATATCTCTTTTCGTCTTTATTTTTTAGATATAAAAGAAGTTTTTTCCTTTTATTTACCATTCCCAAAAGTCCTCTTTTAGAATGAACATCTTTGGGATTTTTTTTAAGGTGTGAAAAAAGTTTCTTAATTTTTTCTGTAAGCAGAGACACTTGTGCTTCTTCTCCCCCAGTGCTTTTAACGTCTTTTAAAATCTTTTCTTTTTCTTCTTTGGTTAACATATTTTACAAATTATCTAAGAGTTTTTATCTTCTAACAGATGAACACCTAAGTTTTTGTTGCGAAAGCATACTAATGTTAATGGAAAACGCTTTAAAAATCAAGTAAGAGGAGTTTTTATAAAAATTTTTCTTGACTTATTAAGTTATCTTGCAATAATTAAAAAAGATCAAACAAAAAATGTCTTCTCTAAAAAAATATTTAATGCTTTTTTTCTTGTCAGAAAAAAACGGTGATTCTTTTTTTAAGAATAAAGGTTTTACTTTAATTGAGTTTTTAATTTATAGCGTTATTGTTGCTTTTATGACGGGAACACTTATTCTTGCGGGAGTAAATATTATGCAAGGAAGATCAAAAGTAGAAGCGATAGAAGAAGTAAATCATAACGGGAGAATGATAACGGAAGTTGTTACTCACTACATCCGACAAGCAGAAAACATAAACTATCCTTCTGAGGGAATTGCTGCAGACTACTTGTCTTTAGAGATGCCTATTGCTGAGGAGAGCCCGATACGATTTTATGTAGAAGACAGTGTATTGCTTTTTGAAAGAGGATCGGCAGAAGCATCTCCTTTGACATCCGAGAGGGTGCGCGTAAGTAGCATTCAGTTTACAAATACTTCTTATCCGGAAAGTGCAAAAACAGTAAAAATGGTAGCGACGATAGAGTACAACAATCTCTCTGGGAAAAGTGAGTATGATTTTGCAAAAAACTTTTATGTTACAGAAAATATAAAAGAATTGGCAGGGATTGAAGAAGAGACAACCTCCACTACTTATGTTTTAACATTAGAAGAAAGTCCTTCTGCTGGCGGAACGGCAGTAGACAACACAAACAATTCTCCTTATGAGGCGGGGGAGGTTATAGATATAAACGCTTCCGTGGAAGATGGATATATTTTTAGCCACTGGTCTGATTCTGCGGGGGGAACATTTGGTAACTCATCTGTTGCCGATACAAATTATATTATGCCAGCGGAGGACGCAACGGTTACTGCTAATTTTGATTCTTTTTAATTATTCTATTTAGTGCCCCCGGTAGGACTTGAACCTACGACACTCGGCTTAAGAGGCCGCTGCTCTGCCAACTGAGCTACGGGGGCGTGTATTTAGCAGCCAATTGTTATTTCTGGCCACTGAACGTCAACTACTCCAAGAGCGTTTAAAATCATAGAGATTAAAAAGTGAGAACCGTAAACAATAACGATTCCAACAACTACACTCATTAGTATTTTTCTGCCTTGCTCTACTCCTGCAGGGTTTCCCATTGATGTATAAAACTTTATTCCTCCCCAGATAAAAAGCATTGCGGCAACAGGTGGAACAATACTAAAAAGAAGAAACTCTAAAATATTTACAAAAAGCTGGAAAAGGTGACAAAGTTGGCAAGGAGGCTGTCCTGGGCCCCCACAAGGGACAAGACCTTGTGCAAACCCAATAGCAGGAAAAAGTAGTAAAAACAGAAAAATAGAATTTTTTATTTTTTTCATTGTAAGAATTATAGTATTTTTTCTAAAAAATAAAATACTTCTTCCTGTACGGGATCAGACCTCATACGGATTATAAAGAAGTGTGCCGTTAGTGCCCCCCAGAGGACTCGAACCTCTAATCTCAAGTCCGAAGCTTGATGTGATATCCAATTTCACCAAGGGGGCCAGATCAGTAAAAGCTTTTTTTAATATACCAGAGAATGTCAATTCGTCAACCGTTTTTTCTTTACTAAAAAAAGATTATAAAAATTTTAATGTATTAATGTATTAAGGTTGCAAAATAGATGTGTTTGTTTGAAAAAAGAGCAGATATAGAATACAATTACAGAATCTATGCTTAAAAAAAAGATGGAAGTTCCCGAAAAAATAGGGCAAATAATAAAAGAGATTAATAAAAAAGGGTTTGAAGCTTATGTTGTTGGCGGATGCGTAAGAGATATGTTTCTTGGAAGAGTTCCAGAAGATTTTGACGTGGCAACAAATGCTTCTCCAGAAGAAGTAAAAAAGATTTTTAAAAAAAGTTTTTCAAACAATGATTTTGGAACGGTAACCGTTCTTACTCGGGCAGAAGAAGAAAATATTCGTGAAGTGCAAATCACTACTTATCGAAAAGAAGAAAACTATAAAGACAAAAGACATCCCGAAAAAGTTAATTTTGTAAAAAATATAGAAGAGGATTTAAAGCGTAGAGATTTTACAATCAACGCGATGGCACTTTTAAAAAAAGAAGACGGCTCTTGCGAGGTGGTTGATCCTTTTTGTGGAAAAGAAGATTTAGAAAAAAAAATAATAAGGGCAGTAGGAAGTCCTAAAGAGAGGTTTTCTGAAGACGCTTTGCGTATGATGCGTGCAGTAAGGTTTTCTTCTGTTTTAGATTTTTGTATTGAAAAAGAAACAGAAGAAGCGATAAAGAAAAATGCACCGCTTTTAAAGAAGATATCAAGCGAAAGAATTAGAGACGAGTTTGTAAAAATAATTATGAGCCCTATGGCGATGGAAGGTGTAGAAAATTTGCGAAAACTTTATCTACTAGAACAGTTTCTTCCAGAAATTTTAGAGGGCTATAAAGTACCACAGAGTAAACACCATATATATGATTGTTATGAACATGCTCTTTATTCACTAAAATATGCGGCAAAGAAAAAATTTAATTTTCGTGTGCGGATGGCTTCTTTTTTGCATGATATCGGAAAACCACGAGTGAAAAGAGGAGAGGGAGAAAAAGCTACTTTTTACAATCACGAGGTAGTTGGAGCAAAGATGACAAAGAACATACTTCAACGTCTGAAGTTCAAAAAAGAAGATGTAGAAAAGATAACTCTTCTCGTACGTTATCATCTCTTCTACTATAATGTAGGCGAGGTTTCAGAAAGTTCCGTAAGAAGATTAATCCGTAAAGTAGGGAGGGAAAACATGAAGGATCTTTTAGAAGTAAGGATGGCTGACAGGATAGGGTCTGGAGTTCCAAAGGCAGAGCCCTATCGCTTGCGTCATATGCGGTACTTGATAGAGAAAACAGCTCAAGATCCAATAAACGCAAGTATGCTTGTTGTGGGAGGAAAAGAAGTGATAGAGATAATGGGTGTCCGCCCAGGTCCATTAGTAGGAAGTATTTTGAATATTCTTCTTTTGGAAGTGATTGAAGATCCTAAAAAAAATAAAAAAGAGATGTTGGAGGCGAAGATAAAAGAAATAAAAAAGTGGGGAGAAGAAGAGATCAAAAAAAAAGCGCAAGATGCAAAAAAAGAAATAGAAAAAGTGGAGATGAAAAAAGAAGAGATGACAAAAAAGAAGTACTGGGTAACATAAAAACTTTATCGGGCCGTAGTGTAACGGCAACATGCACGCTTCGGGTGCGTGTGACTCCGGGTTCGAATCCCGGCGGCCCGACATGACAAAAGTTTCGGGCCCGTAGTTCATCCGGCAGAACATCCGATTCGCATTCGGGAGGTAGGCGGTTCGATTCCGCCCGGGTCCACGTTTATAAATAATATAGTGGAAAAAAGTAATTTCCGTGTTAAGATAAAATAGTAATCCATTAAAATGCAAAAAAAAGAAGAAAAAATAAAAGAGCTTTTAGAGAGAGGAATTGAAGAAGTAATTGACAAGAAAAATCTTGAAAAAAAACTTTTTAGTGGAAAAAAGCTACGCGTTAAACTTGGGATTGATCCTACGAGTCCAAATCTTCATCTTGGGAGGTCTATTCCTCTTTTAAAACTGCGTGACTTTCAAGAACTGGGTCACAAGATAGTTTTTATTATAGGAGATTTCACGGGAGTAATAGGAGATACATCAGATAAAGAAAGTGAAAGACCAATGCTTCCCCAGAAAGAAGTGAAAGAAAATTTAAAAACCTACATAAAGCAAGCAGAGAAGATTATTGATATAAAAAAAGCAGAAGTTTATTACAACAGTGAGTGGCTTGGAAAACTTGGCTACGCAGAGATCGGCACGCAAGCAAATATTTTTTCCTTAAACGAATTTATCTCTCGAGAAAATATAAAAAGAAGAACAAAAAAGGGGAAAAGAGTTTCTTTAAGAGAGGTGCTCTATCCTTTAATGCAGGGATATGACTCGGTTGTTGTAAAAGCGAATGTAGAGATAGGAGGAACAGACCAAAGATTTAATCTTTTAACAGGGAGAGAGATGCAGAAATTTTATAATCAAGACCCACAAGATATTATTACTAATCCACTTATTGAGGGGACAGATGGGAAAAAAATGAGTTCAAGTATGGGGAATACGATTAATCTTTCTGAAGATCCCAGTGATATGTTTGGGAAAGTAATGTCTCTCCAAGATGAACTGATTATAAGATACTTTACTCTTCTTACAAGGAAAGATATGGAAACGGTGAAAAGCTATGAAAAGAAAATTAAGAAAGGAGAAAATCCTCGTAATATAAAATTAAAGTTAGCAAAAGAAATTGTTAAAATGTATCACTCGGAAAGTGAGGCGATTAATGCAGAGAGTTATTTTATAAATACTTTTTCAAAAAAAGAAGTTCCAGAGAAATTAAAAAAATTAAAACCATCTTCTTACGATATTGTCTCTGTTCTTCTTGATGGTGGTTTTGTTTCTTCAAGATCAGAAGCGAAAAGAGTTATTTCTCAAGGAGGAGTAAAAATAAACGGAAAAAAAATAAAGGAGATTAATTTTAAAGTAAAAGAAGGATCTGTTCTTCAGAAAGGAAAGATGAACTTTCTTAAGGTTGTTTAATTCTTTTTGTTTGACAAAAAGAAATATTTTGTTATTCTATTAAGCAGATTGAAGTGTTACCTGTCCGTTGAGAAACGGACATTTTTTTACAAAATTTTAAGAAAAAGAATATGGATATTAAAGGATTTACTTCTGCAATTTCTCAGATTGCAACAGAAAAAGAGATACCTCAAGAAAAAGTAGTAGACATTATAGAACAGGCCGTTGCTACCGCTTATAAAAAGGAATACCGAGAAAAGGGGGAAGTAGTAAAAGCAAAGATTGATGCAAAAACAGGAGAGGCACATTTTTGGTTGGTAAAAACAGTGGTAGATGAAAACACGGCTGTTTTTTCTGATGAAGATGGAGAAACAGAAGAAGAGCAAGAAGTAGAAGAAGGAAAAGTAAGGTACAACCCAAAGCGACATATGACCCTTGAAGAAGCAAAAAAGATAAAGAAAGATGTAAAAACAGGAGAAGAGATAGAGACTCCATTAGAAGTAAAAGAAAGTTTTGGAAGAATTGCTGCCCAAACAGCAAAACAAGTAATTTTGCAAAAAATAAAAGAGACAGAAAGAGAGTTGATTTTTGCAGAGTATAAAGAAAAAGAAGGGGATGTTCTTTCTGGAATAGTACAAAGAATAGAAGGGAGAAATGTTCTTATGGATATCGGAAAAATATTAGGTGTACTCCATAAAGAAGAACAGATCCCAGGAGAGTCGTATCGTCCGGGACAAAGATACAAAGTGTATGTTTTAAGTGTAGAAGAAAGTTCAAAGGGTCCGAATGTGGTTCTTTCTCGTGCTTTTCCGAAACTTGTTTCTAAGCTTTTTGAGCTGGAGGTTCCTGAAATTGCTGCCGAAACAGTAGAAATTAAATCAATTGCTCGAGAGCCAGGGTCAAGAACAAAAATTGCCGTGTACTCTGAAGAAGAAGGAGTAGATCCAGTAGGAACTGCTGTTGGGCAAAGAGGGACGCGAGTGGGAGCAATTATTTCTGAGCTAGGAGGAGAAAAAATAGATATAGTAGAGTATTTGGAAAAACCAGAAGACTTTATTAGAAACGCACTCTCTCCTGCAAAGATTTCTGACGTAGAAATAAAAGATGGACGAGCAGTTGTAACTGTGCCTGATGATCAACTTTCTCTTGCTATTGGAAAAGAAGGGCAGAATGTGCGTCTTGCAGCGAAGCTTACTGGCTGGAGAATAGACGTAAAAGCAATTGGAAAAGAGAAAATAGAAGAAACAGCGGAGGTTAATGACGTAGATAAAAAAGAAACGGAAAAAAATAAAGAAACTCAAGATGGAGAGAAAGAGCTTTCGAAAAACGAAGAAAATAAAGAAGACAGCAGAAAAGAGAAAAATTCTACAGAAAAAGAAACGGAAGAAAAAAATCTTGAAGAAAACTCAAAAAAAGAAAAAGAAGATTAGTTAAAAATTTAAAATCTAAAAATATGACACTAATTCCAACAGTAATAGAAAAAACTCAGTATGGAGAGCGAGCCTACGATATATACTCTCGTCTCTTAAAAGAAAGAATTATTTTTTTAGGAACGCCAATTAATGATGGCGTTGCTAATGCAATAATTGCGCAGATGCTTTTTTTGGCGAGTCAAAGTTCGCAAAAAGATATTCGGCTTTATATCAACAGTCCTGGAGGGGTAGTTACCGCAGGAATGGCCATTTACGATACGATGCAGTATGTAAGATGTGACGTTTCTACAGTTTGTGTAGGAATGGCCGGTTCAATGGCCGCTGTGCTTCTTGCGACGGGTACACCAAAAAAAAGATTTGCACTTCCAAACTCAGAAATTCTTCTTCACCAAGTAATGGGAGGAGCACAAGGAGCGGCTTCAGAGATAGAGATAACAGCAAAGCAGATCTTAAAAATTAAAGACAGAATAAACAATATTCTTTCTGCACACACCAAGCAACCCTTAAAAAAGATACAAAAAGATACGGACAGGGATTTTTATCTTTCTGCCAAGGAAGCGAAAGATTATGGAGTTATTGATGAAGTAATCACAGAAAAGAAAAGAATATAAGCAACTCTCTTTTTTATTTTAAGAAAAACTCTTTTTTGACAAAGTTTCTTCTTTCTGATATATTAAAAAACAGTTAAACAATTAACCTTTGGGCTTGAAATCTGTAAATATCTTATGTCCGAGCAAAAAAAAGAAACTTTTAGCGTAGCTTATTATCCGAAAGTAGAAAATAATCTCACTAAAAAAATAAAGCCAAAAAAAGCTGTTTTGAATGAAAATAGTCATTTTTTGCGGTTGTAAGAAACTCTAGTTTCTTTTTCTAAAGAGATTTTTTAGAAAAAGAAATACCGAAGCATTCGGACAAAAGGTTTATGGTATTTCAAGCTACCAAAATTTTGATATGGAACAGATAATTTTACTCATAACAGGAACTATCTCTTTAGTTGTTGGTGCAGTTTTGGGATATTTTGCGAGACAATCAATTGCAAAAAGAGATTACAAAGCGTTAGAAACAAAAGTACAGAGTCGGATTGATTATGCAAAAAAGAAAAGTAAGGAGATAATTATTGAAGCGAAAAAAAAATACGCGGAAATAATAGAGACAGGAAGAAAAGAAACGGAAGAAAAAAATGAAGAGCTTTTCAAAAGAGAGAAGTTTCTTTTAAAAAGAGAAAATACATTAGATCAGAGAATTTCGGATTACGAAAGAAAAGAAAAAATCTTTAACCAGAGAGTGAAAAGGTTAAGGGAGCTAAAAGAGGAGATGGATGAAATAAAAAAGAAAGCGGAAGAGGAACTTATGAAAGTTGCCGGACTCTCTAAAGAAGAAGCAAAAGAAGAACTTTATAACGTGCTCGAAAAAGAGTACGAGATGGATATTTTAGAAAGGATAAATAAGCTTGAGAAAGAAGGAGAAGAAAGATATTTAAGTAGAGCAAAGGAGATACTTTCTTCTGTTATCCAAAAATACTCTTCTTCTCAAGTTCAAGATTTGACAACAACAAATGTTAGTTTACCCGATGATGATATTAAAGGAAGAATTATTGGAAAAGAAGGAAGAAATATTAAAACTTTAGAAAAACTTACAGGAGCAGAGGTTGTTGTGGATGATACACCAGGTGTAGTGATTATTTCTAGTTTTGATCCTATAAGAAGGCAGATAGCAAAAACAGCTCTAGAAAAGCTTATTTTTGATGGAAGGATTCAGCCAGCAAGAATTGAAGAGATGGTAGAACGGGCAGAAGAAGATATTTCTGATGAAATAAAGAAGGCGGGAGAAGGCGCTGTTTATGAAACAGGAATTATTGATCTTGACCCAAAAGTAGTAAATCTTTTAGGGCGACTTCGTTTCCGTTCAAGTTACGGACAAAATGTTTTAAATCACTCTTTGGAGGTGTGTTTCTTGGCGGAAGCTCTTGCTGCAGAGATAGGAGCAGATACCTCTGTTTGTAAAAAAGCAGGCCTTTTACATGATATAGGGAAGGCTCTTGATCATCAGGTAGAAGGATCTCATGTGGATATTGGGATGAGAGTTCTACAAAAGTTTGGGGTTGAAGAAGAAGTAATTAATGCGATGAAGTCGCATCACGAAGAATACCCCTATGAAAGCATAGAAGCAGTAATTGTACAGACCGCAGATGCGATCTCTGGAGGAAGACCGGGAGCAAGAAAAGACACCTTAGAAAACTATCTAAAAAGGTTGGGAGAACTAGAAGAGGTGGCAAACTCTTTCTCTGGAGTAGAAAAAACTTATGCGATTCAAGCAGGAAGAGAAGTAAGAGTTTTTGTGAGACCAGAAGAAATTGGTGATTTAGAGGCAAAAAAAATGGCACGAGAAATAGCAAAAAGAATACAGTCCGAACTAAAGTATCCAGGAGAGATAAAGATAACCCTTATAAGAGAAAGTAGGGTTATTGAGTATGCAAAATAAAGAGCTAAAAAAAGAAAGAAAAACACCGTCAAAACAGACGGTGTTTTTTTTGAGCGGGCGATGGGAATCGAACCCACATCACGACCTTGGAAGGGTCGGGTAATAGCCTTTATACCACGCCCGCGACGTGTATATTTTATAACAAAATCTTTATAAGGCAAGATGTCAAAAATTCGGAGAGCCGGGATTCGAACCCGAACTACATCCTCCCAAAGGATGCGTGCTGCCGTTACACCACTCTCCGGAACTATTTACAAAAAGAATTATAGCAGATATTTATTTTTACTAAAAGGAAGTTTAAAATTTATTGGCAAGGAATGGGCGATGTGATAAGATGATCTTAATATGAAAAGAGAAAAACTTCTTCTTTTTGATACAAACTCTATTATCCATCGTGCTTTTCACGCGTTACCTCCCTTAAAAGATAGTGAGGGCAATCCAGCAGGAGCACTTTACGGATCGCTTCTCGCGTTTTTTAAGATTCTTCAAGAAATTAATCCTTGCTATGTGGCTGTTGCTTTTGATTCTCCCGGAAAAACTTTTCGCCACAAAAAATATAAAGAATATAAAGCCAACCGACCGAAAGCGCCGGAAGAATTGATATCCCAAATTAAAAAAACAAAAGAAGTTTTTGCAAAAATAGGGGTAAAAGTTTTTTCCAAAGAAGGATTAGAGGCGGATGATATTGTCGGTGCGATTTCTTATCAAGCTCCTCAAGAAATTGAAACAGTAATTGTTACTGGAGATGCTGATATTCTTCAGCTTGTCAATGAAAAAACAAAAGTATATACTTTAAAAAGAGGAGTAAAAGAGACTGTTCTTTATGATAAAGAAAGGGTGAAAGAAAAGTACGAAGGAGTTGGTCCGGAAAAAATAATAGAGATAAAGTCGCTTCAAGGCGACCCTTCAGACAATATTCCGGGAGTTAAGGGGGTAGGTAAAAAAACAGCAGTAAAGCTTATTAGGGAGTTTAAGAATTTGGAAAATCTTTATATCTCTCTTGAAGATGGAAAGTGTGATTCTTTCTCTGAAGGATTAAAAAAGAAACTTTTGATGGGCAAGAAATCAGCATTTCTTAGCAGGGAGTTGGCAGAAATAAAAAAAACAGATTTTTTAAAAGTTGATTTCTCAGAGCTCTTTTTTGAAAAAGACAATGTAAAGATAAAAAATATTTTGGAAGAACTTGGGTTTTCAAGTGTCGCAAAAAGATTTTCGGCGGAAAATTTTTTAGAAAAGAAAACATCTCACGAGAAAGAAAAAAATTTGAAATTTAATTTTTAGGAAGAAGCAATTGATGTATTACAATATAAATAAAGAGACAATAAGTGCGATGATGAGTGTTCCTGGAGAGGTGCGAGGAAGTGTTCTGAAAAAGGATGAAAGTTACATACTGATGAAAGAAGGAGAGAGGAAGTTAAAAGAAGTAGAAAAAGAGATAAAGGAGATGGGGTGTGCCTTTTCTTATAAAGATATAAAGAACAGTAGTTTTTATCCTTGGGGGGAAAGAGTTCTTTCTCTTTTGGCGATAAGTATGGTGCTTAATATGGACAAAGAAAAAATAAAAGAAATGGGAAGATGTGCAGTAGAAGACACCTTTTTTGCGCGTTTTTTTATGCGCTACTTTCTTTCTCTTGAAAGTGTTTTTCAAAAAGTTTCTCGGATGTGGAGGAAGAGAAATACTATTGGAAGATTAGAGGTGGAAGAGATAGATAAAAAAAGAAGAAAAGTTGTTCTTCATCTTTATAATCTAAATTTTCACCCTATTTTTTGTGATTATCTTTGTGGATATTTTTCAAAAATTGGAAGTGTGGCACAAGGAAAAGAAGTGACCTGCAAAGAAGAAAGGTGCTATTTTAAGGGAGAAAGTCCCTTTCACGAGTTTATCTTAAGATGGTAAATATGACCTATAACATAACAAAAGAAGAAGAAAAAAAAATAAAAAATATAAAAGGAGAAGTACGTGGAGCAGTGTTTTTAACAGACAAAAGTTTTATTTTGCAAAAAGGGGGTGAAGCAAAACTTAAGCAGGTAGAGGAAGAGCTTGCAAAGAATGGCTTTCCAATTTTTTTTGAAAATATACGAGCAATGGAATTTTTTCCCTATCCTGCAAGAATTTTTTCTATTATTGTTACAGAAAAAGTATTAGATCTTGGGAGAGAGGGAGTAAAGGAAATGGGGATAAATGCTCCAAAGATGTCTTTTTTGATAAAGTTTTTTACAAATTATTTTTTATCTATCAGTAAAACATTAGAAAAAACGGGAGAGATATGGAGTAAACACGCTACTACTGGCACAGTAAAGCTGCTTGAGGTTAATGAAGAAGAAAAGTACGCAGTTTTTACTTTTCAAGGTGTTTATTTCCCAGAAATTTACTGTGATTATCTTACAGCATACCTTGGAAAAATTATATCCATGGCGCTTGGAGCTAAAAAAGAAGCAAGAACAGAGTGGAAAACAGAAAGCGAAGAAAATTATAGAGTAAAAGTATCTTGGTAAAAAAATGGTTTATGAAAACGAAAAAAATTTAGAAAGAGTAAAAAACATAAAAGGAGAAGTCCGAGGGGTTACTTTAAAAACTGACGAGTATTACGTATTAAAAAAAGAAGGCGAAGAAACATTAGAGAACGTAAAAAAGGAGCTGGAAAGATTAGGTGCGGGTTTTTGCTATGAAGATTTAGATAAGATGAACTTTTATCCGATATCTTTTCGTATTTTTTCTCTTCTGGCAATAAGCAAAGTGCTACAGTATGAAAGAGAAGATATAAAAGAAATGGGGAAGGCAGCACCAAGGGTCTCTTTTCTTATAAAGTTTTTTACAAAATATTTTCTTTCTTCGGGAGAAACACTTAAAAAAGTAACAGAGATGTGGGAAAAACATTATACAGAAGGAAAGATAGAGGCAGTAGAAGTAAAAGAAGACGAAGGAAGGGCAATTTTTCGTCTTCATGAAGCTAACTTTCATCCTATCTTGTGCGATTATCTTTTAGGTTATTTTTCTTCTATTGTTTCTATGGTTGTTGGAGAAAAAACAAAAGAAGAAGAAAGAAAATGTTTTTTCCGAGGAGATAAGTACCACGAGTTTTACATAACATGGAAACCGTCAAAAGGAAAAAACTAAAATTTTATAGTTATAAAAATTAAAAAACAAAGATATGACCTATCAAATAACAGATGAAGAAATTAATAAAATATTAAGTGCAAAAGGAGAAGTCCGGGGAGTAGTTTTTAAGACCGATAGACATTTTATTATAAATAGAGCAGGAGAAGATGGGTTAAAAAAAGTAGAAGAAGAATTAAAAAAAATGAACTGTTCTTTTGACTACGAAGAAGAAGCAGACAACATGAGTTTTTATCCTATCGGTATGCGTGCAATGTCTATTATTGCCATCAGTAAAGCATTTAACCTTGATAGAGAGGGAGTAAAGGAGATGGGGTTCCAAGCTCCGAAATTTTCTCTTATGATAAAGTTTTTTATGCGCTACTTTCTTTCTGCAGAAAAAATTATGGAGAAGGCGGGAGAGATGTGGAAGAAACACTACACCGTGGGGAAGTTAGAATCTGTAGAATTGAATATGGAAGAAAAGATTTTACGTGCACATCTTTATGATATTGATCTCCACCCTATTTTTTGTGATTATCTTTGTGGATATTTTGGATCTGTGATTAAAATGGGTGTAGGAGAAGATGTAAAAAGTGAAGAAGAAAAATGTATTCATCAAGGAGACGAGTATCATGAGTTTGTAATAAGATGGTAGAAAAAGAAGAAAAAATAAAAACCCTTTCCGAGGACATAGCTTTACTTGAAAGCTATATTGAGGATTTGTTTTCCTTTACCCCTCTTCCACTGTGTTTTGTTAATCCGAAAGGAATGGTTTTAGAAGTTAATCCTGCTTTTATGAAGGTGACTGGGTATAACGAGTATGACGTTATCGGAGAAAGCTTGTTTTCTTTTATGGAAAAAGAAGACGCAGAAAACATACTAAAAGAAGCAATAGAAAAAGATATTGTTGAAGGAAAAGAAACGAAGATAAAAACAAAAGAGGAAGAGTATATTCCTGTTACCGCTTTTGCAAAAAGACGGAAAGTAAAAGGCGAAGGAGTAAACGGAGCGTTTTTTTCTTTTTTCGATCTTGCGGAAATAAAGAAAAAAGAGGAGGAGGTAAAAAAAACGAATAAAAAATTAGAGGAAAAAATAGAAGAGATGGAAAAGATAAACAGATTGACGATAGGAAGAGAACTTAAAATGGTAGAATTAAAAGAAAAAATAGAAAAATTAGAAAAAGAGCTAAAGAATTATAAAAAGAGTTAAGAATGACAGAAGAAGAAACAAAAGAAGAGTTTTTAGAGGAAGACGGAGGAGAGCTTGAAGATCTTCGCCGATATATAGAAGATTTTACCTCTTTTCTTCCTTTGGCTTTTTGTATGGTCAATCCCCTTGATTATATACTTGACAGCAACAAGGCGTTTCAAGATATTACGGGATATGAAAAGATGGAGGTTATCGGGAGCAATATAGGAATTCTTTTCAAAAACAAGGGAAAGCTGGAAAGTTTTATTGCTCGAGTGGCAAGTAAAAGCACGGCAGTAGAAGAAGAAGTGACTCTTATTACGAAAGAAAAAAAAGAAATCCCGGTAAAAATTTCTGCTCTTTCAAGAAAAGATGAAGAAGGAAGCTTTTCTGGATATTTTCTTACAATTAGTGACATCACAGAGACAAAAAGATTTGAAGAGGAACTGGAAAGAAAAATAAAAGAGAGGACAGAAGAGTTGGAAAGAGCAAAAGAAAGACTGGAAGAATCGGAAGCAGTTTTAGAGGTAAAAATTAAAGCACGCACGAAAGAACTTGCAGAGTTAAATGAAAATCTTGAAGAGAAGGTAAAAGAAAGAACAAGTGAACTTGAAGAAAGAACGGAAGATCTGGAAAGAAAAACAAAAGAAATGGAACAGACACAAACAGCACTTCTCAATTTAGCGGAAGATGCCGATGAGTCCTTACATGAGGCAGAGAAAGAAAAAGAAAAAACAGAAGCAATTATTAAAAGTTTTGTTGATGGTCTTTTCTTTTTTGATCCGGAGAAAAACTTATCGTTAGCAAATCCGAAAGCGGAAGATATGTTTGATGTGAAATCAAGAGATATTGTTGGGCGATCAACAAAAGAACTGAGAACATTTCCAACTCTTAAACCACTTATTAATTTAGTGGGAAGGGATATTAAAAATATTTTCCGAGAAGAAATTTCTGTTGGAGAAAATATTTATTTTGAGGTTACAACAATTCCTATTAAACACGAGAAAAGAGATATTGGTACCTTGATCAATGTACATGATATTACAAGAGAGAAAAGCATTGAGAAAATTAAAAGTGAGTTTGTTTCTGTTGCTGCCCATCAACTGCGTACACCTCTTGCTGGAATAAAGTGGACACTTCAAACAATATTAGAAGAAGGAGAGACAGAAAATGTTCCAGAAGAAATTATTGAGTTTATCAAGAGAGCATATGAAGCTAATGACCGAATGGTAAACTTGGTAAACGATCTTTTAAATGTAACGCGTATTGAAGAAGGAAGATATGTTTATGAACCAGAAGTAACGGATCTTATGGAAGTTATAAACCCTATTGTTGAGGACTATAAAAATCACATTGAAAAAAAGGGGCTTCGCTTTGAGTTTAAAAAACCAGAAAAAGAGCTTCCGAAAGTAAAGATAGACAAGGAAAAGATAGGGATCGTTGTACAAAACTTTTTAGATAATGCGATGAAATATACGAAAGAAGGAAAAGTAACTCTTGAAATAAGGTATAGTGAAGGAAAAATAAAAATCTCTGTTACCGATACGGGGGTGGGAATACCGGAAGATCAACAAAAACGCCTTTTTAACAAGTTCTTTCGTGCGGCAAATGTTCAGCGAATGGATACAGAAGGATCAGGGCTGGGACTTTTTATTGCAAAAAACATTGTTGATGCTCATAAAGGAAAGATAGGGTTTGTTTCTAAACCTGGAAAAGGAACCTCTTTCTACTTTACTCTTCCTGAGAGCAAAGGTGAGGTGGATGAGTTCTTTAAATCTTTTTAAAATTTATTTGACAATATTTTTTAATACAGATACAATGCAGTAAAGGTTTAATCTAAATTATACTTTTTATATAAATATGAAGAAGATTATTATTGTTGAAGATGAAGAAATTCTTCGCAATCTCTTGCACAAGAAACTTGGAAATGAAGGGTATGATGTTGATGTTGCTGAAAACGGAGAAGAAGGTCTTTCTAAAATAAAAGAAAACAAGCCAGACCTTATCCTTTTAGATATTATTATGCCTAAGATGGGAGGATTTGAGATGCTTGAAGAGATGCAAAAAGAAGAAGAGCTCTCTAAAATACCAGTAATTGTTGTTTCTAACTCTGGACAACCTGTAGAAATTGATCGTGCACAAAAACTTGGAGCAAAAGATTGGTTGGTAAAAACAGAGTTTGACCCACAAGAAGTAATTGATAAAGTTGTCACGCAGATTGGGAAAGGAGAAAAAGAAGATTTTATAGAGGAAAAAAAAGAAGAAATAGAAGAGGAAAGAGAAGAAAATTTAAAAGATAATCCTGAAGAAGAAAACAAGGAATTTTAAAATTAATTATTAAAATTAGTAAATTTATAAATCAAAAGGTTAAGTATGGCTAAAATATTAGTCGTTGAAGACGACAAATTTCTTCGGGAAATGATTTCCCGAAAATTGGATAAAGAGGGTTATGAAGTAGTACAAGCAGTTGATGGAGAAAAGGGAGAAGAGATGATAAAGAGTGAAAAACCAGACCTTGTACTTCTTGACCTTATACTGCCAGGAATTGACGGATTTGATGTTTTAGAAAGAACAAAAAAAGATCCGGAAGTTGCTGGGATACCAGTAATTATTCTTTCCAATTTAGGGCAAAAGAGTGAAGTAGAGAGAGGGCTCAACCTTGGTGCAGTAGATTTTCTCATTAAAGCTCACTTTACTCCCGCAGAAATAGTAAAAAAAATCAGAGAAACGATTTAATTTTTACTTACCAAGTGTAAGTAAAAGAAACTGTATGCCGGAGTTACCCGAAGTAGAAACTACTGTTTCCATGTTAAAATCAAAGACCTTAGGAAAGGTCTTTTTTTCCATATGGGCAGAAGACGGAAATGAAAAAAGATTAAAAGAAGCAAAAAATAAAAAAATAAAAGAGATAAAAAGGTTCGGGAAAAGTATAATTTTTTTCTTAGAGGGAAATGTTTTTCTTTTTGTTCATCTTCGGATGACGGGGCACTTTCTTTTTGGAAAATGGGAAAAAAAATTTTTCTCAGGAGGAGTTACTTGGGTAAGTAGAGAGAAGGTGATGAAAGAAAGAAAGAACGGGTTTTTAAGATATATATTTTTTTTAGATGATGGGAATCAAATCGCTCTTTCTGATCAAAGAAAATTTGCAAAAGTAAAGGTTATCTCCAAAGAAGAAATGGAAAAACACATTGCACGGCTTGGTCCTGATCCACTTTTAATTACAAAGGAAGAATTTTTTAAGCTTTTTAAGAACAAAAAAAAAGCAATAAAACCTCTTCTTATGGATCAAAGCTTTCTTTCTGGGATAGGTAACATATATGCAGCAGAGGTTCTTTTTAAAGCGAAAGTAGATCCAAAGAAAAAAGCAAATTATTTAACAGAAAAGGAAAAAGAAGATATTTACTTTTTTATAAAAAATATATTAAAAAAAGCATTAAAACTTAAAGGAGATAGTACAAGTGATTACCGTCTTTTGACGGGCGAGAAAGGAGGATATCAAGATCACCATCTTGTTTATAACAGAGCGGGATTACATTGCTTTGTTTGCAAAGAAAAAATAAAAAGAGTTAATATCGGTGGAAGAGGAAGCTACTTCTGTCCGAAATGTCAAAAATAAAACAAATGATAATTTTACTTTACGGAAAAGATACTTACCGCTTACAAGAGAAGATGAAAGAAATTATTGCTGAATACAAAAAAAAGCACTCTAGTGGTCTTAATCTTAAATTTTTGGGAGAAAAAGAATCTCTCCAAAATGCATGTGATTACGATAAACAGTTTTCTATGTTTGGAGAAAAACGTCTTCTTGTTGCTTGGAACATTTTTTTTACAGAGAAAAATCGCGACGATTTTTTAAAAGAGAAGAAAAGATTTATTTCTTCGGAAAATATTTTTCTTTTTTATGAAGAAAAAGATTTCAAAAAAAGTGATCAGTTTTTAAAAACTATTGAAAAAGAGAAAGAGAAAGAACCAAAAAATGTAATAATCCAAAAATTTTCTCCTCTTTCTGGAAAAAGTCTTTTTTTATGGATTAAAAAAGAATTTGAAAAAGAAGGTGTAAATATAGAAGAAAAGGCAGTGAACCTTCTTCAAAAAATAGGCGGAGAAGATCTTTGGAAAATAAAAAACGAGATAGAGAAAATTTCTCTTTATAAAAAAGATATAAGCATAGAAGATGTTACTTTTATGTCAAAAATAGGAGTAGAAACAAATATCTTTAAGACGGTGGACGCGATAGGAGAGAAAGAAAGAGAAAAAGCACTTTTTCTTTTTTATGATCACTTGCAAAAAGGAGATAATCCTCTCTATCTTTTTTCTATGATTGTTTATCAGTTCCGAAATCTTATAGTCGTTAGTGATCTTATGAGAAGAAATGTTTCTTATGAAGAGATGAAGCAAAGAAGTGGGCTTCATCCTTTTGTTTTTAAAAAAACATATCATCAAGTAAAAAAGTTTTCTTTTTCTGAACTTCAAGATATTTATAGCAAGCTTTCCCTTACGGACAGAAAAATAAAAACAGGGCAGATAGACCCTGTTTTAGGAATTCAGTTGCTTCTTTTTTCTCAGTAGTTGCTACCTTTCTCCATTTACTGCCTTTGTGAGACGTGATTTTTTCCGGGAAGCAGTATTTTTCTTTATTACACCTATTTTCGCTGCTTTATCAATGATTTTATA
Organism: bacterium; assembly: GCA_018400405.1. Taxonomy (GTDB): domain Bacteria; phylum Patescibacteriota; class Minisyncoccia; order Minisyncoccales; family PWPS01; genus PWHW01. The sequence goes on from JAGYMX010000002.1 coordinate 21,155, forward strand.
ACTTTCGGGAAGAAGTTTTTTTGCTGCACTTCTCTTTTTTTCCGCAATAAGTTCTCTAATCTCTTTAACAAGTTTTTTCATTTTTCTTTTGTAACTCAAATTGAGTGCGTGTCTTTTTTCACTTTGTCGCAATCTTTTTTTCGCTGATTTTGTTATGGGCATTTTTTTAAATAAATTCTCTAAAGAGTAAAAAATAGAAAGCAGTTGTGCGCTTTCTCTAAATTTATATCATCTTTTCACTTTTTAGTCAAACTTTGATATAATAAAAAAATTCTATATACTTTGTCCATGATATACTATTTAAAAGGAAAAATTGTTATTCTAAAAGACGACTTTATTGTTCTTGATGTTGGTGGAAAAGGGTATAAAATATTTTTTTTATCTTCAAAAAAGAGAAAAAAAGAAAAGGTAGTAACTATTTTTTGTTATTTGCAAAAAACAGAAAAAGAAGATCGCCTTTACGGATTTGAGAAAGAAGAGAACTTAGAACTTTTCGAGAAATTAGTGAAAATTTCTGGAATAGGACCAAAAACTGCTTTTCGTATCGCTTCCTCTTTTTCAATGGAAGAGTTAAAAAAAGGAATAGAAAAAGAAGAAAAAAGAGTGATGGAAAAAATTTTTAGCATTGGAAATAAAAAAGGTCAACAAGTTATTTTTGAGCTTTCACGAAGATTTGTTAAAGAAGCAAAAAAAGATGATACTTTTACCGCTTTACAAAATTTAGGATTTTCTGAAAAGGAGATTAGGGGCGCATTAGAAGACATACCAGCGGAAATCTCAAAAGAGGAAAGAGTTGCACAGGCACTAAAAATTTTAGGAAGAAATGATTAAAAAAATAATTCGTAAAATGAAACTCTTTCTTATAGCGTATCACTTTCTTTATGCATTCTTTGGAGCGTTGTTTTATTTTTTCCCTTCACGAAAAATGAAAGTAATTGCTGTTACGGGGACCAATGGAAAAACAACAACCGTTGAGCTTATTACACAAACACTTAAAGAAGCAGGCTTTACTGTTGCTGCATTTTCTTCTATAAAATTTGAAATAGCCGGAAGAGAGGAGCCAAATCTTTTCAAAATGACGATGCCTGGGAGAGCAACACTACAAAAACTTTTAAGAAGAGCGGTAAATAACGGATGTGAAATTGCTGTAATAGAAGTAACATCTGAAGGAATAAGACAGCACAGGCACAGATTTATAAATATTGATACAGCGATCTTTACAAATCTTTCTCCGGAACACATCGAGTCCCACGGGGGATTTAAAAACTACAGAAAAGAAAAAAGAAAACTTTTTTTTGCAGCAAAAGACACTCATATTATTAATATTGATGACGAAAATGCGGATTATTTTTTAGATGTTCCAAGTAAAAGAAAAATATGTTACGGAATAAATTTTTCCTCAAAAATACTTAAAAAAAAGAAAGAAAACTCTGAAATTATTCGTGCAAAAGATATTAAAATTTTAGGAAAAGGTGTTTCTTTTAAGGTAAAAGAAGAAAGTTTTTATCTTAATCTTTCGGGAAAGTTTAACGTTTATAACGCTCTTGCTGCTCTTGCCGTGTGTAAAAAAGAGGGAGTTAAATTTGAAAAAGCAAGGGAAGCATTCAGAAAAGTACAAACGGTTCCAGGAAGAATGGAAGAAGTTATTTCTTCTCCTTTTTGCGTGATAGTAGATTATGCAGTTACCCCCGTAACATTAGAAAGCGTATATAAAGAGATTAGAGAAAATATTTCTTCAAAAAGAGTAATTTCTGTTTTTGGTTCCTGTGGAGGAGGAAGAGATAAGTGGAAACGACCGGTTTTAGGAGAGATTGCTAAAAAGTACTGTGATAAAATAATTCTTACCAATGAAGATCCGTATGATGAGGATCCGCAAGAAATAATTGATGACATTGAAAAAGGCTTTTTTAAAAATAAAAACGGAAGCTCGCAAATTCCACAATATGAAAAAATTTTGGATAGAAGAAAAGCAATAAAAAAAGCATTAGAAGTAGCAGAAGAAAATGACGTAATAATTATTACCGGGAAGGGAAGTGAACCGTGGATGTGTGTTGCTGGAGATAAAAAAATTTCGTGGGATGATCGGAAAATAATAAAAGAAGAAGCAAAAAAATTAGGAATATTAATCAATGAAGAAAAAACATAACAAAAAAATGTCAAAAGGGTTAAGAAGGCATATAAGGAAAGAAAAAGCACGTATTAGACGTGAGGTATTAGAGAAAGAAAAACAAGACAAAGAGATAAAAAAAATTTTAGAAAAGTATAAAAAGCGTTTTTAAATTAACCGCCTGAGATTTCTTTTTTGAATGATTTTGATGGCCAAAAATATGACTATTGAAGAGATATATAATCTTGTAATAATGACAGGTATTGATGCTGATTTTCGGGAAGAAAAGAGTATTAAAGATAATCTTTCGCGATTAAAAGAAAAATATGAAAAGATGTCTGATGAAGAAAAAGAAGAGTATGATAAAGAAAGATTAGAGAATCCTTTCTCAGATACGCGGATTCTTTTTGGAGATCGGAAAAAAGAAGTAAAAAAAATACTTGTCGGAATTGATATTGATGGAGAAGAGATGCTCCTTGCAAAAACAATGGGAGATGTTGATCTTGTTCTTTCACATCATCCTCGGGGGATAGCTCTTGCCGGACTTGACGATGTAATGCAACTTCAAATAGATGTAATGCATCTTTATGGAGTTCCAGTAAATGTTGCTGAAAAAATGATTAAAAAAAGAATAGAAGAAGTTTCTCGAGGCCTCTCTCCGGCAAACCATAATCGAGTTGTAGATATGGCACGACACTTAGGAGTTCCCCTTATGTGTGCACATACGCCTTGTGATAATCTTGCGGCAAAATATGTGAAAGAAAAAATTGAAAAAGAAAACCCTGTTTTTTTAGAAGATGTTATGAACGTTTTAAAAAAGATTCCTGAATACAAAGAAGCGATAAAGATGGGTGCTGGTCCACAGATTTTTGTAGGAAACAAAAGCAATAGAGCAGGAAAGATTGTTATTACAGAGATGACGGGAGGAACAGAAGGAGCTCCAGAGATATATGAAAAATTGTCACAAGCAGGGGCGGGGACAGTAGTTGGTATGCATATTTCGGAAAAGCATCGCGAAGCAGCGGAAAAAGCACATATAAATGTAATTGTTGCTGGACATATGTCTTCTGACTCCATAGGAGTAAACTTTTTTCTTGATAAGTTAGAAAAAAAAGGTATAGAGATTGTCTCTTGTTCTGGTTTAATAAGATATTCGAGAAATTAGAATTATAAATCTTTTACCATATAGCTTCCCCTTAACTGGTATCCAAGATTTTTCCAGTAATCTCTTACTCCCACTCCGGAAATTACGGCAACACGCTTTTTTTTGAACTCTTCTCTCGTTATCTTTTCTGCTATCTTTACCAGTTTTTTCCCCATTCCCTTGTGTTGAGGAGAGCTTTTGTTTTGTCCTTTGACAGGGAGATGCAAGCCGTAGGTTTTTATCTCTCGTATTATTGCAGAGTTTTTTAAAGAAAGAAAAGGAGTTTTTTCTGGTTTTCGTAATCGTAAAAGAGCAAAAAGTTTACTTCTATCTTTGTTTTCTAAAGAAAGAAAAATCTCATTTCCCTTTGAAGCAAGATAATTTTCTCGGAAAAGATAGACTTTTTCAGAAGGGTTGTATGATTCTTTTACTTCTCGACACCGAATACAGCGACATCTCCACTTTTCTTTTTCTGCTACTTTTGCGACAACTTCTCTTAAGTTTGAAACCTTGCATCCCGCGAAAATGTGTTTTGCGGGAATATCTCGGAAAAGGCGCTGGATGCGGACATAATAAGGAATGATGTCTTTTTTTATTTTTGCAATTATTTTTACAAGTTGTTTTTCACTAAAAGGAGTATACTTTCCTTTTTTAAAAAGAGAGAAAAGTTCTGTATTAGCAATGACAAGGCAAGGATATATTTTTAAAAAGTCCGGTTGGTAATCAGAATTTTGAAAAAGCTCTTTAAATGTTTTTATGTCTTTTTGAGGAGTGCTTTTGGGCAGGTTTAACATTACTTGATAACAAATCTTAAAACCCGCATCTTTTAGAAGTTTTGTTGCCCTTATCGTTGATTCTGTGGTGTGACCTCTTTTTATAAAAGAAAGAACATTGTTATCTACAGACTGCACCCCGAGCTCTACCATCGTCACTCCGAGAGCACGCATTTCTTTTATTTCTTCTTTTGTTATAAAATCTGGTCTTGTCTCTATAGAAAGACAAACAATGCGGTGTTTTGCTTTTTCGTTTTTTCTCTGTGATTCTTTGAGTGTTTTGCTTTTCTTTTTATTGCACGCATCAAAACAATTTTTAACAAACCATCTCCTGTATTTTTTTGGATAAAAAGACCATGTTCCTCCAACAATGCGAAGCTCTATCTTTTCTGTCGGATGCCCTGTTTTTTCTAATGCTTCTATCCTTTTTGTAGTTTGTTTTGCCGGATGGTAGTTACTCATCCATGCACGCATTGCGGCTGGTTCGTCTTTTAAGTAACTTTTTGGTGATGCCTTTTCATCTGGACAGTAGATACATTTTCCAGGGCAAGGGAATGGCTTTGTGAGAACGGAAATATTAACTACCCCAGAAAGAGAACGAACGGGACGTGTTCGAAGAAGAGAAACTGTCTGTTCCTTACTTCCTCCCATTTTGTGATAGAATTGGAGGAGATGGACATTGGAAAGAAAAGAAGTTTTATATTTTTTTGCAAAAATTTTCTTTATCTTTTCAAGATCTTTTGCCGTTGTTACTTCTCCTTGGTCAATTTTTTTAATTATTTCTTTTTCAATTTTCATAGAATGAAGAAAAAAGAAGCTCAAAAAATAATGGAAGAGCTGCGAGATGATTATAACGCGGTAGCCTCTTCTTTTGCAAGCACACGGGATCGTTTGTGGCCAGAAATGAAGTTTCTTTTCAGGGGTGCAGAAGAAGGTGAAAGGGTTCTTGACATAGGGTGTGGAAACGGAAGATTTTCTCGTTACCTTGAAAAAACACACTACACAGGAGTTGATTTTTCAGAGAAGATGATTAAAGAAGCAAAAAAGCGGTTTCCTAAAAAAAACTTTATTATAGGGAATGCTCTTTCGCTTCCCTTTATAAGCGACACTTTTTCCAAGGTGTACAGTATTGCTGTTATTCACCAGATTCCTTCTCCTGAGAATCGAAGAAGATTTGTTTTAGAAGCAAAAAGAGTCCTTTCTCCTGGAGGAAAACTTTTCTTGACTGCTTGGAATATAAAAAAAGGAAGAAGTTTTTTTTGCGCAAAAGAAGCGATAAAAAATTTTTTTTCTTCTAATTTTCTTGGGAAAAAAGATATTTATTTAAAAAGAAAAAGATATTATTATCTTTTTTCCCAAAAAGAACTTTCTTCTCTTGTTGTTTCTTGCAAAATGAAAATAGAAGAAGAAGGAGAAGTAAAAAAAGGAAAAAGAAGTAATTTTTATATCATTGCGAAAAAGTAATTTTTCCCTTATAATCTTAAAAGATTTTTTATTAAAGTTTTTTAAGGATGGAGCTTAATATATATCACGTTTTTTTTCAGTTTTTACTCGCGTCTTTTTTAGGTGCTTGTATTGGAGTAGAGAGAGGATATAAAAGTAAACCAGCAGGAGTAAAAACACATGCACTGGTCTCTCTTGGTGCAACTATTTTTGTTGTTCTTGGATACGGAGTTTTTTATGATTTTTTATCTTTTGAAACAAGCTTTGATCCTTCACGTGTTCTTTCTGCGATTGTTATGGGAGTAGGATTTATTGGAGGGGGGTTGATTATAAAAAGAGATTTTGAGGTTGAGGGGTTAACTACGGCTGCTGGGCTTTGGGTTGCTGCCGCTCTCGGAGCAACAGTTGGGCTTCGTCTTTATATTCCTGCAGTTTTTATCACTCTTCTCACTCTTCTTATTTTTCATGGGCTTGCTATTTTTGAAAGAAAATACATAAGAAAAAAGTAAAAATATTATAAAGATTTTCCGAAATTATAAGGAGATCTTTTAAAAATGAAACACTTAGGAACATTACTAATTATTGCAGGAGTTTTTGTTATTTTTTATGGGCTTATCTACTCAACACAAGTTTTTCTACAGGGGAAAGAACCACCGGAAGTGTTTAAACCACAAGAGATCTCTGTAAACGAACTTCTTGATATTGAATCTTCCAAAGAAAGTGGAAGCTTCGAGGAAGAGGCGATAGAAGTAAAAGATATTGATTTAGAGGAGGTTTTACCGATTAGTCGTTTTTTTAACATCTTGGCAGTAAGTTTATTTGTAATGATTTTTATTTTTGGAGGAGCAAAACTGGTAACGGCGGGAGTTTCTATTTTGAAAGAGAGATAAAAAAGCTTGTTGAGAAAAAGGTTTTAGAAAAAACGAAGAAAGTTTTCTGTTCTAATTACTGGTGATTGTTGTAATTGTTTTTTCTTTATAGTATCTTGAAACAGGATGTTTATTCTGTTTTTTTGTTTACAAAGAGAAACGAATAAAAATTAAAAGAATGATTAAACCAAATAAACTTATTTTAAAGATTATCTGTGCTAGCTTTTTTGTACACGCCGGGTGGGGATTGATCACTCCTATTTTTGCTCTTTTTATTACCGGACAGATAAATGGAGGCAACGTGGAAATGGTTGGTATTGCTGTCGGGATATACTGGATAACAAAGTCACTTATTCAACCTTTCCTTGCATACCGAATGGATGTTGTTAAGGGAGAACATGACGATATGGTTTTTCTCCTTAGAGGAACTTTAATTGCCACCCTTGTTCCTCTTGTTTATATTTTCGTTTCTGAGGTTTGGCATGTTTTTCTCCTGGAAGCGGTTCGTGGTGTAGGATTTGCTATGGTTATTCCTACTTTAAGTGGTGTTCTTACGCGACATGTAGACAAGGACTGGGAGATTTATACCTGGAGTTTAGAAAGTACGGCGATGGGGATGGCTGTCGGTTTTTCTGCCGTTTTTGGAGGAGTAGTTGCCGGGCTATTAGGGTTTCAAGCAGTTTTTCTTTTAGTGTCTTTAATTAGCGCTTTTTCTATGTGCGTTGTTTATTTTACGATTAAAAAAGATCCTTGGCTAAGAGATGGAAAAGAAAAGTAAAACATATTTTTAAACATTATTTATTTGTAATTCAAAAACCCGCCTAACGTAATAGACGGGTTTTTTAGATCTTTAAAAAATTTTATTTTTCTACTTCTTTTACAATTTTTTGAAAAGATTCTGGAAATTCTTTTGCAACGCGACTAAGAACTTTTCGATCAAGTTCAATATTTTTCTTTTTTAAATTGTAAATAAAATTATGGTAAGTAGTACTGTTTTTTCTACATGCAGCATTAATAGAAATGTTCCACATTTTTCGCATTTCTCTCTTTTTTTTCTTTCTATCTCGGTAAGCATAACTCCACGCTTTCATTAGAGCTTCTTTTGCTGCTTTAAATTTATTTTTTCTTCCCCAACGAAACCCCTTTGCATTCTTCAAGAGATTTTTTCTTCTTTTGTGTGCTACTGTTCCTCTTTTAGTTCGGGGCATGTTTTAATAAGTTAAAGATTTTTTTATTTTTTTTACTTCTGCTTTGCTCAACTCTTTTAATCGACGGAGCTTTCTTCTCTTTTCGGCGCTGTTTTTTGCACGATAGTGCATCTGACCCACAAGCCGACGGAGTATTTTTCCGCTTTTTGTAATTTTGAATCTTTTCAAAATAGATTTTCTTGTTTTTGGTTTTCCTTTTTTCATTTTTTTATGATAGTTGTTGTTAGTCCTCTTGGTTCTCTGGATATTTCTTTTTCTCTTTTTATCTCTATTTTTTCTTCAAGCATTTTTAAAAATCCCTCCATCTTTTCTCGGGCTACTTCTTGGAGTGCTTTTTGTCTTCCTTTTAATGGAAGAACAATTCTCACAGAGTCGCCCTCTTTTAAAAACTTTTCCGCAGATTTTCCTCTTATTTCCATGTCATGTTCTGAAATAGAAAAACCAAGACGGATTGATTTTACTTGTGGATTATTTGCTTTTTCTTGTTTTTTCTTTTTTTTCTTTTCAGCGTAAGTGTATTTTCCGTAATCAATAATTTTACAAACAGGGGGATTTACATTGTTAGTAATTTGTACCAAATCAAGATTTCTTTCTCGTGCTTTTTTTAAGCCTTCTTCCAAAGGAACTACTCCGAAGTGTTCTTCATTGTCAGAGACCAATCGTATTTCTTTCGCTCTTATGTTTTCGTTAACTGGTATTCTTTTTTCTTTTTTCAAGATGTTTGTTATTAGTTTTTTGAAAAGTTTTTGATAAATTATTGTGGAGATGGGGGGATTGATCCCCCGTCCGGAACTTCAAAAAAAATAATTCTACAGGATTATCCCGATTCAGTAACGGCAAGATATAAATCGGGCAAAAATCTTGTCGTTTGGCTTTTTTAGCTTCAAAGATAAAAGGTAAAGCCGTTTCCTTTTATCTTCTATCCTCATATATGACACCTTTTCTACCTATGAGGAATCGGTAGAGAGGCGCCTACATTACGCTAATGCTAACGCAGGTTCCTTTTTGAATAAGTTGACACTTATTTTTAAGGTTGCAAGTTTAGCGAGATTACGCTCGTCCTGCCTTATTTTCTCCGGGAACTCCGTCGAAACGAACATCCCCATTTTTTGCCTTCATAATATACACGAAAAAGAACTATCCGTCAATAGGCACAGTTTTTTAAAGAAATTTCACTCTAAAATTTTGTTATTTAAAAAAGTACGGATAAGAAAAACTTTTTTAAGCTATCTTTTGTTTTTTTCAAATCTTCTTAATTTTTTATCAATTTCTCTTTTTTTTATTGTATCTCTTTTATCATATTTTTTCTTTCCTTTTGCTACTCCCAACTCTAACTTTAAAAGATTTTTTTTAGAGTATATCCGTAAAGGGATAAGAGTTACTCCTCTTTCTTTTTCTTTCCCAAACAGATAATCAATTTCGTTTTTCTGCAAAAGAAGCTTGCGGTCTCTTCTGGGGTTATAATCTTTTGGTGTGTTACGTTGCTGATAAGGGGAAATATTGCAGTTTACAAGAAAACACTCTCCATTTTTTACTGTGATATAAGAACCGACAAGAGTTGCTTTTTTCTTTCTTAATGCTTTTACTTCGTGACCAAACAAAACTAAACCCGCCTCCATTTTCTCTATTATGTGGTAGTCAAAATTTGCTTTTTTATTTTTTATTAACTCTTCCATAAGCATTATTTTAACATAAAATACTTTAAAGAGTGTGTTTTTATTTTTCTGATAAGACTTTTTGGTGTTTTTGGTGGACAGCAGAAGAGAAATAAGATAAAATTACTTTTATAAAATGAAAATTTATGAAGGAAAAGATAGAAAAAATCTTAAAAGAAAAGACAGGAGAAGAAGTAAAAGTAGAAAAAGCTCCTTTGGGTTATGGAGATTATGCGACAAATATTGCTCTTTTACTGGGGAAGAAAGAAAAAAAAGATTCGCGGGAAGTAGCAGAAGAGATAAAAAAAAGCATAAAAAGCCCTCTTTTTGAGAAAGTAGAAGAAAAAAATGGATTTTTAAACTTTTTTCTTTCTTTGGAAGCATTAAGAGATGAGTTTTTTGAGGTTCTAAAGAAAGAAAAAGACTATGGGAAAGAAAAATGTAAAAAAATAGTGGTGATCGATTACTCCTCTCCAAATATTGCAAAATCATTTGGGATAGGACATCTACGCTCGACAATCATCGGCCATTCTCTTTATAAGATTTACCAGTTTTTAGGATGGAAAGCAGTAGGTATAAATCATTTGGGAGACTGGGGAACACAGTATGGAAAACTTCTCTACCAGATAAAAAAAGAAGGAAAAGATCCCGAAAAACTTTCTATAAGAGAGTTAGAAGATCTCTATATTCGCTTTCACAAAGAGGCAGAAAAAGATCCGAAGATGGAAGAAGAAGGCAGAAGATGGTTTTCACTTCTTGAGAAAGGAGATAAAGAGGCAAAAAGGATCTGGGAAGTATGTCGGGAAAAAAGTCTTGTAGAGTTTGAAAAAATTTATCGTGATTTAGAAGTAAAGATAGATTACTGCTTGGGAGAGAGTTTTTATGAAGGTAAGTTGGAGGAAGTAATAAAAGAAGCAAAAGAAAAAAAAGTAGCAAAAGAGAGTAAGGGAGCTTTTATTATAGAGTTTGAGAATATGCCTCCAGCAATGATTTTAAAATCTGATAGAAGCACAACCTATCTTACACGTGATTTAGCAGCAGCAAAATACCGATTAAAAAGATTTTCTCCGGATCTTTTTATTTATGAAGTAGGAGCAGATCAGATCCTTCACTTGAAACAGCTTTTTTCTGCAGTAGAAAAATTAGGGTGGGCAGATAAAGAAAGGTTTGTACATGTTCCTCACGGTATGTTTCGCCTAAAGGAAGGGAAGTTTTCTACAAGGAAAGGAAGAACAGTGCACTTAGAAGATGTTCTTTCAATGGCAAAAGAAAAAGCGGAAAAAATTATTGAAAACTCCTCAACAGCGAGAGATATCTCCTTAGAAGAAAAGAAAAAATTAGCAAAAATTGTAGGTATTGGTGCAGTAAAGTATAACGATTTAAAAAGACACCACAAAAGAGATGTTCTTTTTGACTGGGATCAAATTTTGTCTCTTAAAGGAGATTCTGGTCCGTATCTACAGTATACTTGTGTGCGGTGTAAAAGTATTATAAAAAAGGCAAAAGAAGTGCGGAGTGAAATAAAAGATTTAAATAGCGAAGAAAGAAAAATTGTAAAAAGAATAATTCAATTTAAGGAAACAGTAGAGCTTGCCGCAGAAACTTTTTCACCAAACATTATTGCGGAATATGCTTTTAAGCTTGCGAAAGAGTTTAACTCTTTTTACGACACATACCCGATTCTGGGAAACGCGAAAAGAGTAGCAGTTACAAAAGCAGTTCTTATTATTCTTGAAAACTCTTTAAATTTGCTTACAATATCTGTCCCAGAAAAAATGTAAAAAATATTTAAAAAAATGGCAGAAAAGAAAAAAGAAAATTTTAAAAATCCTTTTGTAGAAATGGAAGAAGGTGTCTTGGATTTTTGGGAGAAAAATAAGATTTTTGAAAAATCGCTAGAAAAGGATGCTCCCAACGGAGAGTATACTTTTTATGATGGTCCTCCTTTTGCCACAGGATTACCTCATTATGGGCACTTGGTAGCAAGTATTATGAAAGATGCTATTCCACGGTACTGGACGATGAAAGGTTATAGAGTAGAAAGAAGATGGGGGTGGGATTGTCATGGTCTTCCCGTGGAAAATCTTGCGGAAAAAGAGATGGGTCTAAAAAACAAAAGAGACATTGAAGGCGTAGGGATAGAAAAATTTAATAACTACTGTAAAAGTATTGTGCTTCGTTACGCCTTAGAGTGGAAGAAAACAATCAGAAGAATTGGACGCTGGGTTGATATGGAGAACGATTATAAAACAATGAACCTGGAATATACAGAGTCTATCTGGTGGGTATTTAAAAAACTTTGGGAAAAAAACTTGATATATAAGGATTACAAATCAATGCACATCTGTTCGCGGTGTGGGACAACACTTTCCAATTTTGAAGTGGGGATTGGGTATAAAGAAATAGAAGATTTTGCGGTTACGGTAAAATTTAAATTAAAAGAAGAAGATGCCTATATTTTGGCTTGGACAACAACTCCATGGACTCTTGTGGGCAATGTTGCACTTGCTGTTGGAGAAAATATTTCTTATGTGATTGTTTCTTTTAAAGGAGAAAGATATATTTTGGCAGAGGAAAATATAGAAGATATTTTTGAAGAGAAAGATATTAAAGTTGAGAAAAAAATAAAAGGGAAAGATCTTCTTGGGAAAACATACGAACCTCTTTTTAAATATTATTTTAAAGATGAAAAGTTAAAAGAAAGAGAAAACGGGTGGAAAATTTATGGAGGTAACTTTGTTACTGTAGAAGAAGGAACAGGCGTTGTTCATATTGCTCCTGCTTTTGGAGAAGATGATATGGAGATGAGGAAAAAATATAATCTTCCCTTTGTGCAACACATTGATATGGATGGAAGGTTCAAAAAAGAAGTAAAAGAGTTTGCTGGATTAGAGGCAAAGCCAAAAGAAGATCACACAACAACCGATGAAAAGATAATTAGTTATTTAGAGAGAAAGGAAAAAGTTTTTAAAAAAGAGAAATATGTTCACAGTTATCCTCACTGTTGGCGTTGTGAAACTCCTCTTTTAAATTATGCCACAGAGTCGTGGTTTGTGAAGGTTACAAAGATTAAAAAAGATCTTTTAGAAAATAATAAGAAAGTAAACTGGGTTCCTGAACATGTAAAGATGGGAAGATTTGGAAAGTGGATAGAGCAGGCACGTGATTGGGCGATTAGCCGAAATCGCTACTGGGGCGCTCCCTTGCCCGTTTGGGAGTGTAAAAATAAAAACAAAGAAGGAAAGGAGTGTAAAAATGTAAAAGTCGTTGGATCTCTTGAAGAGCTAGAAGAACTTAGTGGAAAAAAGATAGAAGATTTACACCGTCCGTGGATTGATGATGTCGTTTTTTCTTGCGAAAAATGTGGAGGAGAGATGAGACGTGTTCCGGAGGTTTTGGACTGTTGGTTTGAATCTGGCTCAATGCCTTATGCGCAAGCAAACTACACAGGAAATTCCTTAGAAAAATTTGATCCGGAAAAAGGGAAAAACTTTCCTGCTCAATTTGTTGCTGAAGGAATGGATCAGACCAGAGGATGGTTTTATACTCTTATGGTTTTAAGCACAGCACTTTTTGATAAACCAGCATTTGAAAATGTTATTGTAAATGGGATTGTTCTTGCGCAAGACGGACAAAAGATGAGCAAATCAAAAGGGAACTATCCCGATCCTGCTTTTGTTTTTGAAAAATTCGGTGTAGATGCTTTGCGAAACTATCTTTTAGCTTCTCCCGTCTTAATTGGAGAAAATCTTAATTTTTCTGAGAAAGGAGTTTTAGAAGTGTTCCGAAAAAATATTATGCTTCTTTGGAATGTTGTAAAGTTTTATAAAATGTTTGCAGAAAAAGAAAATTATTTTGTAAAAGACGACAAAGAAAATGTTTCAAAAAGAGAAAATATTCTTGATAGATGGATCACTGCACGAATGGAGGAAACAGTAAAAAGAACATCGGAAAGTTTTGAAAATTACAACATCCCTCCCGCATGTCAAGAGATAACATCTTTTATAGACGATCTTTCCACATGGTACATTAGAAGATCTAGGGAAAGATTTAAAGGAGAAAACAGAGAAGACGCAGAAGATGCTCTTCGGACAACAGGATTTGCTTTGTATCAGATAGCAAGGGTTTCTGCGCCAATAATGCCATTTATTGCGGAAAGTATTTTTCAAACCGTAACAGAGAAAAATTTTAAAGATGATGAAAGCTCTGTTCATCTTCTCTCATATCCAGAAACAAAAAGATCTTGTAATGAAAAACTGTTAAAAGAAATGCAAGAAGTGCGCGAGGTGGTTTCTTTGGGGCTAAAGAAAAGATCGGAGGCAGGAATTAAGGTGCGACAACCTCTTTCTCTTTTAACCGCCTTTTCTTTTAATATTGAAAAGTCAGAAGAGAGAGAAGCTCTTTCTTTCTTAATAAAAGAAGAGCTAAATGTAAAAAAAGTAATCTTTAAAAAAGGAAAAGAAAAAAATGTTGAGATTGACACAGAAATAACACCAGAGCTCAAAGAAGAAGGAAATATCCGTGAGATAACAAGGGTAATACAGAATATGAGAAAAGAGGCAGATCTTGTTCCTGAAGAAAAGATAACACTTTTTTTTGAAGGAAGATTTTTCAAAGAAGTGCTTTTTAATTGGAAAAGTTATTTTAAAAAAGAAGGAGGATTAAAAGAAATAAAAGAGATAGTAGACAAAATACCAGAAAATTTAGTTGCACAAAAAGAAGTAGAAGTTGATGGAAAAAAACTTTTTTTAGGGATTAAAAGGTTTTAAAGCTTATGTTTACGCACTACCGCACAGAAGGGGTTCTTCTCCAAAAAAAAATTCTTGGAGAAGGAGATGAGCTTCTTATTTTTTATACTCGCGATTTTGGAAAGGTGACTGTTCTAGGAAAGTCTATAAAAAAGGGAAACTCAAAATTAAAAACACAGACAATGCTTTTTTCTCATGTGGAAATTAGTTTTATCCAAGGGAAAAACTACAATACGCTTACTGATGCAAAGACTTTAAACTTTTTTAAAAAATCAAGGAATATACTTGGAAAGCTTTCTCTTTTTTACCGAATTACGGAAACGATAGATTTTTTTATTCATGGAGAAGAAAAAGATGAGAAAATTTTTTCTTTTCTTTTAAGTTGTTTTAAAAAAATAGAACACTCAAGAATGGGAGAAAAAGAATTAAAACTTTTTTTCTGTTTCTTTTCATTTCGTTTACTTTATTTTTTGGGTTATAAGGTGTATATTGAAAAATGCGTATTTTGTAAAAAAAGGGTAAGTAGTGGATACTTTAATCCAAAAGAAGGAGGACTGGTTTGTGCGAAGTGTTTTAAAAAAGATCCTTTTGGAATTTATCTTCAAGATACAGATATTTTAAAGTGTTTTTTTAAAAATGATTTTAGAAAAATTTTTTCGCAAGACTCAAAGTTATGTATGAACATCTTAGAAAGCTACTTTAATTTTTTGCCTCAAAAAAGTGTTTCTGTCTAAAAATTTAAAAAACTCTATTTGGAGAATTAAAAATAAAATATGTTTAATTTAGAGAATTAAAAATAAAATATGTTTAATGACAAAAATTTAAAAAAAATAATTTTAGTTCTTATTGGGCTTATTATTCTTACTGGAGCCTTAGGATATTTTTATTATAAAAGAAATGTTTTTGGTCAAGACAAACTTCGTTTTGAAATTACAGCCCCAGAAACTGTAAAAATGGGAGAAGAGGTAGAGTATATACTGCGCTATAAAAACAATAGCGATGTTCGTTTAGAAGAGACTTCCAGTTTTTCATGGACAAACCGAGACTTA
>JAGYMX010000020.1 GCA_018400405.1 bacterium
CAGATCCGGAAACAGAGAGGGTTGTATTTATGGGAAAAAGATTTATAATAAGTACGCCATAAAATAAGTTTTTTGGAGGGATTTGTTCCTTTTTATATTTTAGAAAAGGGGGTAATAATTTGCTGCAGATACTTGAGAAGGTAAAAAAACTGAAAAATAAAGGTGAAAAGAATTATGACGAGGCCTTTCTTTCCTATCTTCGATACTGCGTGGGGAAAAAAGGAATAGAGGCGCAGGTTTTTGGAGAAAAGATAAAAGAAGAACTGAAAACCTTTTTACAAAAGAAGGGAGCAGATAACGAATCGGAATTTGTTGCTGTTACACTTGCAGGAGTAGCTTTTGATTTAAAAAGAATTCAAAAAAGAGCAAGTAGGGAGTTTTATGAAGGAGAAAAAAAACGGATTCTTCATATATCTTCAATATGGCTTATTCCTGATTATCATCGTCCTAATTTTACAATGGTTCCTATTTTTGGAGATTTTCGTGCTGTAAATAAAGAAGGAGTGGCTGTTTGTTTGAAAGAACTTCTTGAGAAATATTACCCTAAACTTTAATTTTAAACCGCTTTTATTGGCGGTTTTTTTCTTGCATAAATTTTTAAAAGAAATAAACTAAAGGTGTCGATATTAATAAATTTAATTTTTTAAAAAATGACTATAAAAGAAAACAAATACCTAAATCTTCTTCTTCTTTTCTCAGTAATTCTTTTTGGGGTACTTGCTCTTTTCCTTTTTATAACAACAGTAAATGCGTTAAGAGAGGGAAGTTATATGAGCACAGGACATACTGTTGAAGTCTGGGGAGAAGGAGAAGCTTATACGAGTCCTGATCTTGCGGTAATTAATTTTTCCGTTATAAACGAGGCAAAAGAAGCAGATGAAGCTTTATCAGAAAACGCAGAAAAAACAAATAAAGTTATTGAGTATCTTAAAAGTGAAGAAATAGAGGAGAAGAACATAAAAACAACAACATTTAATATACTTCCTCGTTACGAGTATCAAGCGGAAAAGATAGAGGAAGGAAGATATTCCGAGGGAAAGAGAGTTCTTGTTGGTTATGAGGTAACACAAAATATAGAGTTAAAATTAAGGGATATGGAAAAGATAGGAGCAGTTATTGAGGGGGCGGTGTCTGTGGGAGCAAATAGGGTAAATAATATGTCGTTTACAGTAGAAAATGTAGAGGAATTAGAAAGAGAAGCAAGGCAGAGGGCGATAGAGATGGCAAAAAAAGAAGCGGAAAACATAGAAGAGCAACTAGGGGTTTCACTTGGAAGAGTTATCGGTTTTAATGAGCAAAAAGATGTTCCCGATGTTATTATGCGTGATTATGCAGAATCACTGAAATACAACGAAGAGTCTGTTCCTCCGGAGATTGCAACTGGAGAGAACAAAATATCTTCTCGCGTAAAGATAATATACGAAATAAGATAGTAAAATTATTTTTTAGCACCATGACGGAAAGAACACTTCGGGCAAACAAGAGACGCTTTAAAAGTATCTTTTCCTAAATTTAAATTTCTTAGAAGGTGTAGTGAGAGAGGTGCTCCGCACTCGGAACACTTTACTCCACCACCATATCCGAGATCAAGAGATATTTCTTTTCCCATTTTTTCATTTAAGGAAAGATCAAAAATATAAACTTTTTGTTCACCAAGGTGACTTTTAACCTTTAATGCTATGTCACGTGGAGAATCTGAAAGACCGACAATAAAGTCCTTTGCCTCATAATCCATTGCTTTTTCTCGGTGGACTTCAGATCCGGTACGTGAATAAACAATTACAGGAGATTTTTTTATAAGATCCTCATCTCTTAAAGTGTCAATGATTTGAAAGGCGGTCATTCCTGAAAGATTTGCATCTGCAATAACCATGTCTGGTGGATCTTTTTTTATTATCTCAATGGCTTCTTCTCCGCTAGAGGTGGTTGCAACTTGAAAACCCTCTTTGAGAAAGTTTTCTTGAAAGATCTCATTTGAAAAATTACTGCTTAGAGCGATAAGAACTTTTTTCATAAAATTTATAATTTTAAAAACAGTCTTTTATTTTCTAGATTTTAGGATACAATAAGAAAGAATACAAGGAAAAATGGAAAAAGAAAAGATAATTAAAAAAATAAAAAATGAAAATCTTCTTGGAAGGAGTGGATCTATGTTTCCAGTTGCATCAAAATGGAAAGCGGTAAAAGGCAATCCTGGAGAGAAAAAATTTGTTGTATGTAATGCTTCCGAAGGAGAACTGGAAACCTTTAAAGATCTTTTTCTTTTAGAAAATTTTGCAGAAGAAGTTGTAAAAGGAATAAAAACCGCTGGGAGCGTTCTTCAGGCAGAAAAAGAATATATTTATCTTAATGCAGGTTATTTTGAAAAGGTAAAGTACTTTTTAAAAAGAGCAAAAGAGGAAAAAATAGATGTTTTTTCGAAAAAAGGAGGATATATCGCAGGAGAAGAAACATCTATCATGGAAGCGATTGAAGGAAAAGATCCTGAGCCACGCCCAAAACCGCCCTTTCCCTCAGAAAAAGGGCTTTGGGGATATCCTACGCTTGTAAACAACGTGGAAACCTTTTACTGCGTAACAAAGATAGTAGAAGGGAAGTATAAAAGAGAAAGATTTTACTCACTTTCTGGTGATGTTTCTCAAAAAGGCGTTTTTTGTTTCTCGGAAAATATTAC
>JAGYMX010000021.1 GCA_018400405.1 bacterium
GAAACGAGAACCACGGTACGCTGGATCCAGACTGTGATAGCGGAGAGGGGCCGGTGTGGGTGGTTGATTAAAATAAAAAAATATTTTATACAATAAAAAAATAAAAATTAAAGATATCTTTTGCTAAAAAATATTTTTTTGCTATTTTTCTCTTTTATAAAGCCAAATTCTCACACCATCCTCCTTTTAAGCCGTGCGGGGTCTGACCCCGCACGGCAGACCTCGCACGGCATACTCTGCGCGATAAAAGGGTTAGATATTACAAAGTAAAGTACTAAGGAGAGTGGAGTAAAAAGGGAGAGCGGAGGGGAGAAAAATTAAAAAGCACTGTTTTTAATTATTAACTATATAAATTCTTGATTCTTCTTTTGAATAGTGCTATACTCGTGCCTGTAAAATAAAAAATATGAAAGAAAAAACAACATTAAAAAAAGAAAAAACAAATCTTGAAAAAATGGCGGAAGCAGGGCTTCATTTTGGACAGGCGGTTTCAAAGCGACATCCGAATATGGAACCTTATATTGAAGGGGTTAAGGGATCAGTGCACATTATAAATCTTCAGATTACTGAAGAAAAGTTAAAAGAGTGCATTGAGTATATTAAAGAATTAAAAAAAGAAGGAAAGATAATAATGTTTGTTTCTACAAGACCAGAGTTTCGAAAAATTGTGGAAGAAACGGCAAAAAAATGCGAAATGCCTTATGTTGTTAATCGTTTTTTGGGGGGAATGCTTACAAACTTCAAGGTAATCAAAAAAAGAATTGATTACTACAACGAACTTCTTAAAAAGAAAGAGAGTGGAGAACTTGAAAGAAAGTATACAAAACAAGAAAGAGTAAAAATTTCTAAAGAGATGGAGGGGTTAGAAAAGAAGTTTTCTGGTGTAAAAGATATGGAAAGAATTCCAGATGCAGTTTTTGTGGTTGATATGACAAAAGAGAGTTTAGCAATAAAAGAAGCAAAAATGTGTAAATTAAAAGTAATTGGAATCGCTGATACAAATGCGGATCCTCTAAAAGCAGACTGCTTTATTCCTGCAAATGATGATTCAATTAGTTCTGTAAAATACATTTTAGAGAAAATAAAAGAAGCTTTAAAGTAAAAATTTTATGAGCACATCAATAAATATCGAGCAAATAAAAAAACTTCGTGAAGAAACAGGAGTTTCTATGATGGAGTGTAAAAAAGCATTAGAAAAATCGGGAGGAGATGTTGAAAAGGCAAAAAAATTTTTGCGCGAAAAAGGAGAGAAGGTGCTTGAAAAAAGATCTGGAAAAATTGCGGGAGAGGGAGTTATTGAAAGTTATATTCACTCTAATAAAAAAGTGGGTGTTTTACTTGATATACGTTGTGAGTCTGATTTTGTTGCAAAATCAGAAGATTTTAACGAGTTAGCGCATGAGCTTTGTTTACAGATTGTGGCTGCAAAGCCTCAATATATAAGTGAAGAAGATGTTCCAGAAGATGTTATAAACGAAGAAAAAGAAATTGTTCTTAAACAACATGAAAAATCAGGAAAACCAGAAAATATTATTCAAAAGATAGTGGAAGGAAGAGTAGAAAAATTTAAAAAAGAAGTAGTGCTTGTTTTGCAGCCCTGGGTAAAAGATGAAAAGAAAACTATTCAAGATATTGTTAATGAAAAAATTGCGAAGATAGGGGAGAGAATTATTATCCAAAGATTTGAACGTTTTGAAATATAAAAATAAAGCATGTTAGCTTCCTTTGTTATTTTTTTTATTGGAGCTCTTAGTGTTCTTCTTTTTTTAATTTGGAAAGTTCCTGTACTTGTAAAACTGCCAGAAGAGAAAGAAGAGAAAAAAGATTTTATATCTTCGGCAAAAGAAAAATTGGAAGAAGGTGTAAAAAAAGAAGTTAATGAAAGGTTTCAAAACTTATTGCAAAAATTTCTTTCCGATTTACGAAGAATTACAATAAAAGTAGAAAAAACTGTAACTCGGTGGCTTTACCTTTTACGGAGAAAAAGAAAAAAAAGAGAAAAGGAGGAAAAAAAAGAGAATGAGGAGTAAAATTTTTGTGTAGAATTAAGGCCGGTGTAGCTCAGTGGTTAGAGCAGCTGTTTTGTAAACAGCAGGCCGTGGGTTCGAATCCCTCCGCCGGCTCCAAGTATGAATGAGAAAATTGCACTACTGCAAAACAGCAGGCCGTGGGTCAACGCCTTGACAATAAAATTAAATTGTGTAAAATAGGCGTTAGCACATTAGAAAATTTATCCTTTGAGAGCCGGTTTCTTAAAGTTGCTTCGAACTTTAAAACTATAACGGGATTAAACAGGCAATGCCTGTATTCTCTTTTTTTAGAGAGTTTGATCCTGGCTCAGGATGAACGCTGGCGGCGTGGATTAGGCATGCAAGTCGAGGGGCCTCGTACCTTTTGGTGCGAGGTAACCGGCGGACGGGTTAGTAACACGTGGGAACATACCTTTAAGACGGGGATAACCTGGAGAAATCCAGAAGAATACCCGATAGTCTTTTTTGATGAGAATCTTAAAAGTAAA
>JAGYMX010000022.1 GCA_018400405.1 bacterium
TGAAAAGGTCTAAATTTAAATGAATGCCTCTTGAAATAGTCTGGAGGAATTTTAAAGTCTGGTTCCTGTGGTTTTCCTTTTGCTTTTTTAATTGAAAACTCAGCAGATAGTGTTTTGTCTGAAACATAAGCTCCCATATCTTGTGCTCTTCTTCTTGTAATTGGTTGATTTGTTATTCTCTTTTGTTTTCCTCTTGATTTTACATAAGCATGAACTGGTTCATTAAGTTTTTGCTCCTGAAGCATTCTTCTTTTATCAAAATCAAATGGAAAACGAAAGAATCCTTCTTTTGGTAATCCTGGAGGAGAAATTGAAAAAGGAGTTATAGAAAATATTCTAGGAGGAATAATTTGTATTTGTCTTTGGATTAATTTTTGTTGCTGTGTAGAAAGTTGTGCTGTTGAAAAAGTTTCTGTTAATTTATTTAAATTAATTTCAGTTTGTTTTGGTTGAATTATCTGTGCTGTTTTTGTAATCTTATCTAATTTTTCAGAGAGAGCAATTTCCTGCTTTGTCTTAGGCATAATTTCTGCTCTTTGCTTTAATCTTTCAACTTCCTTAACTCCTGTTCCTAAAACAACTGAACTAAAAGACTTAGAAGGTTTAACTAATTCTTTTGCTACTTTTTCTTCTGCCTTTACCGAAACCTTAGAAATAAATCCTTCAACTTGTTGTTCTGGTTTAATTTTCTCCTTGCTTATTACTTTTTTTAATTGTTGTTCTGGTTTATATAATTCTTCAAAGAATTCTTTTGGACTTTTTTTTCCAGCTGATTTTATTCCGAATGTTTCGGTAATTCCTTTTTCCTGCTGTTTTACAAACTCTCCAACTTGTTCTTTTTTTAGTATTCCAGTAAATCTTAAATCTTGTTTGTATAATCTCGCTTTTTTTATTCCTCCTCCTAAAATATCAGCCCCTGTTGGTGTTCTTTTTGCGATACTTCCAAAATAAAGAGGAGAAAATGTTTCTTCTCCTGTTACTGCAAGATAACCAAATCCTGAAGTTCCAAATAAATCCTGTTCTGTAAAAACAATATCTCCAGCTGGAGTTCTGATAAAAGCTCTTTTTGTTGCACCTTTTCCTGCTGTTGTAAAAGTTATGCTCTTCCTTAAAATTTCTTTTGAAGGATCTTTTTTTGTTCCTTGTTTTAAAAAATCAACTACTCTAATCTTTGCACTTCCTTTTCCTGTTTCAATAACAAATTTTCCATTTTTCAATTGCTTTACAGGTATTAAAAGTTCTGTTTCTGCACTTGCAGTTCCTGTAGATTTTGAAGCAGAAACTTTTACTAATGTTTTTCCATCTTTCTTGACTATTTCTTTTGCTGTAAATCTAAACGGAACATTTTTTAGTTCGTCTAATCTTAATTTTGTTATTTCTTTTCCAACTTTAAAATATCCTGCACCTGCACTTAATCCAGCAAAGCCTAAATACATAGTTGCTTCTAATTGTCTATCTCTTGCTGCAGATTCAATTCCTCTTGCTGCATAATATCCAATGGGAATTGCGGGAGAAATTGCACCAGCAAATCCTGCTGAGACATCCAACGCAATATTAGTTATAGTTGGAACTATTGAACCTGTTTGTCTATATAACTTAGAAACTCCTGGATATTTTTTATAAGTTTTTTCAGCTTCTTTCTGAAATTTAATGTTAACTTCTTCTGTTTTTTCTGTTAATTTTTGTGATGCTTCTTCATAAGTTATTTTCTTTTGTTCAACTTGTTTTTGTAATTTTTCTGCTTCCTTATTTAAAATATTTTCATAATCAGATCTTTTTTCCCCTATTTCTAATTCTATTTTAATATCTTTTTCTTTTTGAATCTCACCATATTTAATTTCTTCAATGGCTCCTTTTCCTGTTACTGTTCCAAACTGTGGTTCATAATATGCTGTTTTTTCTGCCTTTGTTTTTCCTAATTTTTCAAAACCACTCCAAATATCTTTTTGTTCTAATGGTTTTTCTTGCATATACCTTGGTTTAAGCCTTTCTTTAATACTAAAACCAACTCCAGAAATTAAAGTTCCAGTTGCACCCAAAAATCCAGGACTTAATTCTTTTTTACTTTTAATAATTGCTTCTTGTGTCCAATCTGAAGGTTGATAAGCAGAAACTACTTTTTCTTTTTGAAAAATTTCTTGTTCCTTTTTTAAATCTGTTGGCTGGGCTGAAACAACGCCAGCACCTCCAAAATCCGAACCGCCTGTGCCTGAAAAATCCTGCTTGAATTTAATTCCAGCTTCTTCAAATTTAGTTTTTGGAGCTGTTACAGTTGGAGAAAACATAGCTTCAACTTTTCTTTCCTGCAAAATCTTTTCTGCTCCTTCTGGAGTAAATGTCATTCGCTGTTTTGTGCCTTCTTCTGCTAAATATTGAGCTTCTGATTCTGAATATCCTGCTTTTTCATAAGCTTTTTTTGAAATTTCAAACATTCCTTTTTGCT
>JAGYMX010000023.1 GCA_018400405.1 bacterium
GTAGGGGAAGAAGAAAACTTTCTGTTTTTCACCGTTCGTGACTTTGGAGTGGGTGTTTTCAAGAACATAATGGAAAAGAAGAAGTTGTCTTCTGAGATGGATGCGATTCAAGATCTTTTGAAAGGAAAAATGACAACAATGCCCGAAGCACACTCTGGAGAAGGAATATTCTTTACATCAAAAGTCTCTGATGTTTTTATCTTGGAAAGTTTTGATTATAGCTTACAGGTAAACAAGATTATAGACGACATCTTTGTCTCAAAAAAAGAAAAACCTATTGAAGGAACAAAAGTAGTGTTTAGAATAGAAAAAGACACAAAAAAGGAGATAGAAGACATATTCAAAAGCTATCAATCAGTTGAAAAAGAGTTTGGGTTTGATAAAACGGAAGTTGTTGTTAGATTATACGAAAATGATGTTGATTATGTTTCTCGCTCACAAGCAAGAAGAGTTTTAGTTGGACTAGACAAGTTCAACAAGATAATATTTGATTTCAAAAGCGTTTCCGGAATCGGTCAAGCCTTCGCCGATGAAATATTTCGCATATTCCAAACAAAACACCCCGAAAAAGAACTTTTAGCAAGAAACGAAAACGAAGCAATAAAATTCATGATAAAAAGATCAAAAAAATAAAGCATCGGACACCCCGCCCCTCCGATGCTTTACTTTTTGGTTTTTTGTTGACGAAATAGTAAAATTGCATTAAAATTTTATTAAATTAAATAAAAAACTGTAGTTTTATGCTTAATAAAAAATTAACAATAAAAACTAAAAAATCTTCTTCAGATAGTTATACCGTAGAAATGGATGCAAAAAAGCTTGAAAAACTTGCCGCTAGCATGGGTTTTTTTAGTGATGATTTCTTAGAAAGCTTAGATAAATCAGAAAAAGACTATAAAAAAGGAAGAGTTAAAAAATTGAACAACCGCAGAGTGTTGGGATAGTCCGATGTTTGACAAATATATTTAATTGCATATAATTAATATGGAAGTAGTATATTACTACGATAAAAAAACAAAAAAATATCCTTTTAACGAATTTTTAAAAAGAAGTATAGATAACTGTTTAGACCTTAGAGAAAGTCAAAAAGAAAAGATAAAAATAGCATTAATTCAGAAGATAAATAAAATTAAAGAAATGAAAGGAAGACCTGATGGAGGGATTGCTAAGCCAGTCAAAGGTTACAGTTTTCAAGAGATTTTGCAAGCAAAAAACAAAGATAAATTAATTAGAATATTATATTTTTGTTATGGTGATTTGATGGTTTTACTTGATGGGTTTGAAAAACCAAGAAGATATAAGGGAGAGCATAATAAGAAAAAAATTAAGAGATACTATAACAGTGCTCAAGAATATTATAAAAAATTTAAAAAAGACCCAAATAGCTATATAAATTTATAAAACTATGGAAAAAGAATATTTTTCTCTTGAAAAAGTAAAAAAAAACAAAAATTATATCTTCTATAAAAAAGATATTGATTGGAAAATTAAATTAGCAGGAAAAATATTTAAAAAAAGGAAAGAACTTAAGTTATCTCAAAAAGATCTTGCTAAAAAGGCAAGAACTACACAAAGCATAATATCAGATATTGAAAGCGCTGATTATAATCCGGGATTTGGCTTGCTGTGTAGAATATTTGAAACATTGCAAATGAACAGTGAAGAACTTGCTGAAATTTTCAATTCTTCTATTCTGGTAACTGGATTTTTCTTTGATTTTTGTAGCGAAGGATACAAAACAGATGAGATAAGAAAAGATATTATATAATTAAAATAAGCTTATAGTAATATGAAAAACACTTTATTTCTTGTTTGCGAAAATAGCTCTATTGACAAGGAAACGGGACAGTGGAGCTTTTTTAAAAGTATAGAAAAAATAAATTTAAATATATCATCAGAAAAATTAAGAGAGGATCAAAAAATATCATTACAGGGAAAATTTAACTTAATTAGTTTTTGGAGCAAAGAGAAAGGTGAGTCAGATTTAGAAATAAAATACCAGTTATTAGACAACACAGGAGAGGTTTTAATAAACACTCCTAGTTATAAGATATCAACGAAAGAAGATATTCCAGTTTTAAAACATAGATTAATTATTAATTATTTTATTGCTAAAGAGTCTGGACGGTATTTTTTTAAAGTTTTTCAAAAAAAGAATAATGAATACAGAGAAGAATCAAAACTAGCAATAGATGTTCGTATAAAAAAAGTTAAGCAAAGGTAGTAAAAATTAAAAACAAAATGATTCAGAAAACTGTTGACACCTGGTGTCAACAGTTTGTTTTTTTGTTGTTTTGATGTAGAATAATTTGGTATGAAGATAGTAAAAATCTTAAAGAACTACTTATTTTTTGTAGCATTACTTCTTTTTTTGGGAAGTGGTTTTGTTTTTGCTGAGGAAGAACAAGTGATTTATGGAA
>JAGYMX010000024.1 GCA_018400405.1 bacterium
TTGTTTTATATATAATATAGGGAATAAAAAAGAGGGAAGATCTTTATAAAACATTTAGTACAAGGGGGTGATTAAGATGAAGGCGATTTTAGTTAAAATAGTTTTGTGGTTAGTAACACTTCCGTATTCTGTTAACCAGGAAAAAATTGCCACGCCTCCGAACTATAAGATATTTGTCGGAGGAGTTTTTCCTAAAACAATTGAGGATTCTTTGGTAAAGGCTTACCAAGAGGTCTTTGGGGAGGATCCGTGGAATGAAAAGTGGTCTGAGGGAGACGTAAGGAAGAAAATTAAAAAAGACTTGGCTGGAGATCAGAACTCTTTTCTGGCGGTCTTCTTAAACCAAGCAGAAACAGAAGTTTTGGGCTTTAGCTGGGGTTCTATAATTTTCAAAAATGAAATCCTCTCTAGAGCAAACACAAAAATCCCAGTATCATCTTCCAGAATTATCTACTGCGATGAGTTCGCAATAGTAAAGAAAGGAAGAGGAGGCATCGAGCCAGTTAGAAATCTGCTAAAGATGTTTCTGGAATATGGAGACAAGGGGGGAGTAAAGAGCACTATCTTCTGGAGCACTCCCTCTAGCAAGATCGTCCCGTTGGCAAAGATGATGGGGTATCGTATCTGTCACAGAGTAAAAAAGAGCGACAAAGATATAGTTTTTTTACTCAATGACAATATCAAACCCCTCCTGAAACTGACAAAAAACATTCCTCAGCGGAGAATAGTAGAATTAATGAGGAAGTTGAAATAAGAACCTTTAACAAAGTCGGAGGGGGTATAACCCTTTCCGACTTTTTTTAAAAAATATTTGTGATATAATAAAAATTGAAAAAAAGTAGATGATATTTTTAAACAACAATGTTTTACAACAAAGATAAGGAAGTCATTATAAAGAATGCACAAAGTCCTCATAAAGATTACTGCGTAGGATATCCTGGACAAGGGCCCTATTTTACAGGTTTTTCAATGGGATCAAGCAGTGTTCCTAAAAAATTTAGCCATGAAGGATCTTTTCTTCTTGACAAGATTAATGCTTTTGATAGAGCTGAAATTAATGATACATATCTGGGTCAGATTAATATGATTACAGTTTCTTCTTTTTGCGGGCCTCACGGTCTTCTGTGGGGTTATGATGTTGCTCGTGAAGATTCGTTATCAGTAAATGATCTTTTAAGTGATGATGATTTGAAAGAATTTAAGGGTGTTGAGATTTGCAATGGTAAAAACTTACGTAATGCTACAAAAAAACTTTTTGGAACGATAGATGACAAAAAATTCCCGTTTTTCCCAGGAAGCCATGTTCTTGCAGCTGAGAAGTTTATCTCTCTTCCAGGGCCAACTACGCTTTATGGTTGTTTTGCGATGGGAATTCCAAAGGAAAGAGACAAATATGCGTGCCTTTTTATGGAAGATGTGGGAGTTATTAAAAAAGACAACAATCAAGAGAAGGTTAATTTATTAAAAAACATAATTAGAAGCGTAGAAGAGATAGGAAAAAATCAAAAAATATCTTATAGAGCTGTATTTGTAGATATTATTACCCAAGAAGTAAAAGAAAATGAAATGGGAGGAGTTTTAGTAGTTTCACCTTATTTTTTACTTGCCCAAAATGCAGTTCACTTGTGTAAAGATAAATAGTGCGTTAATAAAAAAATATGACACTTTTTGAAGTCACTTTTTACATAACAGCATTAGTGCTTACCCTTGTTTTAGCGTTTTTTGTTTTCTTTCGAAAGAAAACAAAAGAAGCAAGAAACCTTGCACTGCTTTTAATTTGTGCTTCTTCTTGGATTGGAGTAGTTTTCTCATTTTTTTATTTTCAAAATCAAGATGTTGTATTATGGACAGGAAGAGCATCTTTTGCCGTTGTACTTTTGGTTATAATCTCTTTTATAAACTTTGTAAGATCTTTTCCTTTAAATTTTGAACACAAAAAACAATCTTATTTTTATTTAAGTATAAAAATAATTACAATTATTTTTGCGGTTATTACTCTTTTTACTCCTTTTGTTATTGAAGATGAAATAATTACCGGGATAGCAGAGAGAGACACTGAATATGGATTTTTGTATTCATTATGGATTGCTTATTTTATATTTCTTTTTTCCCTTGTAATAATTAATCTTCTAAATCAATATAAAAAAACCAAAGAAGGAATTAAGAAAAAACAAGTTTTATATATTTTAATAGGAAGTTTTATATCTATTCTCTTTGGTTTTGTTAATATTATTTTACTGAAAACACTTGGCTTTAGTGCTGGAGAAAGATTTGGAGGTCCGTTAGCACTGTTGATATTTTTTGTATTTGCTTCTTATACTATATTAAG
>JAGYMX010000025.1 GCA_018400405.1 bacterium
GTTTTAATGCTTGTTGGGCTTTTATTGCTTCAACTAATTTTATTGCTGGACTTTGTCTTACTGCTTGTCTTGGTCTTTGAGCTTGTTTTGGTTTTTGAATTACATCTAATTTTACTTCTTCTAATTGTCTTGTCATTGGTTTTGTTACTGTCTTACTTCTTCCTTTTGTTCCTGATATTGTTTTTGTAATTGTTAAAGGAGTTGTATCAAATCTTTGAACTGGAGATGTAGTTCTTGAATCCATTGTTACTGACTGTCTCTGCATAGCAATCATAGGAGACATTGAAACTGATTCTGTTTTTTCATATAATCCTAAACCTGAATAGGCACTTTCGGGAACTGCAAAATATTTTTGAATACTTGGTTTAGGTATTGATTCTCTAGCTGAAGTAATTCCTTTTTGTGCTATCCCTTTCATACTAGGTATTACTTCTTGTGTTTCTTTGACTTTATGTTTTGAAATTTGTTTTACTTTCTGACCCTCTATTTTATATAAATCTTCAAAAAATTCATCTGAACTCTTTAATCCTTTTCCCTTTGCTCCTTTAACGGTTTGTTTTTTAGGCAACCATATTATCCCAGTTTTCTCGCCCTCTAATTTTCTTAATCCTATTTTTAATCCATCTTTTTCTTTTATTGCTAATGTTGGTTTTTCTCTAGGAAAAGTAAAATCTAATTCTCCTTTAGGAATCTCTCTTCTTTTTTTTATTTGTCTAGCCATTTTTCTACTCTCTAAAAATCTTCCTAATTTTGTTTCTCTAACTCTTCCTAATGCAGACCTGCTTGAAGTTGGAACGCTTACGGTTGCACCTACTTCATCAAAAAATCTAATATTTCCAATTTGCCCTCTTTGTGCAGATTTTCCAGTTGCTCCAAATTTAGAGGTTTGTCCTCCAATAAATACAGATTGTTCTTCTGTTGCTCTTTTTCCCCCAGAAACAACTAATTGTTCTACTTGTCCTAATTCATTTTTCTTAAAAGCTGCTTTAACTGTTTTCTCAGTTGGTTTTGCTACTGAAACTATTTTACTAGTTCCTTTTCCTTTTGGAATAAATTTAATTCCTTCTTTTGATGTTTTAATTTTTCCAGAGTATTCAACTAATTGATAACCTTTAGGAGTTCTTCTATAACCTTTTGCTAATATCATTCCTCCACCTTCATCAATTATAGCCAGAGATTTTAATTCGGCTTTTTCTAAAGCACTTAATTCTTTTCTAACAGCTTTCTGAATTCCTTTATTTTTTATTATACTCCTTACAGCTAAACCCCCTGACAATAAAGTTGCTCCTGCAATCAATCCAGCTTCTAAAGGTCTTTCTTTTACAAAAGACTTTACTCCCCCTGTTTTCCTAACTTCTTGTTCTGTCTCTGCTAAGAATCCTGCCTGACCTATAACGGGAACTGCATATTTTGCTATTCCTAGAACCTTTCCAGAAACTTTTCCAACTTTTTCTGGAGAAAGAATATTCATTCCAATTGTTCCCCTATCTTCTTCTGTTGCTAAACGATAAACTCCAGTATTCATATCCATTACTGCATCTGGTTTTTTTCCAACCTTAACCTTTCCAAAAGTAGCACCGTATCCTTCTCCAACATATTCTCCACTTAACTTTGGAACTGTTCCAAAATATTGAACTCCAATAGACTGTCCTGTCTTATCTTTATCTAATTGACTAACTTTTACTTCTTCCTCTTTTCCAAAGAATGAAAATTTTAATGGTCTATCTCTTACTTCTTCTTTTTTTTCAAAAATATTATATTCTTTTATCTTTTTTCCATAATCTTTATATTCTTTCTCATATTCTTTTGATACTTTTTCATAGAGTTTATATTTTTTTAAATAGTCATCATATTCTTTTTTAGTTCCAGTAAATTCTCCCTTTTCGTTTATCTTTTCTTTAGTTGCTTTTTCTAAATCTTTTTCTAAATCTTTTAAACTTTTTTCGTAAACCTTTAAATTTTTTTCATCTTCCTTAATCTTAGAAAAGGTTTCTCCTTTTTTTCTCTTTATATCTTTTACATCTTTAATATCTGTTTTTATTTTTCTTATATCTGCTGTAGCTGCATCTTCTTCCATAATATCGATTCTTCTTTGCTCTTGTCTTGTTGGAACTCTTGCAGTTATATCTTTTGTTCCTTGACTTGTTGGGTCAAATCTTTCATACATTCCAGTTGCTGGATTATATTGTTCTCTGCTTCTTTGTACTGATGATTGTCTATCTATTTTTGAACCTGCATCTGAATAAATACTTGATTGTCTTAATTCTTTTTGAGTTGGTTGTCTTGTTAATC
>JAGYMX010000026.1 GCA_018400405.1 bacterium
ATCTCTTAAAAGTGATAATTCTTTTACTTTAGATGTTTGTGGAGTTTTTGGAGTCTGTTCTATTTTTAATCCTGAATCAAATTTACTCTTTTCATCAAATAAGGATTTAGACACTCCTCCTGTTTTCATTCCAGAACCCCCAAGAATTTCTATTTTTGGTGCTGTGGTGGTTTCTCCAAAACTTAAACTTGGAGCAATAGCCATCCCTTCATCTGTTTTTTCATACATTCCTTTACCTGCATAGATACTTGTAAATCCTTCTTTTCCAGTTGCCTTTGGTTCAAATTTAGTTTTACTTACAATTTTCTCTGCTTGTTTATCTAAACCGGTTGTTATTGTTTTTGTATCTAATTTTGGTGTTTCTTGAACTACTTTTGTATCTACTTTAGTCTCTCTTGCAAATGTTTTTGATAGAGGTGTTTTCTTTCCTGTTCCTTTAACTATACTATATCCTTTATCTCCTTTTTCTGCTTTTTTAAAAAAAGTTAATCCTATCTGGCTTCCTTCTTGTCCTTTTACTTTTCTAACACCGGGAGAAACATCTAAAGACATTCTTTTTCCTTCTTTTTCTGGGAATATATATTCATATCCATATCTTCCTTCTTTAACAGTATCTCCTCCAGTAAATACATTTCTTCTTGCTTGTTTTTGTTCTCTTTTCATTACATCTAATGTTTTTCTTGTTTGTTCTGATTTCTTAAAATATCCTACTTGTTGAAACTCTCCTTTAAATGGATTATAGGTTAATCCTTCTTTTCCAGTAGGGTATCTTTTAGATTTTATGATTGAATAAGTCCCTTCTTTTGGAATGAATGTCCCTTCTCCAAATGTTTTTTTAACCATAACATCTCCAATACTTCCTATATCTTTAGACTTAGTTGGCAAACTTCCTGCTTTAAATTTTTGAGCTAATTTAACTTTATAGCCTCCTACATCTGAGATTAATCTAGATTCTCCTTTTGCTACTGGAACAAATTTCTTTCCTTTTTCTGTTTTCTTTATTTGACCCAAAATTTTTATTTCTCTTGTTCCTTTTTCTCCTCTTTGAACACCTCTTAAACTGAACATTCCTGAACCTTCATCAACAAATCTTATTGATTCTAATTTTCTTCCTGAAATATCTTCAGTTGCTTCTCTTAATAATTTCTGTCTTTTTGCTAATCTTGTAGTTTTACTTATTCCTCTTGCAAACATTCCTACACCTAAAACAGCTGTTCCAGCAACTAATGCTGCCTCTGCTTTATTCTCTTTTGCCCATTCCTTTATTCCTCCTTCTCTTTTTATTTCTTCAGAAACAGTAACACCATAAAGAGCTTCTCCCCAATAAGGAACTGCATATTGTCCCATTCTTCCTGTTGCTCTTCCAACATCTGCATAACCTTCACCTATTTTTTGTATTTGTTCTTCTGAGAATTTTTCTCTTGTTTTTTCTAATTGAGGTTCTCCTGTTAGAGGATTTACTGTGGATGTTCCTAAAGGAGTTGTTCTTATCTTTTCAGAGTCTGTTAATTCTACACCTTTTTCAGCAAGTTCTCCTGCTGTTCTCCCTATGTTTCCAAAAAATCCTGTTACAAATCCTCCTGCTTTAACAATTCCTGAATCACTTTTGATTTCTGCCCTATAATCTTGAATACTTGTCTTTCCTTTTAAACCAAAGAAACCTTCAGTTATCTTAGGATATTCAATTCTTCCGTCTTTAGTTATTTTTCCTCCATAAGCTTCAATCCTCTGTTCTTCTATATTATACTTTTGTTGCTGTTCTTTTAAATCTTTTAATCTTTCTTTTAATTCCTTTGATTGTTTTTCTTCTTGTGGCAAATTGATTTCATATTTTCCTTCATCTGTTAATGTAACATTTGCCTTTGTTTGATTTATGTCTTTGATTGTCTTATCCATATTTTGAGAAATCTTTTTCATCCTCCTTGAAGACATTTCAATATTTTCTTGTTGTCTTCCTAATTTTTCTGTATCAGCTAGTAAAATATTTTTAGACTCTGGAACATTCCTTGCTTCTTCTTTTAATGTATCTAAATTTCCTCCCCCCCAATCAGTTCTTGTTCTTGTTAAACCTGAACCTGTTGGAGCTTTAAAACCTTTATCTGGAAGAGTTATTCCTGAAATATTCTTTCTTCTCTTTCTTTCATCATCCGTTACAAGTTCTCCCTTAACATTATAAGAAAATCCCGGAACAGTTTTTGCATCTTGATAAGTTATTGTGGATTG
>JAGYMX010000027.1 GCA_018400405.1 bacterium
TTTTTTTTATCTACTTTACAGTTCTTTTTTAGAAGGGAATTTTGATGTTTTAATAAACGGGATTTTAACGTCTGTTGGGGTTTTTCTATTTTTCTTTTCTCTTTTTTACTTTACTAAAGGAAAGGGAATGGGCTTTGGAGATGTAAAATTTGTTATCTTTATGGGTCTTTTTTTGGGTTTTCCGAAAATTGTAATCGCTCTTTTTATTTCTTTTGTTTTCGGTGCTATACTAGGATTAGTTTTAATTGCTTGTAAAAAAAAGGGCTTAAAAAGCCAAGTTCCCTTTGCCCCATTTCTTATAATAGGAACTCTTGTTACCTATTTTTATGGCGAAACAATTATTCATATTTTTCTCCCTTATTTTTAGATGTTTTTGAAAAAAATTCAGAGAAAAGAAAACGGATTCTCTCTTATTGAACTTATGGTTGTTTTGGTGATTATTGTTGTTTTGACAATACTTGTGCTTACCGGATACTCAGAATCAGGTTCTCGATTAGAGCTTGAAAAAACAGTAGAAGAGTTTATACAAAGTATAAACAACACAAAAAGTAGGGCATTTGGCTCTTCTGCTGATTATGAAAACGAAGAAGTAGTAAAGTTTGATAAAGGTATTTTTTTAGAGACAGGGAGTAAAAGTTATATCCTTTTTTCTGATAAAAATGAAACAGGTGAGTATGAGTCGGGGGAAGAAGAGGAGATTTTTGAAATAGATGAAAGAATTATTATTTCTGAAATTAGCGTTGAGAATGAGGGGAGCAATTCTTCGCGATCAGCTTCTAGTCTGAGTATTATTTTTTCTGTTGCAGAAAAACAAGTTTTTTTTAGTGAGCCAGAAAACACAAGCACCATTACTTTTTCTTTAGAAAAAGATGGAGAAATAAAGAAAAAAGTTAAAATTGATAGCTTTGGGGTTTCTAAAATCATCTATGAGTAAAAAAGAAAAAGGGTTAACAATTATTGAGCTTTTAATAACAATTTCTATTTTTATGGGGACGATTGTTGTTGTTCTTGGTCTTGGCAGTAGGGCGATTTCTGAGACAGATTATCTTTTTCTCCAGACACAGGCCGTTTTTTTAGCAGAAGAAGGAATAGAGATTTTAAAAGATGATGCCATAAGAAGTAGTATAAAGAGTCAGATGGGGGGAGAGTCACCTACTTTTTGGAGTATTGATTATGAAGGAACCATAGAAAAGAAAAGTAGCTTAGAAGGGTGTAAAGAAAATTTAAAAGAAAACAGCGAGGGTTTTTATAATCTTACCGGGAATAAAGAATCTCCTTTTTCCCGTTGCATTACTGTTTGGGAAGACGGAGAAGCGCTAAAAGTAAAAACAAAAACATCTTTTTTTTACAAAGGAGAAGAAAGAGATGTAAATTTGTATCGTATATTTTATGAATAAAAGAAAAAAGAAAAAGAACGGTTTTACCTTGATAGAAACAATGGTTGCCGTTGTTATTTTCACGGTAGTAATGTCTCTTGCTCTTGCAATTTTTTTGTCTGTTGTTCGTAACCAGAGATTTGCTCTTCAAAGACAAAAACTTATATCTGAAACAAGTCATGCCTTGTATATGGCAAAAAATGCTTTGGCGTCTGGAGAAGAAACAGAAGAAAACATAGAAAGTTTTATTAAAGATATGCTTTCAATGAAAGAAGAAGGAGTTATTCTTGAAAAAGTATCTGTTAATGGAAGAACAACGCTTCTTCTCCAGACAACAATGAAAGTAGACGAAGAAAACGAAGTAAGCGTTAAACTACAAACAACAACATTAAAAAGATAATTATGAAAGAAAAAGGGTCAACACTTTTTTTAGCAATGGTAGTTATAAGCGTTATACTTGCCTCTGGTATGGGTGTTGGTTTGCTCTTAACACGGCAAGTTAGAGAAATAGGAACAAAAGAAAACGAGGCAACTGCTTTCTATGTGGCAGATACAGTAGCAGAAGGGATTGAAAAAGGAGAATTTGCTTTGACAGATAACTTTGCGGAGATTGATTGGAGCAGTATGGGGCTTCAAAAAGACATTGCTTATATAGCAGAGGAAAAAATGGGGGGATATAAAGTTACAATAAGAATTGAGGACGATTATCACAGCTTTTTAAAAATAAAAGAAGAAAACGGAGAAAATTTCGAAGATGAAGAAATAGAAGGAACGGTAGTGATTTATTATCAAACAGAACCCTGGGAAAACTGGAACCCCCCTTATG
>JAGYMX010000028.1 GCA_018400405.1 bacterium
GATACCCGAAGCACTTCCGATTAGTGAAGTACCACGGTAGAGTCAGTGAGAGGGGCGAAGTTGTAACAAGGCACGGGTAGCGGAAGCTGTCCGTGGAATAATTAATTTTTTTGAGTGTCGACTTAGGAAGCCAATTGGCTCCTAAAAAATCCCACGCCGAGAGGCGTGGGGAGAGTTAAAACTTGGAATTCGAGTTTTAACTTTCTACACTCTATGCTCAAGTGTATAAAAAAAGAGCTTTAAGTTCGGAGCAACTTTAAGAAACCGGCAAAAAAAAGGATAGACAAAAAAACGGACTACAATATCCGTTTTTTTGTTTTTTAAAAAAGGGTTGTAAAAAAAAAGAATTTTGCTATATTTTTTAGTGTTATGGATTTATGCGGCTGTAGCTCAGTTGGTTTAGAGCGCGTCACTGATAATGACGAGGTCCCAGGTTCAAGTCCTGGCAGCCGCACAAAGGAGGGCCCTTAGCTCAGTTGGCCAGAGCGCCGCATTTGCAATGCGGAGGTCGCCGGTTCGAACCCGGCAGGGTCCACACATAGGGGATCGGATGATTTCCTAGCAAGACTATAAATTTAAGAAAATAAAATACTCTTTTTTGAATATAGTGTTGCTCTTTACATATCTTTTATATTTATTACAATAAAAGAAGGATAATATTAAAGGTCGAACACGATATTATTCAAAATCTAAAAATAAATTAAAAAAATACCATGACAAATTGGTACGAAGTTATGGGAAGAGTCTTCGAAACTTTTTGGGAGAACTTTATGCTTTTTCTTCCGAGCTTAATTGCTGCTCTTTTCGTTTTTATTTTAGGGTGGTTTATTGCACTTGCTGTTGGTAAAATTATTGCCGGTATTCTTTATCGCTTGAAATTTAATGAGTTTTTTGAGAGCGAAAAGTGGGCAAAAGCAATGCAAAAAGCAGAGATAAGAATAAACCCTTCAGAATTTTTAGGAGATGTTATCAAGTGGGTAATTTTTATTATTGTTATCTGGATGACTGTTGGAATTCTTGGGTTTACACAGTTTGCAGAATTTATGTCTGATGTTGTTTCTTATCTTCCTAATGTACTTATCGCAACCCTTATTTTTGTAGTTGCGGTTATGATTGGTGAGTTCCTTGCAAAAGTAGTTATCGCTGCGACAGAAAAGTCTGATTTTCCTTACTCAAAAACTGCTGGGGTACTTGTTAAAATTGCTATCTGGGTTTTTGCTGGATTTGCTATTTTTGTACAACTTGGGATTGCTACAGAACTTCTTCTTGCTGTGTTTTACGGAATGGTTGCTTTTCTTGTTATTGCCGGAGGTCTTTCTTTTGGCCTTGGAGGGCAAGAAGCAGCTAAGAAGTTTATTGATCGTGTAAAGAAAATGATAAGATAAGAAAAGAAAAAGAAGATCTACAACTCTCCGCAAGATTTTCTTGCGGAGTTTTGTTTTTTTACATCTTGACAATTTTTTTTGTTTTGCTAAACTGCATTACAGATTTTCATAAACTTAATGTATAGAAAAACAAATTTATAAAAAAACAAACGGATAAGTGGACGGTGTCCGCTCTCCGTGAGCGGTTCTTTTTTTCTAACGACCGTATATCTCAGAAACATTTTTGTGGTATGTGGTTGTTAAAACCGCAAGAACATTAACAACTGAATAGATCTTCTTAAAAAGATGAGCAAAACTTAAGAAGATCCTTATAGTAATCATTAATTACTAGCCAAAACACATTTACATGCTAATGGTGGATGCCTTGGGATGTCCAGGCGATGAAGGACGTGGCGTGCCTGCGATAAGCTTCGGGGAGGTGGTAAGCAACCTTTGATCCGAAGATTTCCGAATAGGGAAACCTATCCGAGGGATAACCTCGGACACTTAAGCTGTTGTGGCTTAAGAGCGAACTCGCT
>JAGYMX010000029.1 GCA_018400405.1 bacterium
AGAACAAGCAAAAGAAGAGCTTTATGTTAAACTGGAAAGAGAGTATGAAGTGGATATTATTGGAAAAATAAATAAACTAGAAAGAGAAGGAGAAGAAAGATATCTTACCAGAGCAAAAGAGATTCTTTCAACTGTTATTCAGAAGTACTCTTCTGTTCAAGTAAATGAATTAACAACAACTAATGTTTCTCTTCCAGATGATGATATAAAAGGAAGAATAATCGGAAAAGAAGGAAGAAATATAAAAGCGTTAGAAAAACTTACAGGAGTAGAGATAATAGTTGATGACACCCCAGAAACAGTTGTTCTTTCAAGTTTTGATCCGATAAGAAGACACATTGCAAAGATAGCACTAGAAAAGCTTATTTTTGATGGAAGAATTCAGCCAGCAAAAATTGAAGAGATGGTTGAAAAAGCAAAAGAAGAGTTATCTGACCAGATAAAGAAAGCAGGAGAAAATGTTGTTTACGAAACAGGGATAATAGACCTTGACCCAAAGATAGTAAACATTTTAGGACGACTTAACTTTCGTTCAAGTTATGGCCAGAATGTCCTTAATCACTCTTTAGAAGTTTGCTTCTTAGCCGAAGCTCTTGCTGAAGAGATTGGTGCCAATGCAGCAGTTTGTAAAAAAGCAGGACTTCTTCACGATATTGGAAAAGCACTTGATCATCAGGTAGAAGGTTCTCATGTTTGTATCGGAATGAGAATCCTTGAAAAGTTTGGTGTTGAAGAAGAAGTTATAAACGCAATGAAGTCACATCACGAAGAGTATCCTTACGAAAGCATTGAAGCAGTTCTTGTGCAAACCGCAGATTCTATCTCTGGAGCAAGACCAGGAGCAAGAAAAGACTCTCTTGAAAACTACATAAAGAGACTGAACGAACTTGAAGATATTGCAAACTCTTTTAACGGAGTAGAAAGAAGTTATGCGATACAAGCAGGAAGAGAAGTAAGGGTTTTAGTAACCCCTGAAAAAGTGAGTGACTTGGAAGCAAGAAAAATGACTCGTGAAATAGCAAACAAAATCCAAGCAAACCTTAAATACCCA
>JAGYMX010000003.1 GCA_018400405.1 bacterium
ACCTGGCTGCCGGGCTAGGACTCGAACCTAGACTAACGGGACCAAAACCCGTCGTCCTACCATTAGACGACCCGGCAAGTAGTTGGTATTATAGCTCACTTTTCCTCCTTTCTCAAGATTTCGGTAATTTCCGCAACAGCAACTTCAAGGGGCAAACGAGGTAGTGGAGAGTATTTTATTCTTTCTCCTGCCTCAAAAAAGGAATTAATCATCTTTTTAATATCTTCCGCAGAAATGTCTTTGACCTGTTCTTCTATTCTTTCTATATCTTCTTTGGTGAGTCCAACAAGAAGAGATTTTATAACCGACTGCACCTGCTTACTCTCTTTATCAGTGGAAATAATTTTTACAACCATCATCTCTCGTAGGTAATAAACAATATTTTCATAAAATGTCTCCACCCCAATCCCCTGTTCAAAAGCAGAGTCCATAAGTTTTAAGGCTTCAATGGCTTTATCCTTTAAGAGAAGATCAAGAAAATCTCCAATGAGACTTTTTTCTATTACTCCAAGAAGACTTTTTACATCTTCTTTTTTTATTACATTTCCTTGTGGAACAAACGAAAGTATCTGTGAAAGAACACTTTCCGCGTCGCGAAGAGATCCTCCTGCGACAGTAACAACCATCGACAAAACACCCTCTTCTACAGAAACACCTTCATTTTTTATAATCTTTTTTAAGCGTTCTTTCATTTTGCCCCCTTCTATCTTCCGAAAATCAAACCGCTGACACCGTGAAATTATCGTAGGAATCATTTTCTGTGGTTCAGTAGTTGCAAGAATAAAAATTACATGCGAAGGAGCTTCTTCAAGCATTTTTAGAAGAGCATTTGCCGCTCCAGAAGTAAGTTGGTGTGCTTCGTCTAATATAAAAACTTTATATTTTAGCTTTGCCGGTCCGAAACGGATCCCTTCACGAAGATCCCTTATCTCATCAATCCCTCGATGTGATGCAGCATCTATTTCAATAATGTCCATCGCTCTCCCATTGATTATTTCCGCACATGAAAAACATTTATTACAAGGCTCAGGGCTCTCTTTTTTCTCACAGTTAACTGCTTTCGCAAGAAGTCGGGCAACGGTCGTTTTCCCGCAACCTTTTGGTCCAGTAAAAAGATAAGCATGTGCAATTTTCCCTGTTTTTATCGCATTTAACAAAGTTGTTGTAACATGATCTTGCCCGACCACTTCAGAAAATTTTTGTGGTCTGTATTTTCGATATAAAACTAAATTAGACATCTTTTTTTTCATTTTTTCTTTTATAAAGAAAGTAAACAAGTCCGGAAAGAAAAATTATGCCAAGCAGTGCTAACGGACCTTGATACTTTTCTATAGTAATTCCCATCTCCATAATAATAAGAATATTAATTCCTGCAAGAAGAACACCAAAAAATATAGCTGTAACAGACTTCCAGTAAGGAAGCCCGAAAAGAAAAACAACAAGTGATGCTGTCCATGCTCCTGAAAAAGGAAGAGGTATCCCGGTAAAAAGAAAAAGGGCAAACAGACCATATTTTTGCAATCTTCCGTTATAATTTTTCCGTGTTTTTTCAAAAAGAAAATCAAAAAATCTTTTCATAAAAAAGAAGTTTTCCGAAAGCCATTGAGAAACTCTTCCAAGAAGTGCTAATATAAAAAAAACAGGAATAAATTCTCCCAATACAGACCAGAAATAAGCAGAATAAATACTCATTTCGTATCCCATTATTGCTACCGGAATCGCTCCTCTGATACCGATAAGTGGCGTCATCGAGATCGCCATTGTTGTTAGTTCTTCTGTCATACGAAGTATTCTACTACAAAAACTTCTGGAAGGAAAGATTTTTTTATGATAATATAGCACTGCAATGATAAGACTTTATAACACTTTAAGAAGAAGAAAAGAAAACTTTCGGGCGTTAGAAAAAGAGGTTCGTCTTTATACTTGTGGCCCAACGGTTTATGATTATGCACATATTGGGAACCTAAGAACTTACATTTTTGAAGATATTTTAAAAAGGACTCTTCTTTTTAACAAATACAAGGTGAAACATGTAATGAACATTACTGATGTTGGACACCTTGTCTCTGATAATGACACAGGAGAAGATAAGGTAGAAAAAAGCGCAAAAGAGAAACAAAAAAGTGCGTGGAAAATAGCAGAGTATTACGCCAATACTTTTAAAAAAGACATTAGAGAGCTCAATATAAAAGAACCGGATATATATGTAAAAGCAACAGAAACGATAGAAGAGCAGATTGATCTTATTAAAATATTAGAAAAGAAAAAGTACACATATAAAATAGAGGATGGAATATATTTTAATACCTCAAAATTAAAAAATTACGGGCAGATGGCAAACCTGAAAAACCTAAAAAAGGGAAAAAGGATTTCTGCCCCAGAGAAAAAAAATCCCGCCGACTTTGCTCTTTGGAAGTTTTCTAAACCGACAGAAAAAAGACAGATGGAGTGGGACTCTCCTTGGGGAGTAGGATTTCCTGGATGGCACACAGAGTGCGTAGTAATGTCAAAAAAATACTTTGGTATCCCTTTTGACATTCACTGTGGGGGTATAGATCATCTTGAGGTACATCATCCAAATGAAATCGCACAAGCAGAGGCAGCTTATGGGAAAAATCCTGCAAAATTCTGGCTACACGGAGAATTTTTAAATTTGAAAAATGAAAAGATGTCCAAGTCAAAAGGAAAAATAATAACCTTGAAAGATTTAAAAGAAAACGGCTTCTCTCCCCTTGCCTATCGTTACCTAACGCTAACCGCTCATTACCGTTCAAAATTAAATTTTTCTGAAAAAGCACTTTTAAGTGCAGAAAATTCACTTAAAAGAATGAAAGAAAAAATGAAAGAATTAAGCTCTCCGGAAGAAGAAATAAAACATCCTTATAACGACAAGTTCAAAGAAGCAGTAAACGACGATCTTAACACTCCACGTGCCCTTGCTATTGCTTGGAAAGTTTTACGAGATAAAAAAATAGAGAAAAAAATAAAATACAATCTTCTTCTTAATTTTGACCATATTTTTGGATTAAGATTAAAAGAGGAAGAGAAGACAGAAGTTCCTCGTGAAATTAAAAAACTTGCAAAAGAAAGAGAAAAAGAAAGAAAAAAAGGAAACTATCAAAAAGCAGACAAAATAAGAAAAGAAATAGAAAATGCGGGTTATGTTATAAAAGATAATAAAAAGGGATTTAAAATTAAAAAAATATGAGCGAAAAAAATATGGAAAAAATTCCTCCGCAAAATATTGAAGCAGAAGAATCGCTTCTCGGATCTTTAATGCTTGATCCAGAGGCAATTTATAAAGTAATAGACTTTTTAAAACCAAGAGATTTTTACAAAAAATCACATGGAGATATTTACGAAGCAATGATCACCCTTTTAGAGAGAAGAGAGGCAATCGATCTTCTTTCTCTTTCTGCTTTTCTCAAAGAAAAAAAACTATTAAAAGAAATTGGTGGAAAAAGTTATCTTACTTCACTTGTAAACTCTGTCCCTACTGCAAGCCATGTGACACACTATGCAAATATTGTTTGTAAAAAAAGAATTCTTCGTGATCTTATTAGCATGGGTCAAGAAATAAGTATCTCTGCTTACGAAGAAGACCGAGAAGTGGATGTCCTTCTTGATGAAGCAGAAAAAAAAATATTTAGTATATCGCAAGGATCAACAAGAAAGAATTTTTCTGCAATTAAAGACAATTTAGAAAGCGCTTTTGAAAGAATAGAGCATCTTTCTACAGAAGAGGGAAAATCACGCGGAGTACCAACTGGCTTTACAGATTTAGATAATGTCCTTTCCGGACTACAAAAATCTGATCTCGTTATTCTTGCTGCAAGACCAAGTATGGGAAAGAGTGCATTAGCTTCAAATATTGCAAAAAATGTAGCTTCTAAAAATCAGCCAGTGGGAATTTTCAGTTTAGAGATGTCTGTAGATCAAATTGTTGATCGTCTCATATCCGACATATCAGGAATTAATCTTTGGAAGCTTCGCACTGGTAATTTAAAAAAATCTGGAGAGAAAAACGATTTTGAACGCATCAGAGAGTCATTTGACCAACTTTCTAAGCTTCCGATATATATTGATGACTCAATATCTTTTAATGTAATGCAGATGCGTACTATGGCCCGCCGACTACAAGCAGAGAAAGGTCTTGGTCTTTTAATTGTTGATTACCTCCAGCTCATGCAACCACGCTCACAAAGAGATTCACTGGTCCAGCAGATGACAGAAATATCGCGAGAGTTAAAAACTTTAGCAAAAGAACTTGACGTTCCCGTGCTTGCTCTTTCACAACTCTCCCGTGCCGTAGAACAAAGAACACCTCAAATTCCTCGATTAGCGGACTTAAGAGAAAGCGGATCAATAGAACAAGACGCCGATGTTGTTATGTTTATTTATCGTGAAGATTACTACCGACAAGACACTTCCAGAAGAAATATTGCTGATATCTTTGTTGCAAAGCACCGAAACGGTCCTGTGGGAAAAGTAGAGCTTTACTTTGATCAAAATACCGCCTCCTTTAGAAATATAGACAAAACACACTAAATGTACCCTTCTCCTCTTGAAAAAATAATTCGCCACTTTTCTAAACTTCCCTCTGTCGGTCCAAGGGCAGCAACAAGGTTCGCCTTCCACTGCCTAAGTGCCCCAAAGGAAGAGATAGATTCTTTTGCTGATACATTAAAGGAAATGAAAAAAAATGTTACGCTTTGTAAAATATGTTTTCGTTCCATATTAAAAGAAGAGGGCGTTTGTAAAATTTGCAAAGACAAAAAAAGAAAAAGAGATACTCTTTGTGTTGTAGAAAAAGAAACAGACCTTCTCTCTATTGAAAAAACAAGCGCCTATCAAGGAATTTATTTTGTTTTAGGAGGGACTGTTTCCCCCTTAAGAAAAAAAGATTTTAAAAAAATTCGCACTGAAGAGCTAAAAGAAAGAATAAAAAATAATAATAAATTCGGTCTTCCAAAAATAAAGGAAATAATTATTGCCACTAACCAAACTACAGAAGGAGAGGCAACCGCACTTTATCTTATGCGTATTTTAGAAAAATTAGATGTAAAAAAAACTCGCCTTGGGCGAGGACTTTCTACAGGAAGTGAGCTTGAGTATGCAGATGAAGAAACTTTAATTTCAGCTTTAAAAGGAAGAAAATAGTAGAACTACAACTACCTGCAAAAAAGGAGGAATTTTACGCCTTCTTTTTTTCTTTTTTAGAAACACTATCTTTTTTAATCTCTTTGATCTCTACCTCTGTGTATGGTTGTCTATGTCCCTTTTTTACTTTATATCTTGTCTTCGGTTTATATTTGAAAACTATTTTTTTATCACCAAGCCCTTCTTCAAGAACAACACCCTCTACTTTAATATTTCCAATATAGGGAGTCCCTAAAATAACCTCTCCTTTTTCATCTTCAAATAAAAGAACCTCCTTAAAGTTTACTTTATCACCTACTTTTGCGTCTATTTTTTCAATTTTTATTTTTTCTCCGGGGGAAACAAGATACTGCTTTCCTCCTGTTTTAATTACTGCAATCATTTTTTTTATCAGAAAAGTTATTTCTCTTCCTTTTCCGAAGTAATTACCTTATTAATTTTTTTTGCATTTGTTTTTAAGATACCTTTTACTTTTTTATCAAACAATACCACTCTTTTTTTTGAATTTCTGTAAGAAGAAACAGCATTTTTAAGGTGTACTCCAAGTTTTCCAAAATCTTCCATAAGCTTGCTACCATCTTTTTCTATCCGTGACAACCTTTGCATAATATCGTGTGCTCTTTTTGTAATCTGCGTATCGCGAAACCACTGTTCTATTGCTCGCAAAGTAAGATAAAAAGTATTTGGTGAAGAAAGGATAACTTTTTTCGAACGAGCAAATTCAGCAATATCAATATCGGTAGCCATGTTTATTTCATAATAAACTGCCTCCGCAGGAACATACATCACGGCAAAATCAACCGTATTTTCTGAAGGAAGAATATACTTTTCTGATATTTCCCGAACCCTTTTTTTAACATCTTCAAGGAACTTTTTACGAAAAATATCCCTTTCCTTCCCCTCACTTTCTACCATCTTTCGAAAATTATCAAAAGGAAATTTTGCATCAATAGGAAGAAGTTTTTTATCAGGAAGTTTTAACACTGCATCTACTGCTTCTCCAGAAGAAAATCTATACTGGATAGAGTAGAGATCTTCTGGAAAATACTCTTGTAAAAGATGTTTTAAACTTGCTTCCCCCCACTGTCCCCTTACCTTTGGTGAACGAAAGAACTCTTGAAAAGAAGATATATTTTTTACCGTATCTTGCATCGCCGCCATCTCTTGTTTAATTCCTGCTGTTTCTTTAACAAAAGAAGTTATCTGTTCATTCATCCCCTTAGACGTAAGAT
Source organism: bacterium (assembly GCA_018400405.1). Taxonomy (GTDB): domain Bacteria; phylum Patescibacteriota; class Minisyncoccia; order Minisyncoccales; family PWPS01; genus PWHW01. Next base: position 6,393 of record JAGYMX010000003.1, read on the forward strand.
CAACGCTTCCCCTTATTTCTTTCAGTTCGTTTGTGATAACATCTGTAAGTCTTCTTTCAACGTCCAAATTAGCTTTGCGCACAAAAAGCAAGATAAGAAAAAAAATACAAATAATGACACCCGTAAGCAAAAAATCAATCATAGAACGATTGAATAATAACATAAAACGGAAAAAATTCAAGAAAGCAGTTCTCTTATCTTAGGATAACAAATTCAAATAAAAGAAAAAGAAGATATACTCCGAATAGAAACCACGCCTCTTTTCTTGTAATTTTATTATGAGTACGCACAAAAAGAAGAAGAAAAAATCCACCAGAAATAAGAAAAAATTGTGCTGTGCGTAAAGAAGAAAGATCTACGATTTCAATAGGGCTTATTATCGCTACTGTTCCCAAAACCAAGGTTGAGGAAAACGCAATAGAACCTAAAAGCCCTCCAAGTATCATCCAAGAGTGTCCTTTTGCCGCAAGTGCCATAGAAAAAAAAGTTTCTGGAAGTGCTACACCAAGTCCAACAGCAAAAAGCCCAAAAAGTGTCATTGATACTCCTAGGTAATCGCTTACATTTTGTGCTGCATAAATAATTCCCTCTGCGCTAAGAACAACAAAAAGAAAACCAAAAAAAATAGTCATCCCCTCTCTTAAAAGAGAGGTTTTTGGAAAAGGTCCTTTGTAGTCCTTTAAAAAGTGATCTTTTTTTGAAAAAAGCCAGAAAATATAGAAAAGACACATGAAAACAAGCAAAATTCCATCAAATCTTGATAAAACTCCATCCCATAAAAAAATAAAAGGAAGGATAACCGCAAAAAGAGCAAAAGTTGCTCCCGCCCTTACTGTTCGGCTCTCAACAACAATCTCTTTTAGAATAAAGGTACAGATAGCAACAGAAAAAGTAAAAAGAATAACATTTTGCCCAACAATACTTCCAAGAGCAAGTTCCGGAACCCCTTTAAGTGCAGATCTTATCCCAATAAAAAGCTCTGGTATAACTGCACCCACAGAAGCGGCAAAGAAAGCAACGATAAATTCTTTCCATCCTAATCTATAAGTAAGCCTTTGTAAGGCATCAATAATTATTCTGCTAGAAAAAATAATAAGAAAACAGGAAAATAAAAAAATTACAATATTGAAAAACATTATTTAAGGAAATAAACAATTTCGTAAATGATACCCAAAAGAAAAAGAAAAATCAAAGAAAAAACAATAAAATTTACTTTTTTCCCTTTTATTTTTCGATACATTAAAAGTATAAGTATTGCATCAACAGCGATCATCACCCCTCCAGCTACCCCAATAACAACGATAAAATTCTTTACTCCTATTAAAAAAAGAGCAAAAGGAAAAACACAAGCAATTGCCCAAGAAACTTTTTCTGAAATTTTTAAATCGTACCAGAGTATTTTTTTTACCGTAAGACCAATAGCAATAAGAGAAGTAAAAACCACAAGCAACCCAAAAGCAAGCATAAGAGATGTTATCCCATTCCCCAAATAACTTTCTAACCCTACAAGCGCTTCACGTGTAGTGTGCTCCCCCGTAATCCCAAGAACAATAATAATAAAAAACAAGGAAACAAAAAGAGAAAGAATAATCCCAAAAGAAATAATTTTTAAAAGTTGTTTTTTTTCTTTTTTTAGAGATAAAGTTTCTTCTATTTCGGGAATAAGAGCTCCTCCCCAAAGAGCAAAAAGAAGAACTCCATAGGGAAGAAAAAAATCGAACTCTCCTTCTCGAACAAAAAAAAGATTTTCCATACTTATCTCACTAAAACCACGGAAAAAAGTTAAAAACAAAAGACCTAAAAAAATAGCAATCCCCCAAAACTCCATTTTAGAGATAGCTTTAATTCCAAAAAAAATAAAAAAAGAAGATATAAGAAAATAAATAGTTGTATACTGTGTCGTGCCTCCTCCAAAATAAGGAGATAAAAGCACGGTCAAAAACTCACCACCAAGTATAAGATATGCTAATACTGCACCAAGAAGACCAAAAATCCCAGAAACATATGCTACTCTTTGTGCCCCCTTCCCTAAGTGATAATTTGCAAATCCAGGCAAGCGAAGAAAATCAGGAGTTTTTAATGCTACTTCGCCTAAAAAATAATGCACAAGAAAAGAAACCGCACCCAAAAAAAGAAGATAGAAGATCATTATTTTTACTCCAACAACAGTTGTGATGTAGGGTAATGAAAAAAGACCCGCTCCAATAATTGTTCCCGCTAAAATAGATACTCCGTATAATATCTTCATCATTATCTTTTAAAAATTAGAGTTTGCATCTTTAAAACGCATATATGTGACCCCAACGGGATTTGAACCCGTGTTACCGGACTGAGAACCCGGCGTCCTAAGCCACTAGACGATGGGGCCAAAAAAAACAATAACAGAAGAAGATTAGCAAATTTTTACTGCTTAGTAAAGAAAAAAAGTTCTTCTTTTATTTTATAAGAAACTTCTGCAAGATTAAGATTCAAAATTTTTGCGACACAAAGAGCAGGAAGAACACCGTAGATTTTTTTCTCTTTAATTTTACCCTTAATCCAAAAAGGAATAATGTTCGCTTTGTAGTTAACCTTGAAATTTGTCTCTTCTTTTTTCTGATAAATATCACTGATATAAACCTGTGCACTTTTTTTATTAATTCCAAAAGTAAGTACTTCTTTTGTCTTTTCTTTTTTTAACTTCTTTGCTACTGAAAAATCTAAGACCGGAATCCAGTTTTTTAAAAACCCACGGAAAAATTTTTTTACTCGTGTTCTTTTTTTAACTCCGGTAACAATAAACACACAAAACTTTATCGGATAAAGAAAGGATTTTATCGTTTCCGGATTATCAAATCCTTCATCTTCAATAATTATAATATCGCTTTTTAAAATATGTAATATGTCAAAAATTCCCGGTATTCTGTTTATATGAAAAAGTGAAAAAGAATCTTTTAAAACAAACTCAATAAAGTGCACCGCTTCTTTTTTCCGATCTCCGGTGATAAAAATTACTTTTTTATTCTTAAATACTGCTTTAATCATCTTTTTCTTTTCCTACTTCATAGTCGTAAGGAATTTTTTTATACTCTAAAAGAAAACGCGCTATTTCTCGAAAAACTGGTGCCGAAGAAACCTCTGCAGAGCGAGTTTGTGGTTGATCTAATTTAACAAAAATAACAAATTGAGGATCAAATGCTGGAGCGTATCCAACAAATCCTTGTATTGTTGCTTTATCTGCATATCCTGTCTTTGAAATTCCTAATTTTGACCAAGCAACTTGAGCAGTTCCTGTTTTTCCAGCAATGTAATAACCCGGTATTTTTGCCGTACTTCCAAATCCTTTTTCAACCGTTTCTACCATCATCTCTGTTACAAGAGAAGCGGCTGTCGGAGAAATAATTCTCTCTCCCGGAAAGAGACTTGCTGCGTCTTTTTTTACTACATGGGGATCAACTAGTCTTCCTCCATTCGCAAGAACAGAAAATGCTCGAAAAAGCTGAATAGAAGTTACTTCTATCCCCTGCCCGTAAGAAGCAGTTGTAAAATTAATATCATACCCTTTTAAAAACTCTTTGTTTTGTGAACAAACTTCTCCATGAAGATCAATCCCCGTGGGTTCAAAGAATTTGAAATCGTAAAGATATTTTAAGAAAACTTCATTACCAATCTGTTCTTGAACATATGCGATTCCAGTATTGATTGATTTTTTAAGTATTTCTGTCATATCAACAAACCCATAAGATCTCTCCTCATAGTTTCGAATAACTTTCCCATGAATCCTTTTTTCACCACTATCGTAAAAAGTATCCTCTGGGCTTACTGCACCACTGTTAAGAGCAATAGCCATTGTAATTGGTTTAAATACCGAGCCAGGTTCAAAAGTTTCTTGTACTGCAGAATTTTTAAAAACATTAAATTCTTCTTGGGAAAAAATAGAATACTCATTAGGGTCAAAATCTGGATAATTTGCCATTGCTAAAATCTCTCCTGTCTGTGGATCTCCGACAACTACTGTTCCTTCTTTTGCCTCCAACCTCTCTACTGCACCTTGAAGTTCTTTTTCTACAAAATGTTGGACATTGTAATCAATGGTAAGAAGAAGATCTTCACCCCTTTTTGTAGAATCTTTAGTGATAAAAGAAAGCCATTTCATTCTTATTCCTTCAATAATCCCCGGCCTTCCACCAATAATCTCATCGTAGTACTGCTCTACTCCGTACTGTCCTTTCTTTTCTCCTCCGAGAAACCCAATAACATGCGAAGCAAGATCTTTTTCTGGATAGTAACGCACAACTTCTTCTTGAATATGTAATCCAGAGGTTTCTTTTACTTTCTCTAATGTGTGAGAAGAAATGTTCTTCTTTAAAATCTCATAACTACTTTCCTTTTTTTCTAACTTTTCCAAAACTTCACTTTCTCCAACCTCTAATACTTGAGTAAATAAAGAAATCATTTCCTCTTTGTCTTCTTTTTTTTCTGATAATTCTTTTGGAGAAATAAATACATGATAAGTTTTACGATTTAACGCGACAGGAACAAAGTCTTCATCTCCATTAGCAAGATATATACTCCCTCTCTCTCCTTGTGTTTGTGTAAAATATCTCTGCTGACCCTGTGCTTGAGCTTTCCATATTCCCCCCTCAACGACCTGAACACAAAAAAGCTTCCACGAAAGAACTCCTGTCAAAAAAACCGCGAAAAAGAAGATAGTCCATAAACGTTTTACAGGCATTTATTTAATTTTTTCTCCTATTATCTCACCACAACAACTTCTGCCGAAGAAACTTTTACATAAGTAATATTTTCCGATTGAACAAAATTTTTCTCTTTTGCCATATTTTCTACTGTCGCCAATGTAAGCTCTTTTTCAAAATTTTGGGAAGCAGAGTAAATCTCTTCAGAAATTGTGTTTACTTCTTCCTGATATTTTTCTACAAGATACTTTTCGTTGGTCATCTTAATAATCTGAAATACACAGGAAAAACTAAACACGATTGCCAAAACAGCAAGTGTTATTCGAAATATCTTGGATATAGTTTTCATATTTTTATTTTTTGATTGCTGCATATAGTTTTGCCGACCTTGAACGAATATTTTTCTTTACCTCCTCATATGTTGGAATAATTGGCTTCTTTGTAAGTACTGTTAAAGAAGAAGAACGAAGAAAATCTTGTACAATTCTTTCCTCCCCTCCGTGAAAACAGATAACAACCATCCTTCCTCCCTTTTCCATTACTTCTTCTGCCTGTGCAAGTCCCGCTCTTAACCCAAGTAATTCTCCGTTTACCGCAATTCTTAATGCTTGAAAAGTTTTTGTTGCACAGTTTATTTTTCTACTTTTTCTTTCTTTTACCGGTATTGATTTTTTTACAATATTCACAAGCTCAGAGGTTGTTTCTATCGCTTTTTCTTTTCTTTTTTTTATAATGTTCTGCATAATCTCTTTTGCATAATCTTCTTCTCCCCATTTTTTCAAAATAAAAAGTATATCTTTTTCTTTATAAGCGTTAAGTATCTCATAAGCCGTAAGAGGATTTTTTTTGTTATAACGCATATCAAGTGGTTCATTTCGCATAAAAGAAAACCCCCTTCTGCTAAAATCAACATGATAACTAGAAAAACCAAGGTCAAAAAGAACTCCAGAAACAGGGAAAAAATTTTTTTCGCGAACCACTTCTTCAAGAAGGGTATAAGACTCGTTTACGGGTAAAAATCTTTCTGACTCTTTTTCTTTTAAGATCTCATAAATCTCTTCGTCCCATTCAAGTGCTAAAACTTTTCCTTTTGGCGCATTTCTTTTTAAAATTACTTCGGCGTGCCCCCCTTCTCCTGCGGTACAATCAATAAAATTCTCATCTTCTTCTGGTTGTAAAAAGTGCAAAACTTCTTCTTTTAAAACAGGTATGTGCATTAAGTTAAGAAATCGTTAACTGTCTTTTCATTTTTAAATTTTTCTTATACTCCAAATTCCTTGAGCCTTTCCGCTATATCACCCAGTTGTTCTTCTGTCTTCTCTTTGTACTTCTCCCAAGATTTTTTATCCCAAACTTCAATTCGGTTATAAAGTCCAGCAACAACCGCTTCTTTTTCCAAAAAAGCATACTCTTTGAGATAATCGGGAAGAAGAATTCTTCCCAAAGAATCAAACTCTACTTCCATTGCTCCAGAAAGCATTACTCTCGAAAATCCTCGATTATCGTGTTGCCCAAAAGGAAGAGAACTTATTTTTTCTGCTATCTTTTTCCACTCTTCCATTGAAAAAAGAAAAAGGCAGCGATCAAGCCCCCTTGTTATAACTGCTTTTCTTTTAAGCTCTTTACGAAACTTAGAAGGAATTGCAATTCTTTTTTTGTTATCTATTTTGTATGTATATTCTCCAATAAACATATCCTTTTGTGGAAAAAGTTTTCCACAAGTTACATGAGTTTTCCCCACTTTTTTCCACAATACTGCTTCTTGTGCCCATTTTATTCCACAAACAATAACTTGTCAACCCCCTCCTTTCCACAGTTACCTAAAAAAACAAAAAACGGGAGTTTTTTCCCGTTTTTAAAGAAAAAAATATTTTTCTTTTTAAAAAATTTTTTCAAAAAATTTTATTCTTTTAAGAGGGTTTTTTGAGGAAACTTAAATTTTTTCAATGGCAAAATTTTCTGGATTAATTTTAAAAGATTCTCCTCTTTTTATATCTTCTTTCAAAATCGCAAAAGAAAGGGTTTCTCCTATATTTTTTTGTATCATTCTTTGCATCTCTCTTGCACCAAAAACAGGATTGTAACTTATTTCCACAATTTTTTCTTTTAACTCTTCTGTAATTTCAAAATTTATCTCTTTCTCTTCTAAACTATCTTTTAATCCTTGAAGCTGTATTTTTGCAATAGAAAAGAGATGTTCTTTTTCTAACGGCTTAAAAAGGACAACATCATCAAAACGATTAATAAACTCTGGACGAAAAATGTTTTCTTTTAAAAGATTTTTTACAACTTTCTCCTTTGTTTTTTCCCAATTCTTTTTTTCTTCTACTGCACTTAAAATAATCTGATGCCCAGCATTACTTGTTGCAATAAGCATACAGTTCTCGAAGCTCACCACTCTTCCTTTTCCATCGGTAAGGTGCCCTTCATCTAAAACTTGAAGAAAGAGGTTCAAGATATCCGGATGAGCTTTTTCTATTTCATCAAGAAGAATTAAAGAAAAAGGATCTTCTCTCGCTCTAGATGTTAAAAGCCCCTCTTCTTTTGCAGAACCAATAAGGCGTGAAACATCAGATATATTCTGAAACTCAGACATATCAAGACGATTTACTTTTTTCTTTTTTCCAAAATAAACTTCTGCAAGCACTTTCGCTGTTTCTGTTTTCCCTACGCCAGTAGGACCTAAAAAGAGAAAGCCTCCGATAACACCTTTTCTTGTATCTAAATTAGCTCTTGATCGACGAAGAGCAGAAGATATTGTTTTCACCGCTTCTTCTTGATCAATTATTTTTTCATGTATTAACACTTCCATGTTTAAAAGTATCTCTTTTTCTTCTTCCTCTACTTCCCCAACGGGAATTTCCGTTTTTCTAGAAACAATGCAATCAACGATCCCTGGAAAAACCACTTCTTTTTTTTCTTGAACTGCGTAAACAACTGCTTCTTCTAGCAAATCAATAGCTTTTTCCGGAAAAAAGGATTCTTGCATATATTTTTTAGAAAGAAAAATAATTCTTTTAAGTGCGGAAAATGAAATAAGTTTTTTATAAGTTTTTTCAAAATACAACGCCCTTTTTTGAAGAAGAAGAAGTGTTTCTTTTTCTTCAATCTCCTTTACCTCAATTTTCTCAAGAAGAGAAAGAATAGAAGGGTTGGGTTCTATTTTTTCATGAAACCCTCTCCTGCTAGTAATCCCGATAATTTTAAAATTTGGATAATGTAAGTAAGATTCTAAAATTCCAGCAATGTTTGCCGATCCAGGACGATTGCTTTCTTCTAAAAAATTATGAAAATTATCAATAATAAGGACAACATTTCCCGCTCTTGCTACTTCTCCGAAAACCTCATCGATCATTTTTTCTGTTTCTTCTCTACCATTTGCATGTGCAAGAAGAGAAGGTAAATCAAGTTCCAAGAAACGTTTTTTATTTACCTCTGGAAAGCTTTCTCCCAAGAAACTTTTTTTAATTACCCCTTGAACAATACTTTTTCTTCCTGTTCCTGGATCACCAGTAATAACCGCGCTGTTTATCCCATTTCGAGATAAAACTCTCTCCAAAAGTTCTACTTCTTCTTTATGACCAATAGTTTCTGGAAATCCAGCAAACTTCATCGCTTTCGTCCAGTTAATAGAAAAGTTATCAAGAAAAGGAGTATATCCAGAGACCCAATCTTCCCCAATGCTTCCCTTTTTGATTAAATTCTTGTAAAGAAACGGTTTCTCTTTCTCTTTTAAATAAATTAACCAAGAGATAAGTTCAACTAAATCTTCTTTTTTTAAGTTTTTTTTATAAAAAAGTTCTCGAAAATAAGCATTGTGTTTTACTAGCCCTAAAAAAACATCTTCTACTCTAACTCTTTTATCTCCTCTTTTTACTGCAGAAAAAAATGCTTCCCTCATCACCTTTAAAAAATCTTCACTGTAATCTGCGTCTCTTACATTTTTTTTTGAAAAAAGACCCTCCAGTTCGTCCAAGATATGGTATTTGTCCATCACTGCCCGAGAAAAAATAAAACTCAACTCATCTGCATTCTTTAAAATAAAGAAAATTAAAGAATAAGAATCAACTGGTCCCCTTTTTTTTGCCTGAAAAACAATTTTTGCAGTCTGAAAATCCAAAAAATCTGCAAGATTAAATTCGTTAAAGTGATCTGCTGCTTCATTTATGCTCACTAATAACGGTGGGCTCTTGCGGACACTTTCAAAAAAAAAGTGTGTCTCGTAAAAAATAAGAGAAAGAGAAAAAAAGAAAACTCCCCATTCAAAAAATGGCCCCTTTATGGGAAGATTTTTTTCACCTAAATAAAAAAGTAAAAGAAAAAAAGAAAGAAAAAGCAAGGAGCTCCCGATTTGTCTTGCGTATCGAAAAAGAAAAATCTCATCTAACAAAACAGATCTGAATATGGCAGACTTTTTTAAATTAAAATTAACCATTTTAAAGATATATAAATTCCAAAAAGTGTTGCTATAGGAAGTACAATCCAAAAAATAAAAAGAGATATACCAAAAATAATAATGAAAATTTGCAAAATTACCCCTGCTAAAATTACAAAAAAACGTATAAATAAACCAACAAATCGAGAAAACACATTTAAAAAGAAAGTTTCTATAAACTTGTTAAAGTTAAAACCTCTTCCGTAAGAAAACTTATATCTTCTCCATGGAGAAAAAAAAGTTTTTAAAAGAAAAGGAAGGGAAAAATAATAAATATTAAAACGAAAAACATCTTTCCATCCCCGAAAAATTTCTCGAAGCGCGGTGTTGTAGTGCCAAAAAGCCCAAAGAAAGAAAATGTTTTGTTTTTTTACTACCTGCCACATTAAAAAAGTATAATATAACTCCTTATATGATACAAGAAAGAAAAAAGAAAAAAACACTTTTTAATCGGGGTTGACAAGGTCTTTTTTAAAACTATAATGTTGCTAGTAAAAAGGTCGGCACACTTTTTATAAGGTGTAATGAGGTAAAAAGTAACCATCTTCTTCTTTAATTATATATAGAAGAAGAAACAAAAAAATATGTTCCTCACGGACCAAAACGAAATTAAAAAAATTGTCGCTTTAGCAGATGAAGAAAAAACAGAAGAAGGGATAGAAGACGGCGATGAAGAAAAAACAGAAGAAGATACTGATACAGACGATGATCTAGGAGATGATTTAGATGATATTGATGATGATTTAGGAGATGATTTAGATGAGGATCTTGATCTTGATGATGAAGATCTTGATTGGGACGATGATGAAGAAGACCTTGACGATGAAAGTGATAACGAAAGTGACGAAGATTGGTAATTAAAAAAACCTTAAAAAACAAAAACCCCTCCGTGAAAATTACGGAGGGGTTTTTTTATTTCTTTTCTCTACCTTGCCTTCACCTTAATATTTTTTCCTTTCTTTTTCTTCTGCTCACTTTTTGGTAACACAACCCTTAGGATTCCTTTTTCATAAGTAGCTTCTGTCTTTTCTTCATTTACATCTACCGGAAGTCTTACTGCTCGCTGGAAAGAACCCTTGCGTATTTCTTTTTTCCAGTAATTTTTCCCTCTTTCCCCTTCTTCTTTTTTCCCTTGAAAGCTCCCAGAAACCTTTAGAACTCCATCTTCTACTTCAACTTTTATATCTTCCGGATTTATGTCAGGAATACTTACTTCGGCAACAACATCTTTTCCCTTTTCATAAACATCCATCTCTGGTTCAAATATTCCTTTTTTAAAAATTGGGAAAACCCAATCTTCATCCCCAAAAAAATCGTCTAATTCTTTAAATGGTTTTTTAATAATGTCCATAATTTCTTTTTTTGGGTTTATATCCGACCTTTTTGGCACTCTACTCTTTATAGTGCCAATTTCATTATATCTTTATACTCTTTCCTGTCAAGTGGTGGACGGCATTGGACTTGAACCAATAACCTTCGCAATGTGAATGCGACACTCTGCCGATTGAGCTAGCCGTCCTTGTTTAATTATAATATAATTTTTATTTACTGGTCAAAATTCGTTTTTACTAATTGCTCATTTTTCAAAAAAAATTATAATAGAAATATGCATATCTTTGAACTATATTTTAACCCAAAAGAAGAATCGAAAATTGCAGAAAGTTTTAAATACAAGCCGAAAGACGCTTACGAGAGAAAACTTGGCCGAATTTATATGGTTGGTGAAATATCAAATCCAGAAAAAAAGGATTCTTCTCTTTTGCAAAATATCTTCTATATCGCAAAAGAAACGTACTATAAAGATACTTCCCTCTCCTCAGAAAGTGCTTTAAAAAAAACCTTAAAGGAAATAAACGAATTTATTCGTGAACGTAAATATTCTGGAAAACTGGATATTGTCCTCCTTGTTGCAAAAAACTTTCACATCTACTTAGGAAAAATAGGAGCAGCAAAGATTTTTCTTCTTAACGAAAAAAGTATAAAAGATATCAGCAAAGAAATTGAAGACTCTCAAGGAAATCTTTTTTCCAACATGATTTCTGGAAAAATAAAAAGAAACGACAAGCTCGCTATCCTTACTTCGACTGTTTATCGTTTTTTTGAAAAAGGGAAACTTCTTCCAGAAATTGCAAAAAAATCTTTTAATGAAAATGTTGCAGAAAAAATATCATCCCTTCAAAAAGAAAAATTTTCCGATATTTCTGGTATTGCATTTATTTTAGATCGAAAATTTTTATTAGCAGACAAAAATCAAAAAATTGTTTCCAGGAAAAGAAAAAAAAGATTTTCATTTAAAGATATGTTTTCTGAAAATGTATCTTCTTTAAGGGACAAATTTCCCCAGTCAAAGATAAAAACTCCTTTAAACATCGGTCATAAAATAAAAACAATTTTTCCAGAAAGAAAAAATCTTTTTCTTCCTTTTCTTCTTTTAGGGGTTGTTATTTTAGGAAGCATAATTATTGGCATTGAAAAAAACGCAAGAAAGATAAACGAAAAAGAAAAAATATCCACTATAGAGGAAAATTTTTTGGAAGCTAAAAAAAGAAATAATATTCCATTAATGACCAATGCATTACTTGAATTGGAGGACCTTATAGAAAAAAGTCACTTAGAGGAAGAATTGCAAGAGAAATACATTTTTTTTAAAAATGAACTTCTTCATATTTCTTCTTTTAAAAAAATAGAAGATATAAACTTTATTAAAGAAGTAGAAGATTTTTCTCCAGAAAAAATTATTCTTGTAGGAGATGAAATTTATCTTTTTTCTTCTTCCTCTCCTCTTCTTGGAATCATGAATATTCCCCAAAAAACAGTATTATCTCAATCTCTCCTTGAAAAAGGAGCAGAGCTTGGATCCTCTTCAGAAGAAAAAATATATCTCTTTTCTTCTCCAAACACACTTTTTAAAATAGAAAAGGGAGACCTCTCTTCTCTTTCTTTAGATCTCTCTACTACTGAAAAAAAATTCGTTGCACTTTCATCCTACTTAGGAAAGCCTTATTTCTTAAATGAAGAGGGAGAGATATTTTCTTCTTCGGATGTAAATCTTCTTAAGTGGACAAAGGAAAAAGAAAATAAGAAAAGCATTTCTATGGCTATTGATGGCTCTATTTTTGTTCTTGGTGAAAAAAACACCATACATCGCTACTACAAAGGAGTAAAAGAAGAAAAAATAGAACCTACTCTTTTTCCACCTCTTTTAAATCCAAAAAAAATTTGCACTGCAAAAAATAATCCGCTTTTTATCCTTGATCCCCAAGAAATGCGAATTGTTGTTTTAGAAAAAAACGGAGAGATAATAGAACAGCTTTATCATGAAAGTTTTGAAAAAGTGCAAGATATGGCAGTTTCTGCTGATGGAAAAAAAATATACCTCCTTATCGGAAAGAAGGTATATTTTATAGAACGAGAAAATTAAAATTATTTACTTCAATTCAACTACCGCCCCTGCTTCTTTTAGTGTCTTTTCTGCTTCTTTCGCTTCTTTTGCAGGCACTCCTTCTTTGATTACTTGAGGACCGTCTGCTACAGCATCAACTAGATCTTTCGCTTCTTTAAGTCCTTTGCCAGTGATGCTTCTTACCGCTTTTATTACTTCTATCTTTTTTTCTCCTGCCTCTTTAACTTCAATATTGTACTCACTTTTTTCTCCTCCCTCCTCTCCTTGATCACTTCCAGCAACTCCAGCGGCGGGAGCGACAGAAACTGGAGCAGCGGCAGAAACTCCAAATCTTTTTTCTAAAACTTTTACAAGTTCAGAAAGTTCTAAAACCGAAAGATTCTCGATTTTTTTTACAAGTTCATCAAACTTTTGTGGAACTTCTTCTTTTTCTTCTTTCGTTGTGTTTTCTTTTTTTACAGAAGGGTTCTCTTTGTCTATTTCCTTTTCTGGTGTTTCTTCTTTTTGTTCTTCTTTTTTTTCCTCGTCTTTTTGAGATGTTTTTTCTTTTTTTTCTTCTGTCATATTTTTTTACGGTAAGTCTTATTAGTTCTTACGCGCATTTAGTTTTTAAATTTTTATTTTGCTTTTGCTAAAACATTTAACAGACCTTTTGTGTTCCCTTGTAAAACCTGTAAAAAGCCCCTTGTTGGAGAAGTAAGTACTCCAAGAAACTTTGCAAGTAATTCTTCTTTTGAGGGTATTTCCGCCATCACTCTTGCTTCTTTGGCAGATAAAAATTTTTCTTCATAGATTCCTCCAAGAATATTCACTTTTTCCTCTTTTTCAAATTTACGTATAATTTTTACTGTATCTATTCCGTCATGAAAACCAAAAACAAAACCAACTTCTCCCTGGAGAGAGAGGGGGTCAAAATTAATTTTCTCTTTTTCAAAAGCAATTTTTGCTAATGTTTTCCTTGCTACTAACATTACTGAGTCCCTATTTTTTAAATCACTCCTTATCTCTCTTGCCTCATTCCCCTTTATCCCTTTAAAGTTAATAAAAAACACTCCCCTTTGCTTTGAAAGATTATTTGAAAGCTCTTCGATTATCTTTTTCTTTTTTTCCTTATTTACTGTTGTAGCCATAATAAAAAATCTGCGTTAACCGCAGACAAAAATAAAAAAATTTTCCTCGGCGGGGAAGGTTTTATATGTTTAGACAAAACCCGCTGTCTACGGATGCTTACTTATTATATTCATCTTTTCTTTTTTGTCAACTGTTATCTTTTCTCAATAGCAGAAAAAATCGCTTCCGCAAACTCTTTTGCTGCTTGTGGACCATTTGCTGTAATAATTTTTCCGTGAGAAACAAGAGAATCTTTTTTATAGTCAGCTCCATTCTCCTTTAATACTTTTATTGGTGTTCTTTCCATTGAAGAAGACCAAACAGTTGCTCTTTTCCTTTTTAAAACACCAGCTAAGGCGAGTATAACAGGAGAAATACATATTGCTCCAAGAATAATCTTTTCTCTTACTGCTTCCTGTGCTAATCGAAAAAAAACTTCATCATTTAAATACCTTAATGTTCCCCTACCTCCTACAAAAACAACTGCTTGGAAATTTTCTATTCTCACATCATCAGCGGAAATATCTACCACTGCCTCTCCACCGTATGTGCCAATAGAAATCCCCTTTTTTGTGCTTGAGGTTATCACCTCTAATCCTTTTTCTTCAAAGAAATTTTTGGGGATAAAATACTCTTCATCACGAAAATCTTTCGGCGCAATAATCATAAGAATTTTTTTATTCATATTTTTCACCAAAGTTATCTTCTTTTTTTTAATCTCTAATTGTTATTTTTTAAATATTTTCTTTTTGCTTCTACATGTTCCTCGTGAGTTTTGCTAAAAACTGTTTCTCCATTAGGACGAGATAAGTAGTAAAGATAATCACTCTCCTCTGGATTAAGTGCAGCAAAAATACTTTCCGTGCCTGGATTACAAATAGGTCCTTTTGGTAAGCCAGAATAAAGATAGGTGTTGTAAGGAGAATCAATTTTTGTTTCTAAAAGCGAAACTTGTAAAGATTTTTTTTCTGTAAGATAAGTGATTGTGGCATCTATCTGCAATCTCATATTTTTCTGAAGACGTTTTTTTATAATCCCAGATACTATCTTTTTATCTTCAAAAGAGGTTACTTCTTTTTCAATAAGAGAGGCGATGGTAATTGTTTCAAAGAGCGACATATCTTCTTTTCCCATCATTTCTTTTATCTCTGGAGTTATCTTTTTTTCAAAATTTTTAAGAAAAAAAAGAATTATTTCTTCCATAGAGGTTCCCGGAGAAATATAATATGTATCAGGAAAAAGATATCCCTCAAGAGTTGTTTTTTCTAATTCTTTTTCCAAAAAAGTACTTTCAATTTTAATTTCTGCCTTCTTTTCAGGATAAACTTTTCCATTGTTATAAAAAGGAGGCGTTCCCGCAACGCGAAAAAAATCTTCCTTTTTCCCGTATCCTTTTTCTTCTAAAAGATCTGCAATATTCTTTAAGTTCCAGCCCTCAATAATTGTTATCTTTTCCGCTTTTCCATCAACCAACTTTTCCATTATCTCCGCCACACTCATCGAAGAAGAAAAAGTATAGTTTCCAGATTTTATCTCTCTATTCTTTTTTGTAAGAACAGCATAAAGAATAAAAAAATAATCTTTTTTTATAATCTCCATGTCCTCAAGATTATTTGCAACAGAAAAAACTCCCTCCCCGCGATAGACAGAAAATAATCTTTCTTCTTCTTTTACGTCTTTTGGAAAATAAACTCCCCAACAAAAAAAACTTACCAAGGGTATAAAAAAGAAACAGATCCCTGCTAAAATAATTGTAGATTTTTTCATTTATACAAAAGGAACAAAAGAAAATCCTGGATATTCTTTAAAAGAAAGATTTTCCTCGTTTTTAAAAAAAAGATAAATTGATGAACCAATAGGAACAACCATTCTTCCTCCTTCTTTTAACTGATTTTTTATTTTTTCCGGAAAATTTTTGTCTTTACACTCAGCAGAAACCAAAATTGCATCGTACGGACCTTTTTCTTCTTTTCCCTTTTTCCCATCTTCTAAAAAAACTTCTACTATTTTTTCATTTAAAAACCCGTACTTTTCTATATTTTTTCTCCCAAACTCGTAAAGTTGCGGAACTCTTTCTATAGCTATTACTTTTCCCTGTTTTACAATTTCTGCTAAAAGAGCTGTGGTCCATCCAGAGCCAAACCCAATATCTAAAACTTTCTGTTTTCCTCCCAAAGAAAGAAGTTCTATCATAAAAGCAACCACCTCTGGCTGAGAAATTGTTTGTCCTTCTCCAATAGGAAGGGGGATGTTTTTGTTTGCATCTTTTTTAAATTCTTCTAATACAAAATCCTTACGGTCAATTTTCAAAAAAGCACGATAAACGGTTTCGTCTTTTAACAACCCTTTTTTTTAAGATAATCTCCTATTTTCATTGCTTTAAAATTTTACAATGGATGCAATTTTAACAAAATATCGCTTCTTTGACAAATAAACTGTCACTTATATAATAAAGAAAGAATTTAACTTTTTTGAAAAAATTATGGGTTCTGAGATTTTTAATGCTGAGATAGGAAGCAGCATATATTTAACTGATTTTTTAGATATTTTTATTATCGCTATTCTTGCTTATACAGGAATTCTTTTTTTAAAACAAACGCGTTCTCTTACCGCTTTCCTTGGAATCGGAATACTGGGAGTAATCTATATTTTGGCAAGAGTTTTTCATCTCTATGTTACTACTTTTATTTTACAATCTTTTTTCAGTATTTTTATTGTTGTCTTAGTTATTGTTTTTCAAGATGAACTAAAAAAATCTTTTGAGTATATTATTACCTCAGGAACAAGAAGAGTAAAAAACAAAACGCTTGTTTCTTTTTCTTCTACAATTTTTGCTGTTGTGCAAGCCACATCTAACCTTATGCGTAAAAAACACGGCGCATTAATTATTCTTCCAGGAAAAGAGCTTTTAGAGCGTCATATAAGAGGAGGAAATATTCTTGATGGGATTGCTACTGCTTCTCTTTTAGAAAGCATTTTTGATCCTCACTCTCCGGGGCACGACGGAGCAGTAATTATTGTTAAAGACCGTATATCAAAATTTGGCGTTCATCTTCCTCTTTCACAAAATTTTAAAGAACTAAAAAACAAGGGGACAAGACACAGTGCGGCAATAGGAGTTTCAGAAAAAGTTGATGTTCTTGCGGTAGTTATTTCCGAAGAACGAGGAGAGGTCTCCATAGCAAAAAATGGACATTTAAAAACACTCAAAGATACACGAGAGCTTGAAAAATACCTCTTACAACACTATAAAGAGAACTTCCCGCAAAAAAAACAAGGTCTTTTAAAAAGCTTCTTTAAAGAAAGAGGAATTGAAAAACTGTCCGCACTCGCCATCGCTGGTTTTGCTTGGTTTTTTCTTGTATTTCAAGCAGAAGTTATTCAAAGAGATTTTAATGTCCCGATAAGCTACATTAATATTTCCGAAGAGACAATAATTGAAAGCACTTTACCAGAAACAGCAACAATTACTTTTTCTGCTCGCGGACAAGCGGTTTTAAACACACTTACTCCAGATTCTATAAGAGTCGCTATTCCCGGAGAAAAAATTAAATCTGGAATTAATGAAATAGAAATTGAAAAAAATTATATAACTCACCCCTTTAATGTTTCACTTGTAAATATTTCGCCTCCGATTGTAGAGGTAAGAGCACAAAAATATAAAATATATGAAGTACCAGTAGAGGCAAATATTTCTTTAGATTCAGAAAAAATAAAAATAAAAGAAGTATCAATCAACCCTAGTAAAATAAAAGTACTTGTTCCCAAGAAAGAAGATCGCCCAGAAACACTTTATACAGAAGAAATTAAAATAGACAGTACTAAAGAAACAAAAACGTTCGAAGCAAGAGTTGCTCTCCCCGAAACTTTTAAACTACACAAAGACGCTCCCCGAATTATTTATATTACTCTTATCACAGAAAACGGAAAAGAATAAAAAAACCCATCTCTTTAAAAAGAGATGGGGAAGAATTTTTTCTGCTATTTTTTTGTTGTTCTTTTTTTTGCTGTCTTCTTTTTTGCAGACGCTTTCTTTTTGGGAGTGGTTTTTTTTGTGGCTTTTTTCTTTACTGTAGCTTTCTTTTTGGAAGCCACTTTTTTCTTTGTAACCATTCTTTACCCGAAGGTTTTCTTCGGTATAACGGTTTTAAATAATTTCCGGAAAGCAAATAGCCGACCGCTTAATATTTGCATAAAAATTTTTTCAATTTCTAAAGAAACATTAATGTTTCTTTTTTAATTTTCGCAGTTTAAAAAACTTTGTCAAGAGGAAAAACATTTGCGGATTTTCTTATTTATAATAAACTGTAGTTATCATGGAAAACCCAAAAGAAATTATTAATCTTCTGCCATTTTCATCAAAAAAAGATGTAAAGCTTATAACGCGTGCTTTTTATTTTGCGAAAAATGCACATGAAGAACAAAAAAGATTTTCTGGAGAGCCCTATTTTACTCATCCTTTTCACACGGCAAAAATTTTAGCAGAATTGAAGATGAGCCCAACAACAATATGCGCTGGTCTTCTTCATGACACCATTGAAGATGCAAACATAAGTACAGAAGAACTGAAAGAAAACTTTGGTGAAGAAATACTTTTTCTTGTTGAGGGAGTAACAAAACTTGGAAAGTTGAAATACCGAGGAGCAGAAAGACACAACGAAAGCTTAAGAAAACTTTTCGTTGCTGTTTCTCAGGATATACGAGTAATTATTATCAAGCTTGCAGACAGGCTACACAATATAAGAACATTAGATTATGTCCCAGAACATAAAAGAGAAAGAATTGCCAAAGAAACTTTAGAAATTTATGTCCCCATTGCATACCGTCTGGGAATAAGAATGTTAAGCAGACAGCTGGAGGACGCTTCCTTCCCTTTTGTTTATCCTAAAGAATACGAGAAAACAAAAAATCTTTTAAGGCAAAAAAAGAATGAAGATGCGCAAAAATTAGAAAAATTTCAAAAATCAATAAAAAAAGGGTTAGCAAAAAACGGTATTACAAAATTTTCTCTTGAATACAGGGTAAAAACTCTTTACAGTTTATACCACAAACTAATAAGAAAAGATTGGAATATTGAAAAAATATATGATATCTCTGCCCTACGTATTATTCTTTCCGATATTAACGACTGCTATAAAGTGCTTGGAATAATTCACGGAATTTGGCGCCCTCTTCCTGGAAGAATAAAAGATTATATCGCGTTCCCAAAGCCCAACGGTTATCGTGCACTTCACACAACCATTTTTACTGGTTATGGGAATGTTGTTGAGATCCAAATAAAAACAAAAGAAATGCATCAAGAGGCAGAGTATGGAGTTGCTTCTCATGTTTTTTATAAGGAGGGAAAGAAAAAAAATTCTGGACTTTTTTGGGTTACACGTCTTTTGCCTTTTAAGGCACCCTTTAAAAAAGGAAAAAAAGAAAAAGAAATTAATTACGAGGACATTCCTCGGTGGATAAAAGAACTCGTTGAATATCAGGCATCTCAAAAATTAGAATCATTTACTAACGAAGAGATGAAAAACGACTTTTTTCAGCAAAGAATTTTTGTTTTTACCCCAAAAGGAGATGTAATAGATCTCCCCGTGGGGTCAAATCCTATTGATTTTGCCTACGCAATACATACGGAAGTCGGCAACCATACAAGTGGGGCAAAAATAAACGGGAAGATGGTATCTTTAGACACAAACTTAAAAAATGGAGATATTGTAAAAATAATTACTGATAAAAAAGCTTTTCCGCGACAAAAATGGGCAGAATATGCAAAAACAACTTATGCTAAAAAAAGAATTAGATCTGCAATACAGGCAAAAAATGAAAAAGAAAAATAAAAAACCGACTTTTCGTCGGTTTTAATTTTTTCCTCTCTTTTTAAATCTTTAAAAAATTTTGCAGAAAAAAATCTATCCTCTTTATATCAACAAACCTTTCAATATGAATAACTTCTATTAAGTGAAAGATAAAAAGAAATACTAAAGAAAACAAAATGCAAAAAAAGAAAAAATATATATTTTCAGAAAAATCTCTCCTTTATAATTTTATCTTTTTATTTTAATTGCACAGCCCTCAACTACCGCTCGAGACATTTTTTTATAAGCAAAGGATAAAATTCTTTGAAAGGTGCTTTGCGAAGTGTGCATCTTCTTTGCACAATCCGTTTGATTTAATCCCTCTATATTTTTTAATCTTAAAGCCTCTGCTTCTTCAGATGTAATCTCTATTATTTTAAGATTTCTCAGTGGAACTCCCTGTGGCTTAAAATAAAACACGCGCGGAGAAAAACATATTTTCCGATATCCTTTTGGTCGTGGCATGGATCTTGAAATTAATTCTGTTTTTTTATTATAATATATATGAAGAGGGCCCTTCCCCCGCCCCGTAAAAGAGGCGAGGTTCCAAGAAGGCCTTCTTTTTATTTTTTGCCCTCAATTTCGGATAATTTTTCTTTCGCTGCTTCCAATTCTTTCTTTAATTCTTCAACCTCTTCTTGAAGAATATCTTTTTCTTCATCACGTGTAAAGAATCTTCTGCCGTATCCTCTACCGTATCCTTCATATCTTCTGCCGTATCCTCTGCCGTATCCGCAAGGTCCAAGTCCTCTGCCCGTTCCGGGACCATATCCTCCTACAGGGCCTTTTCCATCAAATCCTGGCATATTGTTTATAATTTGGTTTCTAATACGACCTTTCTGTTTTAAATATATACCCATAATGACTTTTTGTCAACCCCTAAAAAAAAGCCGTGCGGGGTCTGACCCCGCACGGCTCAAGTTCAAGCTCTTTAAGATTATGAGATTTATTGCATAATATTTTTGAAAAAATTTTCTACTTCCATGTCATTTTATATTCATGATATCTTCCTCCCCTGTGCACACAACTTGTTTCTTTTATTTCCACATTCTTTTTACCTGTAAACTCAATAATGCACCGAAAGTATCCTAAATAAAAAATACAAAAAAGAGGAGATACATCAAAGTCTTCTATCCGAACAACA
>JAGYMX010000004.1 GCA_018400405.1 bacterium
GTTTAGAAAGAAGTACAACTTATGCTTCTTCGCTAAGCGCTTCTCCAGAAGAACTTCTTTCTTACTCTATAAAAGTTTATGCGAAAGACGCGGACGCTAATGACATTTTCGTAGAAGATTCTCTTCCGGAAAATCTTCTCTACAAAGGAAATTTGAAGCTTGACGGGAAATCTGTCTCTGGAGATATTGAAAAAGGAATATATATTGGAGATATCAAAGAGGGGGATTATAAGACAGTTACCTTTAATGTAGAGGTTGCTTCTGAGGATAACTTTATTACTGGGCAAACTTCTTTGGTAAACACTGCAAAAGTGATGTCGGAAAACGATTCTACCACAGGAAAAGCAACAGTTTATATTAAAAAGGAAGGAGTTATTGCTCCTCCAACAGAAGCTCCCACGGGAGTTACTGGAAACATATTTCTTGATTATATATTTTTACCGCTTTTCTTTTTCTCGTTGATTATTCTTCTTTTTAGAAAGCACTTTATTGCTTTTGGAGAAAACTTAAAAGAGATTGAAAAAGAGGTCCGTGGAAGTTGGTAAGCAAAAGAAAATTAAAAAAACGCCGTAAAGATTTCCTTTACGGCGTTTTTTAAGGTAACCGACTCAAAGAAAAAAGAAATATCTGCTATAATATAAAAATGACTAAAAAGGGAGTGTTTTTAGCTTGTAAAAAAAAGGGAGAAACCCCTCTTGAACTGATAAAACGGTTAAAAGAAAAATATCCGCACATTAGAGGTGAAAAAACTGCTTATGCTGGAAGATTAGACCCTTTAGCAGAGGGTATGGTTTTAATTATTTCCGGAGAAAAGTTAAAAGATTTTAATAGATATTTACATCTTGACAAAGAGTATGAGGCAGAGATAATTTTTGGATTTTCTTCTGATACATATGATATTTTAGGAGTTCCCCAAAAAGGAGGAGATGTTGAAGATAAAGAGAAAGTAAAAAAAATATTAAAAAGTATGGAGGGTGATTTTTCTTTTTCTATCCCACCATTTTCTAGTTACAACATAAAGGGAAGACCTCTTTTTTGGTGGGCGCGAGAAAAAAGACTGAAAGAAGTAAAAATTCCGCAAAAAAAAGTAAAGATTTACTCTCTTAAGGTTTTAAGTTTCTTTAAATTAAAAAAAGGAGAATTAAAAAGAGAAGTGCTTGAAGTTGCAAAAAAAGTAAAAGGAGATTTTAGGCAAGAAGAAATTAAAAGAGAGTGGCAAAGAGTTTTAAAAAAAGAAAAAAAGGAAGCTTTTCCGGGAGTAAAAATTTATGTTTCCTGTAGTAGTGGGTGCTATATAAGAAGTGTTGCCGAAGAACTTGGGAAAAGATTAAAAAAAGGAGCAGTTGTTTTCCGCCTTAAAAGAACACGGATAGGTGGTTTTCCCCACTTGATTTCTGAAAGAAAAAATAACATAATTTATTTTATATAATTTTCTTTAATATTTTTATGAGATACGAAAAAATTATTTCCACCTTTTCTTTCCTATTTTTACTTTTTGTTGGCGGATATTCTTTTCTTAACTTTTCTGCCTATGGAAATGAAATAAAAGAAAGCGCAACAACCTTTTTCCCACAGGTTTTTAATTATTTTTCTATTGAGGAGGATCCAGAAAAAACAAATGGAATTATAAAAGAAGAAACAGATGGGGGGACTTTAACGCGAAGGGGGGTAATTGAAGAAACAAACAAACAGAGAGAAAACTTTTCTCTCTCTTTACTTGAAGAAAATGTTCTTTTAAACAAAATTGCCGAAGAGAAGATTAATGATATGTTTGAAAATAACTATTTTGCACACATCTCACCAGAAGGAGTAGGGGCAAGTGATATTGCCGAGAAGATTGGCTACGACTATCTTTTAATTGGGGATAACTTGGCGATGGGTTTTTATCGTGATGATGAAGATGTTGTTTCTGAGTGGATGAAAAGTCCAGGGCACAGAAGAAATATTTTAAATAAAAAGTATAGAGAAATTGGTGTGGCAACGGGAAAGGGAGAGTTTGAAGGAAAAGAAACATGGATGGCTGTCCAAGTTTTTGGGATGCCTTCTTCTGCCTGTCCCTCTGTTGACGAGGATCTTCTTTTTGAAATTCAAAAAATAGAAAGTGATGCGGAAAATTTAATTAGCAGAAAAGAATCCTTGGAGCGTGCAATTGATGAAGCAGAAAAAGGAAGCGAAGAACACACACAAAAAGTAAAGGAGTATAACGAGGTTATAAAAGAGTATAATGCTCTTGTTCCTGTGCTTGATGAACTTATAAATGAATATAATAAACAAGTGGAAATAAGAGAAGAGTGTATTCATGAGTAAAAAGATTAATGGACTTTCTTCAATTAATTAAAAAGTATTACAAAGAGGATTCACTTTCCTTTGAAATTTTATTAAAACACAGTAAGGCAGTGAAAGAAAAAGCACTCTCTATCGCAAAAAAACAAAAGAAATTTACTCCAGATATGAAGTTTATTGAAGAAGCAGCGCTTCTTCATGATATAGGTATTTTTCTAACAAACGCCCCTAAAATAGGGTGCTTTGGGAAACACCCTTATATTGCTCATGGTTTTCTTGGAGGAGAGGTTTTAAGAAAAGAGGGTTTTCCAAAACACGCTCTTGTCTGTGAAAGACATGTGGGAGTAGGGATAACAGCGAAGGAAATTAAAGAAAAAAATCTTCCCCTTCCATTAAGGGATATGCTTCCACTAACTACCGAGGAAGAGATAATTTCTCTTGCAGATAATTTTTTTAGCAAATCAAAGAAAGACCTTTTTGAGGAAGAAAAAATTTCTGATATTAAAAAAGAATTAGAAACTTATGGCGTAAGGAAGGCGTTGAAGTTTGAAGAGTGGATAAAAAAATACGAGATCTAATTTTTTGTTTGATATTTTCTTTCACTCTGGTAAACTGAAAGTGTAAAATAAAAATTTCGTGTCTAAAAAAACAATTATCATAATCGTTGTTGGGGCTTTTTTGCTTTTTGCAGGAAGTATTTTTCTTTTTTTAAAAAACAGAGAGGATGGAGCAAAAAATGATAAAGATATAGAAGGAAGCGTTTATCGCAACGAAGAGTATAGATACAGAATGATTTATCCTTTAAACTGGGAAGTGGAAGAAAAGAGGAATCTTTCTTATTTTTATTCCCTGTCAGAAGAGGATCTTCCAAAAATTGAAGGATCTTGGGATACCTATAAACAGATATTTGGAGTAGATTTTAAGGGAGTTTCTCCCCTTACATACATTGATGGTCAGGTTGATTATAATATTGAAAAAATTATTTATCCTAACAAAAATGGATTTACTGCAAAACAGTGGTATGAGCTTGCTGCCCTTGTTCAAGCGTGGAGCTCTGAAAAGATAAGTGAGGCTGATTTTATAAAAATAAGCAAAAGATTAATAGAAAAAAAAGAAGGGATTAAAGATAGCGATGATGTTTTTGACCCGTGGTTTTCTCGGGGAGAAGAAGTTGAGATAGAAGGAAAAAAAGTAATAAAAGCAAGCCACCTTGGAGATTTTCGTTATGACGGGTATCAGTACTATGTGTTGAATTTTCAAGATTATATCTTTGTTTTTTCTTTTGGGTATGGTGGTCCGGTTGTTCCACGGGAGATGTGGGAACGAAGTGATAACCATGTAAGAAACATGATATCTTCACTTGGAGCTTTAAAGTAATGGAGTTTAAAAAATTTGAAAACTTGGTAAGGGAGGCGGTAGAAGATCTTCCAGGAGAAGTAAAAAAAAAGATGGAAAATGTTGCTATCTGCGTGGAAGAGTTACCAAAAAGAAGCACAGAAAGAAAAGAGGAGATATGGAAAGGAAAAATTCTTTTAGGGCTCTACCAAGGGGTTCCAAAAAATGTTTGGGGAAGAGGATTTGGAGGAAATCTTCCAGATAAGATAACAATTTTTAAGGATTCTATTGAGCGTTTTGCAAGAAAAGAAGAAAAGATAAAAGAAGTAGTAAAAAGAACTGTTTATCATGAAATTGCACATCACTTTGGGTTTAGCGAAAAAGAAGTAAGAAGATTAGAAAAAAAGATCTATGGCAAAAATAGAGATAATTAGTAGAGCAATCATTGAAAAGAAAGAGAAAATTTTGGTTTGTCGAGATAAAATAAACGAAAATTATTTTCTTCCAGGAGGACATGTGGAGTTTGGCGAGTTTTCAGAAAAAGCTCTTTTAAGAGAACTTAAAGAAGAGCTTTCTCTTGAAACGGAAGACATAAAAATTATCGGTATTGCAGAAAACATGTATGAAGCAAAGGGAAAGTTTCATCACGAAATAAATTTTGTTTATCATGTAAAAGGAAAACAAATAACCCCAGAAAGCAATGAAGAGCATATTGAATTTTCACTTTTTAATTATAAGGAATTTGAAAAAAGGGATGTTCGTCCAAAAAAATTAAAAAATGCAGTTCTTTTGTGGAAAAAGAACAAAAAATTTTTCTATATAACAATCAATGATCAATGACCTTTAAGATCAAATGGTGGCAACTTATTTTTTATGAGGTAGCTATTTTTTCTCTTGGAATTGTTTGTGGGGTTTGCTGGGAGTATTTTTTTTCGCACTATATTTATTTTTTTCTTTTTCTTTTTCTTGTATTTGGGTCCTATACTTTATATGTTCTTACAAATCAAATAAAAAAATTTTAATTTTTATAATTTAAAAAAATATGTCGCAATATTATAAGGGGAAAAGAAGCAGAAATATTTACAACCCAGAAAGTAAAGAACCTTTTAAATTAAGTAGATCAAAAATAGACCTTTTCTTGAAATGTCCACGTTGTTTTTATATTGATCGGCGACTTGGCGTGGGCACTCCTCCGGGATTTCCGTTCGCCATAAACTCTGCAATAGATAAACTTTTAAAGCAGGAGTTTGATGTTCATCGGAAAAACGGGACAAGACATCCTCTTTTAAAAAAGTATGGAGTGGATGTTGTTCCAGCAAAAAGAAAAGAAATGGATGAGTGGAGAGATAATTTTCGGGGCGCTCAAACATATCACGAGCCAACAAATCTTATTATTACTGGGGCGATTGATGATTTGTGGATAAATAAAAAAGGGGAGTATATTGTTGTTGATTATAAAGCGACAAGCAAGGAAGAGGTTATTAGTGAGCTGAATAAGGATTGGCAAGATTCCTATAAAAGACAGATGGAGGTTTATCAGTGGCTCCTGAGAAGAAACGGTCTTCCTGTCTCTGATACGGGTTATTTTGTTTACTGTAATGGGAGAACAGATGTAGAAGCGTTTGACGGAAAAGTAGAGTTTGACGTTACTCTAATTGAGTATAAAGGAAGCGATTCTTGGATAGAAAATACCCTTTTGGAGATGAAAAAGACATTAGATAATGATAAAGCTCCGAAGGAAGCTCCCGATTGTGATTTTTGTCTTTACAGAAAAGAGGCGGATAAAGCACTAAAAGAAATTGGAGAAGAGTAGATTTGATTTGACTTTTACCCTCTCTCTGATAAAATAATTAGCATCATTATTCATTTAAAAATAAAAAAATATGAAAGGATATATAGGAGATATAGAGAAAGAAACAAAGGAAAATAATAATTTTCGTAAAGTGCTTTATACTGCAAAAAATAGCCAACTTGTAGTGATGAGTATTAATCCTGGAGAGGAGATCGGAGAAGAGGTTCATGATCTTGACCAGTTTATTCGCATTGAAGATGGAAGAGGCAAAGCTGTTTTGGATGATGTTGAACATGAGATTGAAGATGACTACGCAGTGGTTATTCCTGCGGGAACAAAGCACAATGTAATTAACACTGGTGATGAAGTTATGAAACTTTATACTGTTTACTCTCCTCCCGAACATCGTGACGGAGTAGTACACAAAACAAGAGAAGAGGCGATGGAAGACGAAGAACACTTTGATGGAAATACAACAGAATAAAATCTTAAACTTTTTACAAAATAAAAAATCTCGCAGAGCGATAATGTTTCTGCGAGATTTTTAATTTCAAGAAAGAGGTTTTTTATTGATTTTTAAAAAAATAGATGTTATAATAAAGTAAGATTATTAATTAAAAGAAGGGGGGATCAAAAAACGGATTTTTAGTTCTTTTTCATTTTCATAAATTCAAAGAAAAGGAGTGTAAAGAGTGTCAAAAAGAAAAAGAGAGGCGGAAAGAGAGCTAAGAGAAGCGGAAGAAAAAATTACTCTTGCAAAAAAAGATCTGCAAGCAGTGATGACACAGGGTAACGGAAGAGAAGAAAAAATGAAAGAAGCAGAACCGATAATAAATCGGATCTGTGTCTTGAAAAAGCGGAAGCACTATTTTCAAGATATACTTCACTCTGAAGATAATGGAGTATATGGAAAAGCAAGGGTAATAATATCAAACAACGGAAGTCCCGGTAAAGAAATTACAGTCATTATGAAAGGCTTCTCGATTCAAAAGTCTTTTGAAACAGACAAGTATATTGTTTCAAAAGATTGTTTATTGGCACAAACAATTAGAGAAACTCCCGTAAATTGTATTGGAATTTATGGGGAAGAAGGGAGGGAAACCTCTGTAAGGGTAATTGAAAAAGATTTTAAATAGTAACGCTATAAAAAAATAAATTATTTAAATAAAAAAATCCAAAAAGGAGGGCTTTGCTCTCCTTTTATTTTACAAAAAATTTTATTGACAGAAGCTCTGATTTATGACAGTATATAAATTGCTCAAGCAGGTGAAGCAGTCGCTCTTTCGATTTTTGAAAGGGAGGAAAGTCCGAACACTCCCCGTGTAAATATATGCGGGAGAAAGGTAGCGGGTAACGCCCGTCCGCCGTAAGGCGAGGAGTGCGAACAGAGACGCTCATTTCTTAAGGATTTGAGCGTCCTACGAAACTCGTAAGAGTGTAGTAGGACGATCTGGGCTATAAGGAGTTGTGGTCCTTTTCTGCGAAAGCTACGAAGGACAGCTTCGCCTAAAGCTCATTTGAAACGGCTAAATCTCTACCCGAGTGCAAGGGCAAATATGTTGTTGCAGTTATGCAAGAACAGGGTAGCCCGCTAAAGCTTAACGGTAACGTTAAGTAAAGATAAATGACTGCTGCCCTCCGTTTTATTACGGCAAGGGAACAGAATTCGGCTTACTGCCTGCTTGGGCTTTTTTATACATTATCTATTTAAAAATGATTCGGCGCGTTATAAACTCACGATCAAAAACGATAATTTTTTCGGCAGGGTTGATATCGTTTTCCATAGGGATAAGTGCTCTCTTAGGACTTTTAAGAGACAGATTACTTGTTACTTATTTTGATGTTTCTCAACTTGATGTTTATTTTGCCGCTTTTCGGATTCCGGACCTTATTTACGGAATTATTATTACCGGGGGTATTGTTGCCGCATTTTTACCTATTTTTTCAAAAACATTGGGAAAAGACAATGAGGAGGGGTGGAAACTTACAAATAATACACTCAATGTTCTTCTCCTTGTTCTTCTTTTTCTTTGTGGGATTTTATTTATTTTTACTCCCCTTGTTGTAAAAATTCTTGCTCCTGGATTTTCTAACGAGAATATAGAAAAAACTATTTACCTTACGCGCTTAATGCTTCTTAGTCCCGTTCTTCTTGGCGTTTCAAGTATATTTTCTGGAATATTACAGTATTTTGATCGTTTTTTGGCATACTCATTAGCTCCGATACTCTACAACATCGGAATTATTTTTGGAATTCTTTTTTTTGTACCTCATTTTGGTCTTGTCGGATTGGCGTACGGGGTTATTTTTGGCTCTTTTCTACATCTTTTTATACAAGTTCCATCTGCTCTTTTTTCCGGATTTTCCTATCGACCAGTTGTAGATTTAAGTCAAAAAGAATTACACAGAATTTTTTATCTTGTTCTTCCTCGAATTGTTGGCCAGGCTGCATCGAAAATAAATATGATTGTTGTTACTGCACTTGCTTCTCTTCTTGCAGTGGGGAGTATTTCTATATTTAACCTTGCAGATCATTTGCAGGCTTTTCCTGTAAGAATGATTGGCGTTGCCTTTGCTGTTGCCGCTTTTCCGGCATTTTCCCGATCACTGGCATCAAAAGACAAAGAGAAGTTTTTGCAGAACTTTTCTTCTGTAATTCGTCAAGTGCTTTTTTTAATTATCCCAATAATGGTAACTTTTTTTCTTTTACGTGCACATATTGTACGTTTGGTGTTAGGGGCTGAAGGTTTTGGATGGAGAGAAACACAACTTACTGCTGCTTGTTTGGGGATTTTCGCATTTTCTTTTTTTACATCTGCTCTTGTTCATATTTTAGTTCGCGTATTTTTTTCGTTTGAAGACACAAAAACACCAGTTTTAGTATCTTTGGTCTCGATGGCTGTTAATATAATGCTTTGTTTTCTTTTTATTTGGGTGCTTGGTTCTGAAAATATATTTCGTGAAATGATTGCTGGAGTTTTAAAACTTGGAGCAATAACAGATATTGAAGTTATCGCATTTCCACTTGCGTTTCTTTTTTCTACAGCAGTACACTTTATACTTCTTATCCACTTTCTAAAAGTGAAAGTCGGAAATTTTAGAGGTATGGGAGTAAGAAAATGTTTACAAAAAGTTCTTTTTTCCTCTTTTTTAATGGGAATAGTACTTTTTATTACACTACGAATTGGGGGTAGCATGTTTGAGTTAAATACCTTTTTTTCTGTTCTCTTACAAACTATTGTTGGTTTGCTTGTTGCCGCCTTAACTTATATTTTTCTTGCAAAAAGCGTACGTTCTCCCGAGTTTTACGAGATTAAAGAAGCATTTTTAAATAACAAGAAATAAACTCTTAGATTATAAAAATGAAAGTAAGAAACTTTTGTATCATATCTCATATTGATCACGGAAAATCCACCCTTGCAGATCGTTTTTTAGAGATAACAGAAACCGTTTCTAAAAAAGATATGCAAGATCAGTTTTTAGATGATATGGAACTTGAAAGAGAAAGAGGGATAACAATCAAGTTGCGCCCGGTAAGAATGAACTATAAGGGTTTTGTTTTTAATATGATTGATACTCCTGGGCATGTTGATTTTTCTTATGAAGTTTCACGTTCTCTTGCTGCTGTTGAAGGTGCGATACTTCTTGTTGATGCAACAAAGGGAATTCAAGCACAAACATTAGCGAACTTAGATCTTGCTCGTGCGAAAGGAGAAAGTTTTAAAATTATTCCGGTAATAAATAAAATTGATTTAGATAGTGCACGTATTAAAGAGGTAGAAAAAGAGATGTCTGAAACGTTAGGGGTAAAAGAGACCGAAATATTAAAAATTTCTGGGAAAAACGGAACAAATGTAAAAGACGTCTTAGATACTATTATTGAAAAAATTCCTCCACCAGAAACTTTTTTGGAGGCGGTAAAGAAAAGAAAATCTGGATTTCGTGCTCTTGTTTTTGATTCCGAATATAACTCGTACAAGGGGGTGGTTGCTCATGTTCGTGTTGTAGAAGGAGAAATAAATGCTAAAGATAAAATTTATTTTTTTGCTTCTCGAAGTATAGGTGAAGCAAAAGAGATAGGGTTTTTTTCTCCAAAGTGGTGCCCACAAAAAAAACTTGCTCCTGGCGATATTGGCTACATCGCGACAGGAATAAAAGAGGTTGGTGTTGTAAAGTCGGGAGATACGATCTGTAAAAAAGGAGAAGATGTTTCTCCACTTGAGGGATATAGAGATCCCGAACCAGTAGTTTTTAGTAGTTTTTTCCCAAAGGAAGCACAAGATTATTCTGCTTTCCGAAATGCTCTTTATGAAATAAAACTTACCGATCCTGCATTAACATTTGAGCCAGAATTTAAAGAAGTTTTTGGAAGAGGATTTCGTTGTGGCTTTCTTGGGTCTCTTCACTCAGAAATAATTTCTGAACGTCTTTCTCGAGAGTATGATCTAAACCTTATTATATCTGCACCTTCTGTAACTTTTCGTGTAGTTAAAAACGATGGGGGAGAAGAAGAAATAAGATCTGCATCTGATTGGCCAGATGAAAGCCAGATTATTGAAAAAAAAGAACCGTGGGTTTTTCTAGAGGTTATTACTCCGGAAAGTGCTTTAGGAAATGTAAACGATATTTTAACTTTGCTTGGAGGAAGTTATGGAGATATGCGTTATCTTTCTTCAGAGAGAGTTTTTATTACTTATAGTGCTCCCCTAAGAAAGGTGATAATAAGTTTTCATGATGACCTTAAAGGAGCAACAAAAGGATTTGCTTCTGCGGGATATAAAATGAAAGGATTTTTCTCTGGAGATTTAGTAAAAATGGAAATTCTTATCGCTCACCAAATAGATGAAGCTTTTTCTGTAATTGTTTCTCAAAGCGAGGCGCCAAAAGAAGGAAAGAGAATGGTTTCTCGTCTTAAAGAAGTAATTCCTTCACAACAGTTTGCAGTTGCTATCCAAGCGAGAGTAGGAGGGAAGATAATTGCTCGGGAAACAGTAAAGGCGAGAAGAAAAGATGTAACAGGGGATCTTTACGGAGGAGACGTAACAAGAAAAAGAAAACTTTTAGAGAAGCAAAAAAAAGGAAAAAAGCGATTGGAGAAAGAAGGAAAAGTAAATATTCCTCAAGATGCATACTTTAAGGTTTTTAAAAAGTAAACTTTTACATTATTCTTAAAAAGATTTTTGATAAAAAAAGAAAGAAGATTATAATACTTTAATGGCATATAAAAAGAAAAAGAAGAAAAAAGAGAAAACAGAGATTTTTATTCTTTTTGCTCTTTTTGCCTTTGTTGTCTTTATTTTTTTTATCAATTTTAATATATGGGAGAAAAGAAAAGAGATAAAAGATCACATTGCAAAGACAAAAGAGGATCTAGAAAGAGTTTCCTTAGAAAAGGAGTATATGGATGCAATGCTTAAAAAGGAAAGTGGAGATATAGAAGAAGAGATGGAGAGAATTGCAAGAGAACAACTTCTTTTAAAAAGGGAGGGAGAAAAAGTTATTGTTATTTCTCGTGAAAAAGAAGAAGAGAAGAAAAACGATGAAGAAAAGGATGAAGGAGGGGAAAGCTTTTTCCAAAAAGTGACTAATTTTTTTAGAGGAGAGTAAAGGTGCCAGCGTAGCTCAGTGGAAGAGCATTCCTCTCGTAAAGGAAAGGTCGTGGGTTCAAATCCCGCCGCTGGCTCAAAATAATTTTATGGAAACAAAAAAAGAAATTGAAGATTTAAAAAAGAAAATCCTCCGGTTGGAGGAGTTTCTTTGACGTTGAGAAGAAAAGGAAGAGAGTAGAAGAGTTAAGAAAAGAAGGAGAAAGTGCTGATTTTTGGGACAATCCAGAAAAAGCAGGAGAAAAGCAAAGAGAGCTTTCACAGATAAGAGAGGATATAAAAAGCATAGATTTTTTAAAAAAAAGAATAGAAGATATTGAGAGTATTTTTTCAGAGGAAGAAGAAGATAAAAAGTTATTAAAAGAGATAGAGCATGAGGTTTGTAAAATTCGCGAAGATTTAAAAAAAGAAGAGTTTTATGCTCGCTTTTCTCACAAGAATGATAAGAAAGACGTGTTTTTAGAAATATCTTCCGGAGCAGGAGGAAGAGATGCAGAGGACTTTGTAACAATGCTTCTTCGAATGTATGAACGATTTGCAGAAAAGAAGGGGTGGAAAGTAAAAGTAGTTTCTGTTTCTTATGGAGAGGGAGGTGGTCCAGAAGGAAGAACAGGAATAAAAGATGTTTCTTTGAAGATAAGCGGAAAGTATGCTTTTGGGATTTTAAAAGAAGAAAAGGGAACGCATCGACTGGTAAGAAAATCTCCCTTTTCTTCTGGGGGGACTCGACATACTTCTTTTGCACAGGTTGAAATTTTTCCGGTAATAGATGATAATGAGTTTCAAGTAGAAATAAAAGATGAGGATCTGCGAGTTGACACCTTTAAGTCCTCTGGTCCTGGAGGACAAAATGTGAATAAGAGAGAGACGGCAGTGCGTATAACTCATCTACCAACAGGAGTTGTTGCAAGCTCACAGAGTGAAAGGTTTCAGGGAGAGAACAGAAGAATTGCAACGGATATTTTAAAAACAAAGCTTTATCAGCTTTACGAAGAAGAAAAAAAGAAACAGATGGAAGAAAAGAAGGAAAGCGTAAAAGGTTCCGGCTGGGGAACACAGATACGCAATTACGTCCTTCATCCTTATAAATTAGTAAAAGATCTGCGTACACAAAAAGAAACATCAAACGTTGAAGATGTTTTTGATGGTAACTTGGATCTGTTAAAAGATGATTTTTTTTAATAACGTTACAAAAACATATCCTCCCTATTTGACAAAAAAAGAGAAGACGGTTCTAGATAATGTTTCTTTTAAAATTGAAAAAGGAGAATTTGTTTGTATTGTGGGGCGATCAGGAGCAGGAAAAACTACACTTTTCCGTATTCTTTTAGGAGAAGAAAAACCAACAAGCGGGAGTGTTTTTTTTGACGGTAAGGATGTTTGTAAAGCATCTTCAACGGAAGCATGCAAAGTAAGAAGGAGAATCGGAATGATTTTTCAAGATTATAAGCTTCTCCCTTCAAAAACAGTTTACGAAAACATTGCTTATGCAATGGAGGTTACCGGCGCCTCTGACGAAGAGATAGAAAGACATGTTCCAGAGGTTTTAGAGACTGTTGGGCTTCTTGAGGAGGCGATGCACTTTCCACATCAGATTTCTGGAGGAGAAAAACAGAGAACGGCGATTGCTCGTGCACTTATACATGAGCCGGATGTTATTTTGGCCGATGAGCCTACGGGAGATCTTGATCCTTACAATACGCGTGACGTTTTAGATCTTCTTCTTAACCTAAACAAAGAGGGATCGACAATAATTCTTGCCACTCATGATAAAGAGGTGGTCAATAATCTTAAAAAAAGAGTAATTACTATAAAAGACGGAAAAATAGCAAGTGATTCTCAGCAAGGAAAATATATTTTGTAAATATAAAAAAATATGCAAAAAGAAATAAAAAAAGGAGCAAGAAAAAACATGGTTTCTTTAAAAAGGGCGTTTCGTCTTGGGTGGAAAAATTTTTATCGGGAAAGCGGACTTTCTTTTGTTTCTGTTTTTGTTGTGATGATTGTTATCGTTATTGCTTCTTCGCTTTTTCTTATTCGTGGAGTCGCGGAAGTAATTATTAAAGAGGTAGAAGAAAAGGCGGATGTTACTATCGATTTTCAACTTGCTGTTCCCGAAGAGAGAATTTTAGAAGTTCGTGAAGAGATAAAAGAAGAGTTTGAAGTAAACGGAATAGAATATACTTCAAGAGAAGACGCAAAAACAGCTTTTATTCAGCGTTTTGGGGACAGGGGAGCGGTAATGGAATCATTAGAAGAAGTGGGTAATCCTTTTCCCGCATCACTTAATATAAAAGCTGATGACCCTTATATTTATCGTCAGATTGCAGACTTTTTAGAAGAGAATTATTCTGATCTTGTTTATAATATAGATTTTTATCACCGAGAAGATGTAATTGCAGGAATATTTAACATTACAGAAAATATACGCAAAGGAGGAATTATTGTCGGAATTGTCTTAGGGATTGTTGCTATTCTCCTTGTTTACAACACCATCAAACTTGCAATTTACGGACTAAGGGAAGAGATCCGTGTTATGCGTTTGGTGGGGTCCTCAAATCTTTTTATTCAAAGTTCTTTTATTGTTCAAGGAGCGATACTGGGATGTGTTGCCGCTGTTACCTCTTTTCTTTTAGTGTTTTTTCTTGGATTTTTTATTCCTCAAACCTATAACGTGACACTAGAGATAAACCTTCGTGAGTACTTTTCTGAAATGTTGCTTATGGTTTTTCTTTTTCAACTTGCAATAGGAGTTCTTTTGGGAGTAGTTTCCAGTTTGATTGCAACTTGTAAATATCTGAAATAACAATGCCGGGTCGTCTAATGGTAGGACGCGAGTTTCTGGCACTCGTAGTCTAGGTTCGAGTCCTAGCCCGGCAGCCAGGTACCATACGGCACCTAGCTACGCAGCACAGTTAGTGCAAGTAGACAGGTAAAGTATGGAAGCTGAGGGAGGTATAGAATTGTACCTCCCCACGGTACAAAAATTCTGCGCCTTGCTTCGCCCGAAGAGGGAAGGAGGCAAAGAATTTGACGCAGGGGGATATCGTATGGCATCTCCCCGCTATATATAACCATCGTTAATAATCATGAGATTTCATTACGTCTATATTTTACATAATAAACGTAAGAATTTTCTTTATATTGGATACAGTGAAGATTTAGCGCAACGTGTTAAAGATCATAATAATGGTAGATCAAAATCAACAAAAGGATATATTCCTCTCGAGCTAATACATTATGAAGCATATTCTAACAAGGATGATGCAAAACGTAGAGAGAAGTATCTCAAAACCAACCGCGGAAGAACTACAATATTAACCATGCTCCAAAATCACCTCTCTTAAATATAGTGATAATGACCGAGATCCTTAAAACCAAGTTAATTGTTTGGTTTTTTTGATTAAAATGTTTTTAAAGAATATATTTTAAAAAGCCAGACTCTCCGACTATTAGAGAAAAGTCCCCTAAATATATAGTGGGAAGTATCGAGTGACCTAGACGGGTAAAAGGTAAAAAACAGAAGATTTTTTTAACTCTTGCTATGGAAAATATTATTATTACTAATAAAGAAAATACAGAAAGAAAGATAAAGCAGATTAAGAAAGAAGGGCCTGACAAACTTCATTTTTTATCGGATTTTGACAGGACTTTAACGTATAGCAAAGTAGGGCGAGAAAAGGTTCCGTCGCTTATCTCTATTTTGCGTGATAAAAATTATCTTGACGAAGATTATTCAAAAAGAGCTAAAGAACTTTTTATCCGATATCATCCCTATGAAATTGATCCTGGTTTTTCAAGGAAAGAGAGGTCTTATAAAATGAAAGAGTGGTGGACTCTTCATAAGGAGTTGCTTATAGAGAAGGGGATAAAAAAGAATCATTTTAAAAAGATAGCAAAAGATAAGTCTATAAAGCTTCGTAACGGCGTTAATCTTTTTCTTGAAAAATTAAGTGAAAAGAATATTCCCATTATTATTTTTTCTGCAAGTGGTTGTGGAGAGGCCGTGGAGATGTTTTTCGAAGAAAGAAAGCTTAATTATTCCAATGTCTATTTCCTTGTTAATCGATTTGAATGGGACAATGAAGAAAGAGCAATAAATTTTAAGACACCCCTTATTCATCCTTTTAACAAAAACGAAAAAACCATTCAAGAGATTGATTGGCTTTATAAGAAAATTAAAAAAAGGAAAAATGTTGTTCTTCTTGGTGACAGTATTGCAGATGTGGAGATGATAGAGGGATTTGAATATAATATTCTCTTGAAAGTTGGATTTTATAATAAGGAATACAATAAAAAAGAAGAAAAGAAATACAAAGAAGTTTACGATATAATTTTAACAAATGACATAGGTTTTAATGTGCTTTATGAAAAGTTTTTTAAGAAAATAATATAAAAAAAGATTATTAAAAAACTGACGGCTTATCGAAGAATCACTTTTTTAACAAACTTCGTATATTAGAAAAATTATTAATATTATATATTTGCAAACAAAAAGAAGAAAAAGAATTAAAAAATTATGGAAAATGGAAAAGATTTTTTAAAAGAGGAAATAAGAGAATTAATGAAAATTCGTGGAAACATAAGGGGCGATGTAATAAAAGGACACCAGCGGTTTATTCTACTAAAAGAAGGAGAGGAAGGATTAAAGAAAATAAAAAAGAAGATGAGTGATCTTGGATGTTCTGTTAATTTTAAAAAAATTCAAACCTATGGTACGTATCCGGCCTCTCTTGCAGTTGCCACAATGTTGGTTGCTAAAGATCTTTTCCACTGGGAAGAAAAAGATATAAAAGAGTCGGCTATTTTTAATATTAAAAACTCTTTTATTTTAAGAACTTATCTAAGAAACTTTGTTTCATTAGAAAAGCTAATAAAGATAATGCCAAAATATTGGGAAAAAGATTATGATTTTGGAAAAATGGAAGTAAAAAAGGAAGGAGAAAATAAAATAATATGGCGGCTAAAAGATTATAATCTGTATCCTTTAAATTGTACGGCTTTTCTTGCGATAACAAAACAACTTTTAAGTTATGTATTGAAGGAGAAAGAAATATATGTAGAAGAAGTAAGGTGTATACACAAAGGAGATATTTACCATGAGTTTGTTGGAAGGTGGAATTAAAAGATTTGTATTTTTTAGTTACAGTTATCTTTCTAAATTATGTTTTTAATTAAAAAAGATGTGGAATTTTATTTTTTTTGAAGTATAATAAAAAAGAGGGGTTTTTGTCCTTTTACAATAGAAAAAAGAAAGGAGAATAAAAATGGGAAAGATATTAAAATTTATGGGAGTAGAAGGAGACGTTTATAATCCTACGGCTCCTTTTCAAATCGATGGAAGAGAGTATCTAGCGGCAAGAGTAGAAAAAAGAAATATTTTCTGGGAAGATGCGAACTACTCTCCAAAAACAGTTTTCTTTTCAAGAAAGGGAGGTGCTTGGACTCCGGCAAGAGATGTTCCAGTTTTCCATATGATGGAAGATCCTTTTAAAACCTTTATTGCCGGAGAGTTTGTTTTTGGAGGGGTAGAAGTTTTTAAGAACGAAGGATCTTTTAGGACAGTTTTTTTGAAAGGTAATTGTCCAAAAACTCTAAAAAGATTTAGTGTTGGCCCAAGTATGATGAAGGATATCCGACTTGTTGAACTTTTAGATGGACGAATAGCAATCTTTACAAGACCACAGGGAGGAAAATATGGGAAAGGGAAGATAGGGTTTATCACAGTAAATAGTTTAAAAGAAATTACTGTGGAAAATCTTCTCAAGGCAAAGATTGTTAAGAATAATTTAAAAGAAAACGAGTGGGAAGGAGTAAACAATGCAAAGCTTTTAGAAAGCGGGAAGATAGCTGTACTTGCACACAGAGCAACGGTTGACAAGAAAGGAAATAAGCATTATGTGGCTACTTCTTTTGTTTTTCATCCGAAAAAAAAGACAGTAAAAAATTTTAAAGTTATTGCCACACGTGATGATTTTCCTCCCGCCTTGCCGAAAGCAACTTTTTTAAAAGATGTTATCTTTCCAGGAGAAATTAGCTATGATTATTTTCTCTACACTGGTGTTGGAGATACTTTCTCAGGAGTAAAAAAAATAAAAAATCCCTATAGAGAGTTCTTTTATAGAAGGCCTTAAATAAAAATAGGCCTTTTTATTTTTACACTGGCTTCTTTTTTAAAGATACTTTGTTTTTTGTAAATCTTTTGTATAATGCAACAAGTTAAATTGATAAATCAAATCTCGTTATGGAAAGAGAGAAAAATGATTAAAGAAAAGATAAACCTTCTAAATACTTACCGTCAATCTTTTGCAGATAGAAAAAGATTAGAAGAAGGAAAAACATACGTTCCTCTTCCATTTAAAAACTATCTTTTTACATATCTCGCGCTTATTTATAGACTAAAACCTGTAATGGAAGGTGTTTGTAATGAAAAAGATTTACCAAAAATAAAAAAAGCTCTAAAGGAAAGTAAAGAAATTTATAATCTTCAGTATAAAATTTCTTCTGAGAAGTTTTTAATAAACAGTCCAAAAGACGAATCAGATGTTGTTTATTCTGATGATCCGCGTGAGGGGATTTTTTCTTATTCTCTTTCATATGAAAAAAAGAAAGTTATAAAATCAGAAAAATATTTTTTAGAAAAGTCAAAAAAAACAGATAAAGCACATTTTTTTTCGCGTAAGTTTGCTCTCTTAATGGGGTATCCAGAGTGTTGTGTAGATTTTGGCGACACTCTTTCTGGTAATCTGGATTCAGAAAGGATGAAAAGAGAAAACTTTATTTGGTCAAAAGCACATATCAGATCTTTTATGAACAGCAGAAAGATCTCACCCCTACTTAAATCTCCTTTTATTAATCTTCAAGATCACACTCCTTGTCATCTAAACTGCTTACAAAGCAAAAAATATGTTGAAAGATTTTTAAAAATCATAGAGAAAGAAGAAAAAAATCTTTTAAAAGTTATTCGTTATTTTTTTGACTGTTATTCACTTATCTGGTATTACTCGGAATTTATTCTTTTTAAGGGAGAGAAAAAAAAAGAAGTTCTTTTTTATGAAGATTTTTTGCCCATTTCTTATTCTTCGGAGAAGTTTAGTGGAGATTTAAGTAAAAATTTTAAAGAAAAGTTTAAAAAAAGCGTTGTTTTGATTGGGAAAGGAAACAGAATAAAAATGGAAGAAAAATATTTTGTGGTTTATAAAAATAATAAAATTATTGGAAAAGTAAAAAAGGATTATCCTTTTGAGTGTGCGCTTTTTTAAGAAAAATATTGTCTTGGAAGGTATAACTTTTCAAAAAATTTATATAAAAAATTAAAAAATAAATAAAATGATAGATTTTAACGATTTTAAAAAAGTTGATTTAAGGGTGGGAAAAGTTTTAAGTGCAGAAAAAGTAGAGGGATCCGATAAACTTTTAAAAATTGAAGTTGATGTTGGGGAAGAGAGAAGACAAATTGTTTCTGGGATTGCAAAAAGTTATAATGCGGAAGATATTCTTGGGAAAAACATAATAATTGTTTATAACTTAGAACCGAAAATGATATTTGGATTAGAAAGCAAAGGAATGCTTCTTGCTGGAAAGGACGAAGAAGAACTTTCTCTTCTTACTACAGATAAAAATATTACTCCGGGAACAAAGATCTCTTAAGTTTTTTCTGTAAATTTTATGATATAATAAAAAATAAGTTGACTTTATGAACAGAGTAATATTAATTTTTATAGTTAAAATAATATAAAAATTATTTTTGAGATTTTATAGCTAATTTTTAAAATATAAGGTGTAAAAATAAATTTATGAATGTTGTTCTTCCGAAACAAATTTGGACAAATGAGGGAGATCTTCTCGCAAAGAAAGCAGAGGAAGTTTTTGATATGGAAGAGGGAAGAGAGATAGCAGAAAAATTAAAAAAAACTCTTTTGTATTACGGAGGAGT
This sequence comes from bacterium, assembly GCA_018400405.1. GTDB lineage: Bacteria > Patescibacteriota > Minisyncoccia > Minisyncoccales > PWPS01 > PWHW01. Next base: position 18,953 of record JAGYMX010000004.1, read on the forward strand.
GGGATTAGCGGCACCACAAATAGGAATCTCAAAAAGAGTTTTTGCGGTGAATATTATGCCTGACAAAGACTATCCTGATTTCCCAAAAATTGGATGTCGGGTTTATTTTAATCCACAAATTTTAGAAGTTTCTTCGGAGAAAAATTTTTCAATAGAAGGATGCCTGAGTGTTCTTTACGGATCTCTTTATGGAGAAGTGGAACGAAGAGATTTTTTGAAGATAAAGTATACTGATATTTATGGTAAAAAAAATGAAGAAGAAACCGTTCATCCGTTTCACACAAGAGTTATTTTACACGAAAATGATCATTTAGATGGAAAAGTTTTTTTGGAAAAAATAGATAAAGAAAAGATGCAAACTCTTTTTTGGGACGAAAGCCTTGATATTCGAAAAAGAAAAAAATAAAAATGGCGGAAAAGATTCTTGATGTAAAAAAATTAAATGTAAAGTTAGGAGAAGAAGAGATTATCAAAGATCTCTCTTTTCAGCTGGAAAAGGGAGATGCCCTTACTCTTCTTGGACCTAATGGAGCAGGAAAGAGCACGCTTCTTAAGGTTATTCTTGGTGTTTTACCATACACGGGAAGTATAGAAAAAAAGAAAGGAATGAAGATTGGATATGTTCCTCAGCGTTTGCCTTTTATAAAAGACGTGCCGATGAGTGTAAGGGAGTTTATTAAAATTAAAGAACAATCAGAAGAAAAAATAGAAAAAATTTTTCAATCGGTTGGTTTTGAAAGAAATTTTCTTGAAAAACAAATAGGAACTTTATCTTCAGGACAGTTTCAAAGAGTGCTTATTGCATGGGCGTTAGTAAAAGATCCGGAGGTACTGCTCTTTGACGAGCCAACGACTGGGATTGATATTCGTGGAAAAGAAACGGTTTATCGGCTTTTGGAAAAATTAAAAAAAGAAAGAAACTTGACGATTGTTCTTGTTACACATGATCTTAGTGTCGTTTTCAAATTTTCTAATTACGTAATCTGTCTTAATCGTTTTTCTTCTTGTAAAGGAAAGCCACGAGAGATTTTAACCCCGGAAAATTTACAAAGTATTTATGGAGAAGAAGTAAAATTTTACAAGCATCACAATTAAAAAATGGAACAACTCTTTTTAAGTATTATTACTGGTATTTTTATTGGAGGTGTTGCTGGATATTTGGGAACGCTTATGCTTTCAAGAAGAATGGCACTTGCTGCTGGCCCTTTAAGCCACTTAACATTGCCAGGGATTGCTCTTGCTTTAATTTATGGATTTGATGTTTCTTTAGGGGCCTTTCCTTTTGTAATTTTGGGTATTTTTTTTATTTGGATTTTAGAAATAAAAACAAAACTTCCTATGGAAGCATTAACAGCAGTTACTTTCGCCTCTGGCGTTGCTGTTGCTTTTTTGTTTCTTCCTATTGAACAAGCAGAAACTGCTTTGGTGGGAGATATAACAAAAGTTAATTTTATAGAAACAATGCTTACAATTGCTCTTTCTTTAGCTATCTTTTTTTTAATAAAAAAAGTTTACTCGAAATTAATTTTGATTAATATTTCAGAAGATATGGCACGTGCAGAAGATATTGATATTGAAAAAAATAACTTTTTTTACCTTCTCTCGATTGCCGTTGTTGTTGCATTAGGAGTAAAAATGGTTGGTGGACTACTTACTGCAGCGCTTGTTGCAATTCCTATCTGTGCGGCAAGAAATATAGGAAAAAATTTGTCGGAATATATTTACTTTTCTGTTTTTTTTGGTTCTTTTTCTGCGTTTTCTGGTATTTTGCTTTTTTATTTTACTAGATTACCAGCAGGACCTCTTATTATTATCTCTGGAACGGTAATCTTTCTATTGTCAGTATTTTTTAAGAGAAACGTTTAGTAATTCGAGTTGTAATTTTTTAAAGAGGAAAGTTTTTAGAATTCCTTTTGCTTCTTTATAGAAATTTAGTATACTAAAAAAAGTAACTTTATATAAAAAAATGGAGAGAAAAATAATTATTATACTCATAACACTTGTTGTTTTGACGATTATACTTCACTTTTTAGGATTTTTTGAAAAGAAAACACCAGAATTTAAAGAAGAGAAGTATATTGCTGGAAATGTTTACGAGATTTCAAAAAAAAGCATATTGGTTGCTGAGGGAGTTGTTACAGAAGATTATAATGGAAGGTTAGAGGACCTTTCCGGAAATGCGGGGTGGTTTAAGGTAGAAGAAAACACAGAGATTACAGATTCAAATGGAAATAGCTTAGTACTGGAAGATATAAAAAAAGATGATTATGTAGAAATTTGGACTATGGGATTAGTGATGGAAAGCTATCCTGTACAAGCAACTGCATCTAAAATTTTTATCAAAGAAAGAAGCGCAGAGAAAAAATGCTTTGTTGGTGGTTGTTCGGGGGAACTTTGTGTAGATGTTCCAGAGATGGCAAGCACTTGTGAATTTCTTCCGGGAATGGAGTGCTTAAAAGAAGAAATGATTTGTAAATCAGTAGACGAGGGGTGCGATTGGGTGTTGTCAGAAGAAGCGGCAAAATGTTTTTTAAAAATAGTAGAAGAAGAGGGGGAGGGCGTAAAAGAGACAAGAATTGGTCATCTTTTTCAAAAAGCAGAAGATTTTTTTGATTAAGTTAATTTGCGGGCGTAGCACAGTGGCAGTGCGTTTGCTTCCCAAGCAAGATACGCGGGTTCGATCCCCGTCGCCCGCTCTCTTTTTTACTTCAAAGATTTAAAAGCAAAAGGTCGTTTTATTTTTACAAAAAGTAATATGGTTCTAAAAAAAACAAAAAAAGTAATAAAAAAGAAAGCTCCAAAGAAGAAAACGGTAGTAAAAAAAACAAAGAAGAAGGGAAAGGCTCCAAAAAAAGATTTAATAAAAAAACCTAAAGAAAAGGTTATTGGAAAAGTTGTTCATTATTTTAATAAGGCAAAAGTTGCGGTAGTAAGGTTGCGTGCTCCTCTCTCTATAGAAGAAGAGGTGAGGATAAAGGGCGGTGAAACGGATTTTACGCAAAAAATAAAATCTATGGAAGTAGATAAGAAAAAGATTAAAAAAGCAAAACCGCGACAAGAGGTGGGATTGAAAGTAAGAAAAAAAGCACGAGAAGGATATAAGGTTTTTAAAAAAGAGTAAAGAGATTATAAAAACAAAATTATTATGAAAAAAAATAATTTTTTGAAGGTAGTTATTTCTATTATACTTCCGCTTCTTGTCGGGTTTTTCGGATCATTTTTTACAAGAGCAGGAATTTCTCCTTGGTATGAAACTTTAAAAAAACCTCTCTTAAATCCTCCGGGATTTGTTTTTGGTCCTGTTTGGACTGTTCTCTATATATTAATGGGAGTCGCTTTCTATTTAGTTTGGAAAAAAGAAAAAGAAAAAAATGTTACTTTGCCTCTTTTTGTCTATGGGGCACAACTTATTTTAAATTTTTTATGGTCTTTCTTCTTTTTTGGAATACAAAGTCCCGAAACAGCTTTTGTGATTATTCTTCTTTTGTGGATTCTTATTCTCTTTAATATGATTTTGTTTTACAGAATACAAAAAAGGGCTGGTTATCTTTTTCTTCCTTATCTTTTATGGGTAAGCTTTGCTACTTATCTTAATTATAGTTTATGGATTTTAAATTAATTTTATTTCAAAGAGGAAAAATTTTATGAAGGTAAAAATAACATGGTATGGTCGCTGTTGCTTCCTGATTGAGATGAAGGAAAAAAGATTTCTTATTGACCCACATGATGATTTTGATAGTGTTTTTATGGGGACGGTAAGATCAGACTATACACTGATAAGCAGTACTTGGCACGATCATGGAAATATTGGTGCCTCACCAAGAGCGGTAATTGTTAGTGAGCCAGGGGTAACAGAAGTCGGAGATTTTGTAATTACAGGAGTAGAAACAAAAGATTCCAAGGGAATGAGAAATATTGTTTTTAATATTCGTCATTCAGAGGCTTCCGTTACAAATTTTGCTGACCTAGGAGATCCCAAGTCATTAGAAAAAATATCTTTTAAAGATGCGGAGGTTCTTGGATCAACAGATATAGCATTTGTAAGGCCAAATATGGTTCCTCAAGAACCGGACATTACCTCTGCGGAGCTTGCATTACGAGTTTGTAATCCAAAAATAATTATTCCACACCATTTTTATCCAGAAAAGTTTATCCAAAGAGTTGGTGCCCCCAAAGAGATGTCAAACTATTACCGTCCACAAATTGAAAATATGCTTGAAAGAATTTCTTATAAAAAAACAGTTATTGATGGATATGCAGCAGAAGTTGATCTTGAAGAGTGTAAAGAAAAAACAGTAATACTTTTTTCCGATATTCACGCGCAAGTTGCCTACTCAAAAGAATAAAAACAGAAAATTAAAAGTTAAGTAATTACTCTTTTTATTCGTGGATTGAGGCAGGTTAAAACTTCGTAACAGGTAGTATTTAGGAGAGATGCAATTTCATCGGCGGTTATCTCTTCTTTTCCTTGTTTTCCGATAAGGACTACTTCGTCTCCAACTTTTGCATTTTTAATTTTAGTTATATCTACACACATCATATCCATAGAAACTCTTCCAAGTACTTTTGCTCTTTTCCCGTGGACAAGTACTTCTCCTATACCTGAAAGAGTGCGAGAAAACCCGTGCCAGTATCCAACAGGGATAATTGCCAACTTTGTTTTTTGATAAACCTTTTCGGTAAAATCATATCCTACTCTACTTCCCTTGGGAATATCTTTTACCTCTCCAATAATTGTTTTCCAGGAGAGAGATGGTTTTAGAAGCATTTTATTTTGAAATGCTTTTTTTGTTTCCAGAGATGGCCAGAGACCGTATATTCCGATACCAATACGAACCATGTCAAGATGAGACTGAGGAAGAATAATTGTCCCTGATGTAGCGCAAATATGGCGAGTAGTATTTTGAAAACCGAAAGAGTAGAGAATTTTTAGTGCCTCTTCAAATTTTTTAACCTGAGCTAATGTTTCTTTTAGAAGAGATGGGTTTTTCGCGGAAGCGAAATGACTGTAAACACCCTCTAAAAATAGAGAAGGGTTTTTTTTGATAGTTTTTAATACTTGTGGAACTTCTTTTAAAAAAAATCCTTGACGGTGCATGCCGGTGTCTATTTTCAGATGTATTTTTAACTTCTGTGAGGATGTTTTTATTCTTTCTAAGTTTTTTAACGTTAAGTGGTCGGGAAGAGTAATAGAAATATTCTTTATAGAAGCTTCCTTAATTTTTTCCGGAGGAGTGTACCCCAAAACAAGAATTGGTTTTTTAACTCCTTTTTTTCTTAATGTTTCTGCTTCAATAATAGAATCAACCGCAAAATTATCAATTTCACTATTTTCTATAAGGAGAGAAAAATCAATAAGATTGTGACCATAAGCATTTGATTTTACTACTGCGGTAAAGAGAGATTTTGGCGAAATTATTTTACGGAGTGTTTTTAAGTTATGAAAAGTATCTTTTTTACTAATTTCAATCCATGTACGCATAATAAGAAAATTATATACTATATAAAAAATTTATCAAAAAAAAGCCCCTTACTTAAAAGGGACTTAAAAGAGCTTTGCGGGTTATTTCTGCCATTTTTTCGTAGTGTATACTCATCAAGTATCCTATCTCTTTCAAGCTTTTAGAATAAAAGTTCGCGTATGAGCCAACACCAATAGAAACACAATCCTTATAAGTCATAAATCCGTGATTAAATCTTTCTGGAAAGAAAGCACAAGAAAGAAAAGAAACATCTCCTGCTGCCTGCCAGTTCCAGTAGTCTTCCATGGAGTCTATTTTCTTTAGATGGTCAATAGCGTAAAAGCTTTCTGGCGGGTTTTCTGCTGTTTTTGCAACCATTTTTGAAATATATATTCCACAAAGAAAATAATCAGAGTTTGTACATTGAGCATTCATAAGTATACTGCTGATACTTTTTTTTATCATCTCTTCCAACTCTTGAAAATCAGAAAGGTAAAGCCCTCCTCTCAAGGGAATACTTTTTTCTTTTTCTGATTTACTTGCTTCTTTCATGAAATCTGTGAGAGTTTTTTGAAAAGATCTTCTTTCTTTTTTAGAGGAAAATTTTAAAACTTTACCCACAATAACACGCCTCCTTTTTTAAAGAACTAAGAGTTTTTATTTTCTAACATAAACGTATTATTTTTGTCAAATTACACTTCTTTAAAAATAATTTTTTT
>JAGYMX010000005.1 GCA_018400405.1 bacterium
AGCTAAGTTGGGAAAGGATAAGCGCTGAAAGCATCTAAGCGCGAAGCCTACTCCAAGATTAGGACTCACAGACCCCTCGAAGATGACGAGGTTGATAGGCTGTAGGTGTAAGAGTGGTAACACTTTTAGCCAAGCAGTACTAATCGGTCGTGCGTTTTGGCTAGTAGTTAATGATTATTATTTACAAAATTGGAATTAAACTATGAGATATTCTAAATTTAAATAGCATAAAAACTTAAAGTTTTTGTAAGGCGACTATACTGGAGGTGCTCCACCTGTTCCCATTCCGAACACAGTAGTGAAATCCTCCAAGGCCGATGGTAGTCTTTTAAGGCGAGAGTAGGTAGTCGCCTTACAAAGATTTTAAGTCTTATGTCTAATATGATATAAAATTGACAAGACTAACTTATTTTGTCTACCAAGACAAGTTTAGTAAAACTCTATATTATCAGGATAGTAAATCTTACTTTTAAATTAAGAAAAAAGTAGTTTGCAGTTTGTTTCCAATTTTTTGTTATGATATAAAAGATTAATGCGCAAGAAACAAAATTTTTTTATTTGGGTTGTGTTTCTTTTTTTTATTTTAGGACTAAGTATATTTACTCCTTTTTCTTCAAAAATTAAGGAATCTGCTTTTTTTCTTCTCTCTCCCTTACAAAAAACTTTCTTAGAGAAGGGGAATATATTTTCTCAGTATATGGAGATTTTTCAAAATGCGAAGGATATAAGAAATGAGATAGAATATCTTCGCAAAGAAAACAGATCTCTTTTTTCTAAAATTTCAAAATTAAGTTCTTTAAGAGAAGAGAATCAAGTGCTTCGTGACGCACTAGATGTTGATTTTTTTCTTGAGAAAGAAGCTATTTTCGGAGAAGTAACTGGGAGAGATTTTTCCCATGGAGAAGTTATTATACATCATGCAAAAGCTCCAAACGAGGGAGACATAGCTCTTACTTCTGAAGGAGTTTTTGTCGGTTTTGTTTCTCAAGTTTTTGAGAACTTTTCAAAAATTGAACTTATCAATAAAGAGGGAAGTTCAATTGAATCTGTTGTCCAAAATAAAGAAAATCCAAGAGGTGTTTTACGAGGAACAGGAGGAAAAAATCTCTTACTTGATATGTTACCAAAAGACAAAGAAATAAAAAAAGGAGATATAGTTGCCGCTCTTCCAGAGGGGGGAGGAGCATCAGAAGCAGTTTATGTAGGAAGAGTTGCTAATGTTGAAAAAAGCGATGTTGAAGCTTTTGTGAGAGCAAACGTGTGGCATAGTATTGATTATAAATATCTTGATCATTTGTTTATTTTAAAACTTGAAAGTTTCAATGATAAGTAATCTTCAAAAAATATCAGTAAATTTTTTTATTTTCCTTTTTTTAATTTTTTTTCTTCTTCTTCTTGGAAGTTATTTTTTCTATTCCTTTCTTTTTTTTCCAATTTTTGTCTTTCCTCTTTTTTTTATTTTCTTTTATAATATCTTAGAAAGTCCTTACTGTAAGACGGGAGTTTTTTGGGCAGTGTTTCTTGGTTTTTGGACAGACGTTTTTTCAAATCTTCCTTTTGGAACCTATATGCTTATATTCTTTTTTTTCGCGTATCTTTTAAAAACAGTATTAAAAAAATATGTCCGTATTTCCGTTGTTTAATAAAAGAAGAAAAACAGTAAAAGAGATAGAGCCTCACGAGGTTTTTTTAGATAATTTAGCACAGAAAAAAGAAGAGGAGTTTGGGACTTCAAAAAAAAGGTTAGAAGTATCTCTTTCTCTACAGACACTACGTTTTTTTGCTGGTATTGTTTTTTTTCTTTTTCTTCTCCTTTTCGGAAGAAGTTTTCACTTACAGTTTGTTGAGGGAGAACATTTTTCTGATCTTGCGCAAAATAATATATTATCAATTTCCGCTACACAACTTTTAAGAGGCGTTGTTTATGATAGAAATTATGAACAGATAGCATTTAATTCTCCCCAGTTTGATCTTTTATTTAAAAAAGATAAAAACTTTTCTTTAAAAAAGAAAGAGGTTTTTGAAATTTCTCGTATCATTGGAAAAGAACCAAAGAATATTGCTTATTATTTAATGGAAGCGAAAGAGGGTAGTGTTGTTGTAAAGAAAAATTTAGAACACGAAGAGTTAGTGCAGATATATTCTGGGGATCTTTTATCATCTTCTAATTTTTCAATTTCTAGTACTACAGGAAGAGAGTATCGTAACGGGGAAGCTCTTGCACATATTTTGGGATATATTGGAAAAATTGACAAAGAGACACTGAGAGAAAATCCAGAAGCGTATACTATTCACGACTACGTTGGAAAAACAGGAGTAGAAAAATTTTATGAAAAGTATCTTACTCGTGCGGACGATAAAATAAAGATAGAGCATGATGTTGCTGGTAATGTAAAAAATGAGGAGATAATAAAAACTGAAGAATCGGGTAAAAATCTTGTTCTTACAATTAATGCCCATTTACAGGAAATTGTATTTCAAAAAACAAAAGAGAAACTAGAAGAGATTGGTTCAAGAAAAGCAGCAGTAGTTGTTCTTAATCCTCAAAATGGAGAAGTTCTTTCTTTAGTAAGTTTTCCAAGCTTTGATAGTAATATTTTTCGTAAAACATCTGATAAAGGGGCCTTTAATGAGCTTTTTGAAAATAAAGATGCTGTTTTTCTAAACCGTGTTATTGGTGCTTCTTATCCAACAGGCTCGGTAATAAAACCGATGTTAGCATCTGCAGCACTAGAAGAAGAGATTATTTCTCCTGAAAAAAAGATCTATAGCCCAGGATATATCACAATACCAAATCCTTGGAACCCTTCTCAAGTTACAATTTTTCATGATTTTCAAGCTCATGGATGGAAAAATATGCGAGAAGCAATCGCTGTTTCTGGAAATGTTTATTTTTATACAATTGGTGGAGGATATGAAGATCAAGAGGGTCTTGGTGCGGAAAGAATAAAAAAGTATCTTTCTCTTTTTGGGTGGGGCTCAAAGACGGGGATAGACCTGCCGGGAGAAAAAGAAGGATTTATTCCTTCTCCAGAGTGGAAAAAAGATACATTAAATGATATTTGGCGCATAGGAGATACCTATAATCTTTCTATTGGTCAAGGATATCTTTCTGCTACCCCACTGCAAGTTGCAAACGGTTTTGCTTCCATTGTTAATGGTGGAAAACTTCTTGTTCCACATATTCTAAAAGAGATTATAGATGACGAAGGAAAAGTAATTAAAAAAAGAGAAGCGGAAGTTATCCGAGAGAATTTTATTTCACAAAAAAACTTAAACGTGGTAAAAGAAGGAATGCACCAAGCTACAGTTATTGGAACAGCAAGATCGTTGCAAGTGCTTCCTGTAAAGACAGGTGCAAAAACAGGAACAGCACAAACTTCAAAAGAAGGGATAAACAACAACTGGGTAACAGCTTTTGCTCCTTACGAAGATCCGGAAGTGGTAATAACGGTTATGGTCGAAGGAGTAGAAGGGGTTACCCCCGTCGCTACACATCTCGCAAGAGATATTCTCAAAGAGTACTTTAAAGAAGATTTAGAAAAGTAATATAAAAAATATGAAAAACTGTTTCACGAAAAAGGGCCTCGAAAAGCTAAAAAAAGAATTGGAGTATTTAGAAAAAGAAAAAAGGAAAGAAGTTGCAGAAAAATTAAAATTTGCCGCTTCATTTGGTGATTTAAGTGAAAATTCTGCTTATGATGATGCAAAAAATGAACAAAATATTTTAGAAACAAAAATATCAAAGCTTAGAGAAACGATAAAAGAAGCACATATTATTGAAGAAAAAGAAGGAAAGGATTTTGTTCAGATAGGATCAAAAATAAAGATTAAGAGTGGGGGTGAAGCAAAAGAAATAGAGATTGTTGGTGGAACAGAGGCAGATCCTTTTGCAGGGAAGATATCTTGCGACTCTCCAATGGGAAAAGCATTTTTAGATAAAAAAGAAGGAGAGGAATGTGTAATTAAAACTCCTGGAGGAGAAAAGAAATATAAAATTTTGAAAATCATAAAGTAAATTTGATTTTATCTCTTTTATTGGATAAAATAATTCTTACAAGTTATAAAAATTAAGTTTAAAAAAGTGAATCGAAAAGAAGAAATACGGAAAAATAGAATAAAAAAATTGGAAAGAATAAGAAAAATGGGAATTTCTCCGTATCCGGAGAAAACCAAAAGAAGTTATACAAATAGAAAAGCACTTGAAATTTTCAACTCTCTTAAAAAGAAAAAAGAACAGTTTTTTTTGGTCGGGAGGATAAGATCAAAAAGAGGTCACGGAAAGATTTTTTTCCTTGATATTGAAGATGGAACAGCTACCATCCAAGCTCTCATAAGACAGGATGGTGTTGGTCAGAAAATGTTTACTTTTTTTAATGATAATTTTGATGTTGGTGATTTTGTGCAAGTAAGGGGAGTTCTTGTTTTAACAAAAAAGAAAGAAAAAACACTTGATGTTGATGATATTAAAATATTAAGTAAAAGTATTTTACCACTTCCTGAAAAATGGCACGGTCTTAAAAGTGAAGAAGAGAAGCTTCGAAAAAGATATTTAGATATTCTCTTTAATCCTGAAGTGAAAGAAATGATAAAGAAGAGAGCACTGTTTTGGAACTCAATCAGAGAGTTTTTAATCAAAAAAGAATTTTTAGAGGTAGAAACTCCTGTTCTTGAAACAGTTGCTGGAGGAGCAGACGCAAAGGCCTTTGAGTCTTACCACAATGCACTTGATATTGATATATTTTTACGTATTTCTATGGGAGAACTTTGGCAAAAAAAACTGATGGTTGCTGGATTTGAAAAGACATTTGAGATAGGAAGGCAATTTAGAAACGAAGGAATGAGCAACGAACACCTGCAGGATTATACACAGATGGAGTTTTACTGGGCATATGCAGATTATAAGATGGGTATGAAGTTGGTAGAGGAGATGTATAGGTATATTGCAAAAAAAACATTTGGAAGATTAAAGTTTGAGACGAGAGGTTTTCAGTTTGATCTTGGAAAAAAGTGGAAAAGATATGATTATCGTGAGACAGTAAGGACACACACAGGTGTTGATATTGAAGAAGCAAACTTTGAGACGATTAAAAAAGTAATTAAAAAGTTAAAACTAAAATACGATAAAAAAGGATTTAATAAAGGAAGAGCAGTTGATGTTCTTTGGAAGTACTGTCGAAAACAAATAGCTGGTCCAGGATTTCTTATTAATGTTCCTATAGAGGTCTCTCCGCTTGCAAAAAGAAATGAAAAAAATCCAAAAGTTGCGGGGAGGTTTCAAGTAATCTTGGCAGGATCTGAGGTTGGTAACGGTTATAGTGAGCTAAATGATCCGTTGGATCAGGCAGAAAGATTTAAAGAACAACAAAAGTTAAGAGATAAAGGAGATGAAGAAGCACAGATGTACGATCATGATTTTATCGAAGCACTTGAGTACGGAATGCCTCCTACTTGTGGTTTTGGTTTATCAGAAAGACTTTTTAGTTTTTTAATGAATAAAACGGCCAGAGAGTGCCAGATATTTCCTCTTGTAAAGCCAAAATAAAAAAATAACTCTGCGTAAAAATAAACCATGAAAAGAGAAGAAGCATTAGATTTAGTAAGGAGATATGTAAAAAATGAAAATAGCATAAAACATATGCTTGCGGTTGAGGCTGTTATGCGTGATTTAGCAAATAAATTTGGAGAAGATGAGGAAAAATGGGCGCTTGCTGGATTACTTCATGATATTGATATGGAGATTGTTGATTATCAAAAAGAACCGGAAAAACATGGGAAAAAGGGAGCAGAGATACTTGCAGAAAATGGAATAGAAAAAGATATAATAAACGCAGTTCTTGCTCACAATCCAGAGACAGGAAAACAGAGAGAAACACTTTTTGAAAAAGCAATATATTGTACAGATCCTCTTACAGGTCTTATCGTCGCTTCTACCCTGATCTTACCATCAAAAAACATCTCAGAATTAAAATATAGCTCGGTTCTTAAAAGATTTAAAGAAAAATCTTTCGCACGAGGTGCTGATAGAGAAATAATTTCTTCTTGTTCTGATATCGGACTTGATCTTGAGGAGTTTGTTTTTCTTGGCCTTCAGGCGATGCAAAAAGTTAAAGACGATTTAGAGCTTTAAAAAAATATGCTTGACATAAAGTTTATAAGAGAAAATAAAGAAGTTGTTGAAAAGGCGATAAAAGACAAGGGAGTTGATCTTGATCTAGATCAACTAATTGACATAGATAAAAAAAGAAGAAAATTAATAAAAGATATAGAAGAACTCAAAGCAAAACAAAATACATTTTCGCAAAAGGATATAGAAAAAGCTAGAGAAAACAAAGCGAAAATCAAAGAAATTGTACCAGAGTTAAAGAAAATAGAAGAAGAGTACAATACTTTAATGTTGCTTGTTCCTAATATACCATCAGAAGATACTCCTGTTGGTAAGGATGATTCAGAAAACAGAGAAATATTTAGTTGGGGGAGTATTCCGGAGTTTAACTTCCCGATCAAAGACCATATTACTTTGGGAAAAGATCTTGATATTATAGATCTTGAAAGGGGAGTTAAGGTTAGTGGTTTTAGAGGATATTACTTAAAAAACGAAGCCGCTCTTTTGGTTTTTGCACTAATGCTTTACTGTATAAAGAAGATGAGAGATAAAGGGTTTACCTTTATGATTCCTCCCACTATTCTAAAGGAATTTGCTCTAATTGGTAGTGGACATTTTCCTTTTGGAAAAGAGGAAGTTTATGAAATAGCAAATCCAGGAAGACTTGCTGACGGATCTAAAAAAGAAAAATCATATCTTGCTGGAACTTCTGAACCATCACTTTTAGCGTATTACTCAGATAGAGTATTTGAAGAAAAAGATTTACCGATAAAAACCTGCGCTTTTTCGCAGTGTTATAGATCTGAGGCGGGTAGTTACGGAAAAGACACTAAAGGTCTTTACCGTTTACACGAGTTTATGAAAGTAGAACAGATTCTTTTGTGTAAAAATGATATAGAAGAATCAGAGAAGTGGTTATTGGAGATGAGAAAGATATCTGAAGAAATATTACAAGAACTAGAGTTACCCTATAGAGTATTACACATATGTACGGGTGATATGGGTGCTGGAAAGTATAAAATGTATGATATTGAAACATGGATGCCCTCTAGAAACTCTTACGGAGAAACACACTCTGATTCTAACTTAACTGATTGGCAGGCAAGAAGATTAAATATAAAGTATAAAAATAAAAAAGGAAAAAGAGTATTTGTTCATGCTTTAAATAATACAGTAATAGCTTCTCCAAGAATATTAATAGCACTTCTTGAAAACTATCAACAGAAAGATGGAAGTGTTAAAATTCCTTCTGTTTTAAAAAAATATCTTCCATTTGAGAAAATAAATTCCCGTTCATGAAAAAAATAGAAGTAGAACCTGTTGTTAGAGAAGAGAATTGGGATAATTTTTTGAAAAAAGAAAAAGGAAGTTTTTTACAATCTTTTTTTTGGGGAGATTTTAAAAAAAAATACCAAGAAGTTTACCGTTTTTGCGTAAAAAAAGATGGAAAACTTCTTGGAGTTTGTCAGATTTTTAAAGAAAATAATCCTTTTGGTTTTTATTTTTATATTCCTCACGGACCCTTTTCACACGATAAAGATATCCGAGAAGCACTTTTTAGAGAAGCGAGAGTGTTTGCAAAAAAGAAAAAAGCAATTTTTTTAAAAGCAGAACCATTAGAAAAAATAGATTCCGGAGAAAAATCTTTTTTCCGTATTCAACCACAGAAAACGCTTATCTCACAAATTAAAGAACCAGAAGAGATGTTAAAAAGTTTTCGGAAAAGCACGCGCCACAATATCCGCTATGCAAAAAGAAAAGGAGTATTAGTAGAGAAAAGCAAAGAAATAGATTCTTTTTACAAAATTCTTTTAAAGACAAAAGAAAGGCAAGGATTTAAAAGTTATAATTATGATTATTTTCAGCAGATATTAGAACTTCCCGGGTGTAATCTTTTTTTAGCAAGGAAAAACGGAGATGTTCTTGGAGGAATTATTGCTTTGCATTTTGGTTCTTTTGTTTACTTTTTGCACTCTGCGTCAGATTATAAAAAAAGAAAATTTCACGCAACTGCTCTCTTACGTTTTGAGGTTTTAAAAGAGGCAAGAGAAAACGAGTGTTTATTTTATGATTTTTGGGGAATAGACGAGAAAAAATTCCCGGGAGTTACTGCGTTTAAAAAAGGATTCAACGGAAGAGAGGTAATTTTTCCCGATGGGAGAGATGTAGTTTTTAAAAAAAGCGTGTATTTGATGTATAAAACTTTAAAAAGAGCAAAAGAAGCAATTGTTTAAAAAAATGAAAGTAAAAAGCCGAACTTTTGTTCGGCTGTTTGAGAGAGATTGTCTTTTAGCTTTGTGTTTTTCTATGTACTGTACGCATTTTTTCAAAATCTTTTTTTGGCACAGTTATTTTAAAAATAACCCTCAAGAGTCCAAAAAAAGAAACAAGAAGAATAACTGCGGTTCCAAACAACACATATAAAGACATTTCTCCAGAATAATTTTCAAAGAACAAAACTTTTCCTCCTTTCTTTCTTAAAATTGTCACAGTATAACACAAGTTTTTAAAATGTAAAATTTATGATAAAAAAGATTCTACAGTTTTTCCTCCGATTACTTACGGTACTAATTATTAAAAAATACCATCCGAAAATTATAGCAGTGACGGGAAGTGTCGGAAAGACATCTACAAAAGAAGGAATTTATACTGCTTTTTGTGGATTGAAAAATTTGCGGAAAAGTGCAGGAAACTTAAATACAGAGATCGGAGCACCTCTTCTTTTTTGGAATGTAAAAAAAGCAGGAGAAAATATAAAAGAGTGGCTTTTAATTTTGCTTAAAGGGCTGTATGTTCTTTTTTTTCGTGATAAAAATTATCCGGAGATTGTTGTTTGTGAACTTGCTGCTGATAAACCGGGAGACATGGAGTATCTTTCAAGTTTTATCGTGCCAGATATTTCAATAGTAACTGCAGTAGGAGATGTTCCTGTACACGTAGAGTTTTATAAAAATGCAGAAGAAGTTGCAAAAGAAAAAGCAAAACTTATTAAAAAAACAAAAAAAGAGGGAACAGTAGTTTTAAATTTTGACGATGCCCACGTTTTAAAAATGAAAGGAGGAGGAAGAAGTATTACTTTCGGATTTAATAAAAAAGCAGATATCCATATAAAAAACTTTGTTAGTGATTCTTTTAAGGGATCTTCTCTTACTATTTTTTATAAAAATAAAGATTTTTCTCTCTTTCTTTCCAGGTGTATTGGAGAATCCTTTGCCTATGTTGCCGGAGCAGTTTTTGCCACAGGATTAGCACTTGGAATTGAGGCTGAAAAGCTTCCAAAGATGATCGAAAAAATAAGACCGGCAAAAGGAAGACTATATCCTATAAAAGGAGAAAAAGATACCTTTGTTTTAGACGGGAGTTACAACGCTTCTCCTTCTTCTATGGCTTCTGCATTACGTGCATTAAAAAATGTTCCTGGGAAAAGAAAAATAGCTGTACTTGGCGATATGTTGGAACTGGGAAAGTTTTCTGTCCAAGAACATAGAAAACTGGGGAAAGAAGCAGCAAAGTTTTGTGACTACCTTTTTGCAGTCGGAGAGTGGGCAACAGAGGTAAAAAAGTCCGCTGTTCATGGAGGAATGAAAGAAGAAAAAACATTTACTTTTCTTAGGGCCGAAGATGCTGCCATTGCCTTAGAAAAAATTATCTCTCCAAAAGATGTTGTTCTTGTTAAGGGTTCTCAAAAAACAAGAACGGAACGGGTTGTTTTTTCAATTATGCGCGACCCAGAAAGAGCAGAAGAGCTTCTTGTCCGTCAAACGTCTCAGTGGAAAAAGAAAAAAATCTAAAAAAATTTTTAAAGTTTTTTATGAAAAGAAAAAAGAGCTTCAAAAAAAAATACTCTGTGAAGAAAAAAGGTTCTCTTTTTGAAGATAATTTTATTCTTGGACTATTTTCTTTTCTTTTTTTATCTTTTTTCTTTTTTTATCTTTTTTCTTTTTATCCATTATTTCAAATAAATTCTGTTAATTTTCTTGAAGCAGAAGAATTAAACCATTTAAATGAAGATGCTGTTGAAGATCTTGTAAAAAAAGGAGCAGTGCATAATCTTTTTTTTCTTCAATCTAAGAGTATTTTTCTTTTTCCTGAAAAAATAGTAGAAAAATTGATTTTAGAAAAAGCACCGATAGTAAAAGATATTTCATTAAAAAGAGTTTTTCCCGATAAGATCGAGGTTAAAATGAAAGAAAGAACACCTTGTGCATACTGGTGTAGCAGAAAAAAAGAAGAGTGTTATTATCTGGACAGTGAAGGAGTAATTTTTGAAAAAATTGTCAATTTTGAAAAAAATCTTCCTATAATCATAAAAGAAAAGGATGAAAAAGATTACTTAGGAAAAGAAGTAATTAACAAAGAAAATTTAAAAAAAGTATTTTTTTTAGAAGAGGTCTTCTCTAAAAACGAAGAAGAGATAGTATATTTTCGAATATTTTCTTTGGAGAAATTAGAAGTTTTTTTTAAAAAGGGGTGGCGAGCTTATTTTACTTTTTTGCAAGCGGAAAAAGAATGGGAAAATCTAAATCTTATCCGTGAAGAAATTACTAATGAAAAATGGGAAGATATAAACTATATTGATTTACGGTTTGAAGACAGGATATTCTATAAATAAGAAGATCTAAATAAAATAAATTTAGCACTCTTGACAAAAGATTGCTAATTTTTTAATATTAAAGACGGTGCTAAAAAAATGCATGAATTAACCGAAAGACAAAAAGTTATTCTCGAAATTGTTATTCGAGAACACATAGGAATTGCAAGCCCTATCAGTTCAGGTTTTATTGAGAAAAAATATAATTTGGGGATTTCTCCAGCAACAATAAGAGCAGAACTTTATGAACTGATTGAAAAAGGCTATCTTTATCAGCCTCACACATCCTCTGGAAGAGTTCCTACCGATAAAGGATATAGATTTTTTGTTGATCTTTTAGCAGAAGAAGAGCTTAAAGAATTAGAGAAAAAATTAACAAGGGAGATAAGGAAAATGCAAGAAGAGATTAAGGGAAAGATGCGTTTTATGCGTGAATTTACCCGATTCTTGGCACATACATCTTCAGGACTTACCGTTTCATACTTTCCCAAAGAAAATGTTTTGTTTAAAGAAGGGTGGGAAGAGGTTTTTCAAGGACCAGAATTTGAAAATATAAAAAAGATACACGACTTTACAGGAATGGTTAATGATTTTGAAACAAATATTGATTTTTTTCTTGAAGATAATAAGGAAAAGTGCGTTCGTGTTTATATTGGGGGCGAAACACCATTTTCTAAAAAAAGAGATTTTAGTATTTTAATTTCACCATGCAAAATAATGCGAAAAAAGGGACTTCTTGCGATTATAGGACCCAAAAGGATGGCATATGATCGTAATATAGGTCTCGTGAATGCAATCATAAAAATGTTAAAAGAATAAAAATGGAAGAAAAAAAGGAAAAAAGATTGAAAAAAATAAAAGAAGTAATCAAAAAACATAAAAAAGAAAAAGAAGAGTATCTTCAGGGGTGGAAAAGAGCAAAGGCAGATTATTTAAACTATAAGAAAGATGAACATCGAAGAATAAGTACTTTTCTTTTAAAAGGGAAAGAAGATCTTTTTTTAAAAATTCTTCCGATATTAGACAACTTTAATCGTGCAGAAAAAGAAGCAAAAAAACGAAAGGAAAAAGATGATCTTCTGGAAGGATTCTTGAAAATAAAAAATCAGCTGGATTCTCTTCTTAAAGAAGAGGGAGTAGAGGAGATAGAGATAGAAGGAGAAGAGTTTGATCCGCTTTATCATGAAGCAATAGAAGTAAGAGAAGAAAAAGGACAAAAAAGTGGAACTATCATTGAAGAGGTTGAAAAAGGTTATCTTTTCCAGGGAAAAGTTATCCGTCCAGCAAAGGTTAAAGTAGTAAAATAAAGTTAAAGAAGGTCGCAAAAATCTATAAAAATTATTAAGTAAAAAAAGAAAAATTTATGTCAAAAATACTAGGTATTGATCTTGGAACAACATTTTCTGCAATGGCGATTATTGAAGGTGGAGAACCAAAAATAATTGAAAATAAAGAGGGAGCAAGAACAACGCCTTCTGTTGTTGCTCTAAGTAAAAAAGGAGAAAGATTAACTGGTGCTATTGCTCGACGTCAGCAGGTAACAAATCCTGAAAATACTGTTTTTGCTGTAAAGCGACTTATTGGAAGACGTTTTGCAGATAAAGAAGTTCAGAGTCAGATGAAAAATCTTCCATACAAAATAAGAAAAGAAGACGGGGGAGGTGGCGTAGAAGTAAAGCTTGGTGATAAATGGTATAAGCCAGCAGAAATTTCAGCAATGGTTTTACAGAAAATCAAAAAAGACGCAGAAGAAAAAATAGGAGAAAAAATAACAGAGGCAATTATTACCTGTCCTGCTTATTTTGATGATGCACAAAGAAAAGAAACAAAAGTTGCCGGAGAAATTGCAGGGTTTAATGTTCGTCGAGTAATCAATGAACCAACAGCAGCTGCACTTGCTTACGGACTGACAAAAAAGAAAGATCATCAGATAGTTGTTTATGATTTTGGAGGGGGAACTTTTGATGTTTCTATCCTTGATGTTGGAGATGATACTATTGAAGTAAAGGGAACAGGGGGAGACAGTTATCTTGGTGGAGAAGATTTTGACAACAGAATTGTTGATTGGCTTATTGAAAGCTTCAAAAACGATTACGGTATAGATCTCTCAAAAGATTCATTAGCACTACAAAGATTAAAAGAAGAGGCAGAAAAAGCGAAAAAAGAACTTTCTACTACGATACAAACAGATATTAACATTCCCTTTGTTACATCTGACGAATCAGGACCAAAACATCTTAACTACACCCTTACACGCGCAAAATTTGAGTCTCTTGTTGAAGATCTCGTAGAGCGTTCTATTGAATTAGCAAAAAAGGTAATCTCTGAATCAGAAATTAAAATTGAAGACATTGAAGAAGTTATTCTTGTTGGGGGGCAAACACGAATGCCAAAAATTCAGGAAAGAGTAAAAGAAATTTTTAAAAAAGAACCAAACAAAGAAATTAATCCCGATGAAGTTGTTGCTATCGGAGCGGCAATACAAGGAGGAATTCTTGGCGGAGATGTAAAGGATGTTCTTCTCCTTGATGTTATTCCTCTTTCCTTAGGGATTGAAACTCTTGGGGGTAAAAATACAGTTCTTATCGAAAAAAATACGACCGTTCCTACTCAAAAGACAGAGGTCTTTTCAACAGCAACAGACAACCAGCCCTCTGTACAAATTCACGTTTTACAAGGAGAAAGACCCATGGCACAAGATAACAAGTCTTTAGGACAGTTTATTTTAGACGGCATTCCACCAGCTCCCAGGGGAGTACCACAGATTGAAGTAACATTTGATATTGATAGTAATGGAATTCTTAACGTTTCTGCAAAAGATAAAAGTACGGGAAAGTCACAATCTATCAGAATTGAAGGAACTTGCGGAATTTCTGATGAAGAAGTTGAAAGAATGAAAAAGGAGGCTGAGGAGTATGCTCAGGCAGATAAGAAAAAAGAAGAACTGATTGATACTCATAATCAAGCAGACCAGACTATTTACAGCACAGAAAAAATGATCAAAGATTCTGAAGATAAAATATCAAAAGAAGACAAAGAAAAAATGGAAAAAGAAATGAAAGAACTTCGTGATGTTCAAAAAGAAGAAGATGTTGAAAAGATTAAGAAAAAAATTGATGAGTTAAGCAAAGCAATGCAAGAGGTAGGGAAAAAAATCCACGAAGAAGCACAAAAAGAAAATAAAGAAAAAACAGAAGACAAGGACAAAGAAGAGAAAGAAAAAGGAGAAGGAAAAGCAGAAGAAGGCGAATACGAAGAAAAATAAAAGTTTTATATATATTTTTCGCGGTAAAAATAATATACTGCGGACAATATATTAAATGAGCATCTTATGGAAGATTATTACAAAATACTCGGCGTCTCTCGTGATGCAAGCAAAGAAGAGATAAAAAAGGCATACAGAAAACTTGCTCATCAACACCATCCAGACAAAGGAGGCGACGAACAAACCTTTAAAAAAATTAGCGAAGCATATCATGTGCTCTCAAATGAAAAAAAGAGAGAACAGTATGATCGCTATGGACGAGCAGGTGCAGGTGCAGGCTATACAGGCGGAGGAGCGGGAGATTTTAAAGATTTCTCCCAGTTTGGATTTGACATGAATATGGGCGATATTTTTGAAGAGTTTTTTGGATTTGGAAAAGGACCACGGAAAAAAAGGAAGGAAAAAGGGGAAGATATTTTAATAAGAGTAAAGACTACATTAAAGAAAGTAACAGAAAATGAAGAAAAAAAGATTCTTGTAAATAAACTTATTACATGTCCATCCTGTAAAGGAAGTGGGAATGCTCCTGGAGCAAAGAAAGAAACCTGCAAAAAATGTGGTGGAAGTGGAAAAATTAAAAAAGAAACCGGAACCTTCTTCGGTGCTTTTTCACAGGTTTTTATCTGTCCAGACTGTGAGGGAGAGGGAGAGATTTATGATAAAAAATGTACTGTTTGTAGGGGGGAGGGAAGAGTAAGAAAGGAAGAAGAAGTTAAATTTACCATTCCTGCAGGAATTGATTCTGGGCAGAGAATAAGAATAGAAGGAAAAGGAAATGCGGGAAAAAGAGGAAACCCCCCAGGCGATCTTTTAGTTGAAATTTTTGTAGAAAACAATACTTCTTTTGAAAGAAGGGGGGCAGATCTCTATTACACAGCAAAAATAAATTATACGAAACCTGTTATTGGGGGAAGTATTGAGATTAATCTTCTTTCTGATAAAAAAATAAATCTTAAAATTCCTTCTGGAACTTCCCACGGAAAAGTTTTTCGTATTGCAGGAAAAGGGCTTCCGAAGCTTTCCGGATACGGCAAAGGAGACGTTTATGTAAAAGTAAATATTGATATTCCACAAAAAATCACAAAGAAACAGAGAGAAATTTTAGAAAAATTAAAGAAGGAAGGGTTGTAAATTTTTCTTTCCTTCTTAAAGTTTTCAAAAATACAATCTATTTCTTGATATTAAGTATAAAATAAGTATAATTGTTTTGTGCATTAAGGTAAGAAGAAGCAATATATAAATATTATTGTCTTCTTGTCTAAAGATTTAAACATTAGTTTAATCATAGAAGAGCCCCTGTAGCTCAGCTGGCAGAGCAGGTCCCTTTTAAGGACAAGGTCGTAGGTTCGAATCCTACCGGGGGCACATAAACTTTGTTATTTTAAATTCAAGGGTTATGTAACCCGGCAAAAAATAATTTTACAGGCGGGATCAAACTCGCCTGTTCTTAAATTAGAGATGTTTTTATATGAAAAAATACTTTATAAAAACTTTTGGTTGTAAATTAAACAAAGCAGATTCTCGTGAATACGAAAAAATTTTAGAAAAATTTTTTTCTCCCGCAGATAAGGATTGTGCAGATATTGTGCTTATAAACTCTTGTGGAGTGATAGAAAAAACAGAACGAAAAATTATAAAAGAAATAAATAAACTAAAAAATGCCGGTAAATATGTTATTCTTACGGGGTGTCTTCCATATATTACACAGAAAGATCTTTCTTCTTTTGTAGATTATATTATACCGATCCGAAATTTTTCTAATATAGAAAACTTTTTAAAAAAGAAGTATTCGTTAAAAAGAAAAAAAAATAAATCTTTTTCTTTACAAAATTCCGTAAGTGTGGTTGTTTCTATTTCTTCTGGTTGCTTGGGAGAGTGCGCTTACTGTGCGTCAAAAATTGCACGTGGAAAATTAGAAAGTAAACCACAAGAAGAAGTTTTAGAAGAAGTAAAAAACTTTCTTAAAAAGGGATATAAAGAAATACAACTTACATCTCAAGATATTGGAATTTATGGAAAAGATAGGGGAAGTAAAGATCTTCCAGAGCTTCTTTTAAAAATAATAGATCTTCAGGGCGATTTTAAAATTCGGATTGGGATGGGAAATCCGAAAGATATAAAAGAAAATCTTCCGGAGTTAATAAAAATTTATGAAAATAAAAAAATATACAAATACCTTCATCTTCCTTTGCAGTCAGGAGAAAACAAGGTTTTAGATCAAATGAGAAGAAAGTATTCCGTAGAAGATTTTTTTTATATTGTAAAAAATTTTAAAGATAAGTTTAAAAACCTTCTTCTTGCGACAGATGTTATTGTCGGATTTCCTGGAGAAAGCAAAGAAGATTTTAGAAAAACCTATAAAGTAATTAAAAAAATAAAACCTCATATTATTAACATTACTCGTTACTCGCCGCGCCCAAATACAGAGGCAGAAAAAATGAAAGATATGCCCGAAAGAATAAAAAAAGAAAGATCGCGAAAAATTTTTGCATTAAGTAAAGAGATAAGGATAAAAGATAATAAAAAAGAAAAAGGGAAAATATATGAAACGTTGCTTACGGAAAAAAGAGAAGGAGGATTTATTGGGAGAACTTCAAATTATAAGGCAGTAATCGTAAATAAAGGAAAGTTGGGCAAGAGTTATAATGTTAAGATTACGGACTACAAATACAATTATTTAATAGGAGAAACTCTTTAGTTTTTCAAGATTTTTATTTTGAATTTTAAAAATAATTATGCTATATTATCTGCGATGAAAAAAGATTTTTTTATAAAGTTTTTTTCTGGGATACTCTTCGGAACAATTATTTTTGTCTCCGGTTTTCTTTTAGGAAAAAGCGAAAGAGTTATCATTAATCCAACAGAAGAATTAGATCTTACTCTTTTTTCAGAAGCATATTATCTACTTGAAGAAAACTTTCCTGGATTTGAAGAGATTCCTCAAGAAAAGATGGTTTATGGAATTATTAACGGATTAATCGGCTCACTGGAAGATCCACACACTGCTTTTTTTGATCCAGAAAGAAGTAAGGTTTTTATGGAAGATGTTTCTGGAAAATTTGATGGCATTGGCATTGAGATCGGTATTCGAAACGGTAATCTGCAAGTTATCTCACCACTAAAAAATACTCCCGCATATCATGCAGGAATAAAAGCACAAGACGTTATTACTTCAATTAACGGAGAATCTACAGAGGAGGTATCTTTAGACGAAGCAGTAGTTAAAATTCGCGGAACTAAGGGAGAAGAGGTTCTTCTTGGAATATTGAGAGATGAAGAAGAAAAGGAGATTTCTATTATTCGAGATACAATACTTATACCTTCTATGGAATGGAAATTGATAGAAGGAGATATCGCTCACATTGAACTTTTTCATTTTCACGAGGATGTATCTTATGATTTTGCAAAGATGGCAAGAGAAATTTTAAGTAGTCCCGCAAAAAAAATTATTTTAGATTTACGAAATAATCCTGGAGGACTCTTTAGCCCTTCAATAAATATTGCTGGAAGATTTTTAGAACCAAATAGTGTTGTTGTTATTCAAACAGGATCGAAAAAGAAAAATGGAGACGAAGAAATAAGATCAACAGGAAATCCTCCCTTTTTTCTTGATTATCCGCTTGTTGTTTTAATTAACGAAGGAACTGCTTCTGCTTCCGAGATTATCGCCGGTGCATTAAAAGATCAAAGAAGTACTCCTATAATCGGAACACCATCTTTTGGAAAAGGATCTATCCAAAGAATGCATGAGCTTTACGATGGTTCAACAATAAAAATAACAGAAGAATACTTTCTTACGCCAAATAAGAATGTAATAAACAACAAGGGCATCAAGCCGGATATTGAAATAGAAATCACAGAAGAGGATATAGAAAATGAAAAAGATCCTCAACTTAAAGAGGCAGTAGAAGTTATAAAAAAAATGTAAAAATATGAAAGTTATACTACTTAAAGATGTTCCCAATTTAGGGAAAAAATATGAAATAAAAAATATCTCTGATGGATACGGAAGAAACTTTCTTCTAAAGAGGGGATTGGGGAAAATTGCAACAAAGAAAGATTTAAACTGGGCAGAAAAAAGAAGATTAGCAGAAGAAAAAGAAGCACAAAAAGAAAAAGAAGAGTTGAAAAAAATTGCAGAAAAGATAAAAAAAGAAGAGATAGAGATAAAAGTAAAGGTAGGTGAAAAAGAAGAACTTTTTGAATCTATAACTGCACAAAAAATTTCTGAAGAATTAGAAAAAAAAGGTTTCACAATAAAAAAAGATCAAATTGATCTTCAAAAACCAATAAAAGATTTAGGAAATTTTACAATTGAGATAGATCTTAAACATGATATTAAATCAGAAATAAAGTTAAAGATAAAAAAAGAAAAGTAGCTAAAAGGATTTTATGGCACGAAAATTTATTTTTATTACTGGTGGGGTTATGTCTGGCGTAGGAAAGGGAATCACTGCAGCATCTATCCTACGTATTTTGCAATCTAAAGGGTATAAAGCAACAGCAATGAAGATTGACCCGTATGTAAACGTTGATGCGGGAACAATGAATCCAATTGAACACGGAGAGGTTTTTGTAACTGATGATGGAACAGAGTGTGACCAGGATATCGGGAATTACGAAAGATTTTCTGGAGAAAATATTACCAAAGAAAATTATCTTACAACAGGAAAGGTTTATCAAACAGTTATAAATAAAGAAAGAAATTTAGAGTATGACGGAAAGTGTGTAGAAGTGGTTCCTCATATTCCAAACGAAGTAATTTCTCGTATTAAAATGGCAGGAAAATCCGCAGACGCGAACTTTGTTCTTATTGAGATCGGAGGGACAATAGGTGAATATCAAAATTTACTTTTTTTAGAAGCAGCAAGAATGATGCACCTCAAGGAACCAAAAAACGTTCTTTTCATTCTTGTAAGCTATCTTCCTGTTCCAAATACAATAGGAGAGATGAAAACGAAACCAACACAAAGTGCAAGTCGCTTGCTCAATGAAGCAGGTATTCAACCAGATATTATTGTTGGAAGAGCATCGTTTCCCATAGACGAGATTAGAAAGAAAAAAATATCAACTTTTTGCAACGTTGATCCAGAAGATGTAATTTCTGCTCCCGATGTAAAACTTGTATACGAAGTACCATTACTTTTAAATAAAGAAAAAATAGGGGAGAGAATTTTAAAAAAATTAAATGTTCCTCTAAAAAAAACTTGTCCTGGACTAAAGGATTGGGAAAAATTTGTTTTTCGGGCAAAAAAAGCAAAAAAAGAGGTAAAAATAGCAGTTGTTGGAAAATATTTTCAAACAGGAGATTTTGTACTTACCGACTCTTATATCTCAGTTATTGAGGCGTTGAAACATGCTTGCTGGAACTTAGGGTACAAAGATAATATCACTTGGCTTTCTGCAGAAAAATACGAAAAAAATAAAAAAAACTTAAAAGAGCTTTCATCGTACGATGGAGTCCTTATCCCTGGGGGATTTGGGAAAAGGGGAGTAGAGGGAAAAATTGAAGTAATTAGATACTGTAGAGAGAAAAAGATACCCTTCTTTGGGCTTTGCTTTGGGATGCAACTTGCTGTTATTGAATTTGCACGCAATGTGTGTCATTTAAAAGATGCTTCATCTTCTGAGTTTTCAAAAAAAACAAAACATCCTGTTATTGATATAATGGAATCACAAAAACAAATTCTAAAAGAACAACACTATGGGGGAACAATGCGTCTTGGAGCTTTTGACTGTAAATTAAAAAAAGGAACTTTAAGTTATAAGGCATACCGATCTTCTCTTGTAAGTGAAAGACACCGTCACCGGTTTGAGGTAAATAATAATTTTCTTCCGATTTTAGAAAAGAAAGGATTAGTTGTTGCTGGAAAAAATCCGAAACTTAACCTTGTAGAGATTATTGAAATAAAAAAACACCCCTTCTTTTTAGGGGTGCAGTATCATCCAGAGCTAAAATCAAAACCGTTAGGCGGTCATCCACTTTTTATAAAGTTTATAAAAAGTGCTTCTACTCAACGATAACTTGTTTAATGTGTTTCTTTCTCCCGTCAAAACTGGTTTTTCTTTTTGTAATATACTTTACAACACCACTCTTTACAGCATAAATCGTGTCATCTCTGCCGATCTTTGTGTTTTTTCCAGAAACAAACCTACTTCCACGTTGACGAATAATAACACTGCCAACTTTTACTTTTTGACCTCCGTAAATTTTTACACCCAAATACTTTGGTTTTGAATCTCTTCCAGTTTTTACTGTACCCGCTGATTTTGTTGTTGCCATATTAAATAAATATTATCTTCAAAAGACCTCCATATGTTAGCAAAAATAATACATTTTGTCAAAAGATACAAAAAAGATATTTTTCTTTTTCTTGCTCTTTTTTTGTCACTTACGCTTTCTTTTTCTATTGGTTATATTGTAGCAAAAATAGAAGAAAAAGAGCCACTTCTTTTTGAGGTTCCACAAATAGAAGAAGATACAATACAATAAAAAAGTATTTTTTTGTTAATAGAAATCACATTGATCATAAAAAAATATGAATATAAAAAAATCACAGAAACAAACATGTAAGAAATAATTAAAAATATGATAGAAAAAGAACAATTTAACTTATTTGAAAAAAACTTTTTTAACAATGAAAAAAAGAGGGAGCATAGATTTGCCGAAGAGATGAGAAAACCAGAAGATAAATGGAGTAAAGATTTCAAGTTTTTTTTAGATAAAGAAAGGAGAAAAAAAGATTTGGAAAACCAACAAGATAAGATAATTGAAATTTTAAAAGAGGCAAATAACAAAAAAGAAGATGAGTGGACCGAAAAAGAGAAAGATGCTTATAAAAAAAGAGAAGAATTTATAGAACTTCAAGAAAGAAATAAGGAAGATATAATCGACATGTATTTGAATGATCTAGAAATAGAAGAAGACAAAATTCCTCTAAAGAAAATTCTAGATATTGGGTGTGGTAGGGAAGCAAAGTTTGTAAAGTACATAATAGAAAAACTAGATTCTAAGAATGTATATGGAGTAGATGTTGATCTTGAAAAAGAAATGTTGCAAAAATATCCCCATAACTTATATAAGCAAAATTTTTACGAAACATTACCAATTAATAATTTAGATCTTATTATAGCCAGAGCAACAATATGTAATGAAGATCTAACGCAAAAAAATTTTTTGGAAAATATTTTAAATAGCTTAAGCGAAAAAGGTGAGTTGCGAGTATACCCGATATTTAAAAATCATTTTGAAAGCGATCATAAAGAAGCATTAAAAAAAGAAAGTGAATTGATTAAGATATTAAATAAATTATCAGAACAATTTAATTTTGACTATAGTTTGAAGGTTAAAGAAATTTCTCTTTATGGTAAAGATAAATACCCAGCATCAAAAAATCTTTTAATAATTAAAAAACAAAAATAAAAATATTAGAAATAATATTTTTTTATACCGATTCTTACAAAAAAATTAACGGAAGTTAGTTTATTAAACAATATATATTGTTACTATGTCAAGAGATATTTTTACCACAGATTAAAAATAGGGGAAAGTGACTTACTCTTGCATCCCTTTTCCGCTATGAAACTTCTTGTGAATGTCTTTTAGTTTTTGACTTGTAATATGGGTATATATTTGCGTAGTTGCAATATTTCTGTGTCCTAAAAATTCTTGAATAATTCTCAAGTCAACTCCTTGTGCCAAAAGATCTGTAGCGTAAGAGTGTCTTAATGTGTGTGGAGTAGTCATTAGCGGAACACCGGCTATCTTTGCATACTTTTTAACAAGCGACTCTACTGAACGAGAAGTGATTCTCATAGAAGACTTCTTTGGACCTTTATATCTTACAAAAAGAGCTTTTTCCTTATCTTTTCTTGTTCTTAAGTATTTGCGTAACGCATTTATTGCACGATTTGAAAAATAAACCGTACGTGGATGTCCGCCTTTACCAACAATAGAAACCTCCAGTATATCGGTTTCTATACCTATTTTAACCTGTTCACGATTGAGAGCAACAAGCTCAGCAACACGTAGTCCTGTAGAAAAAAATGTTTCTAATATCGCCCGGTCGCGAAGACCAACCTTTGTTGTCGTGTCTGGGGCAAGAAGAAGACTTTCCACCTGTTTTAAATCAAGAAATTTTACTGTTCTTTCTTTATTCTCCTTGGTTAGTTTTACTTTTTCTGCGGGTAAAGAAATGATGTTTCTATCAGAAAAATAATTAAGAAGAGATCGGAGAGCAATAAGATAATAGTTACGAGTTGTTTTTTTTATTGGTTCTTTTCTTTGCGTTACTCGTTTTGAGAGATAAACACGATACTTCCAGATATGTTCATCATTAAGCTCATGGGGTTTTAGACTCTTTAAGTCACTTTTTTCCATCCAGTAAATAAAGCTTTGTAAAAAACGAGTATATGTTTCTTGTGTTTTGTTTGATACACCTTTTTCTATATCCAAATACTCTAAAAAACGGGGAATATGTTCAATTATTGGTGTTCCACTTTTTTTCAT
>JAGYMX010000006.1 GCA_018400405.1 bacterium
TAAAAATTATTTTAAAAATGACTGCTTTTTAGAAAAAATCACCTCAAAAAATGACTGCTTTTTAGAAAAAATCACCTCAAAAAATGACTGCTTTTTAGAAAAAATCACCTCAAAAAATGACTGCTTTTTTAAAAGAAATTTTTTCAAATATAGATCTTACCGCTTATGAAGAACTAGCTGTTCTTCTTGTTCTTGCCTCAATTTTAGCAATAATTTTTCGCTCTCTAAAACAACCGTTAATTCTTGCATATCTTTTTACGGGAATTTTTATTGGGCTTTTTGGATTTTTAAATATAAAAGAAGGTGATCTGGTAGATGTTTTTTCTTCTCTTGGGATAATGTTTCTTCTTTTCCTTGTTGGTATGGAGATGGATTACACAGCAATTAAAAAGACAGGAAAAGTTTCTTTAGCAATTGGTATTGGGCAGGTTTTATTTACTGCCCTTGGTGGATTTTTAATTGCTCAAGTTTTTCAGTTTGAATTTTTGCACGCAGTATACATCGCCGTTGCACTTACTTTTTCAAGCACGGTAATAATAATGAAACTTCTTTCGGATAAAGGAAGTTTAACAAGTTTACACGGAAGAGTAGCGATCGGTCTTCTTTTGGTTCAGGATATGGTCGTTATCCTTATTCTTATTATTTTAAATGCTATTGAAATAGGGGAGGATGTTGGATTTTTTCACCTTTTAAATACGGTTTTTGTTGGGATAGGGCTTTTTATTCTTATGCTTTTTTTGGGGAAAACAGCTTTTCCTTTTCTTTTTCGAAAGATCTCTCATTCTCACGAACTTTTGTTTCTTGTAAGCTTAGCGTGGCTTCTTTTTTTTGCTTCCGTTGTGCGACAATTTGGATTTTCTATTGAAATTGCCGGATTTTTGGGTGGTGTAGCATTAGCACACTCTGCGGAAAAACACCATATTGCAAACAAGATAAGGCCTCTTCGTGATTTTTTTATTCTTATATTTTTTGTTTTTTTGGGGACACTGATGGTTGTTTCTGGAGTTGAAGGATTACTTCTTCCAGTAGTTATTTTTTCACTTTTTGTTCTTATCGGAAATCCTTTGATTGTGATGATAATTATGGGCTTTATGCGTTACAAAAAACGCACGGGGTTTTTAACAGGAGTTACTGTTGCTCAAATTTCTGAATTTAGCCTAATTTTTGCTACGCTTGGGCTTTCTCTTGGGCATATTACGGAACGGATATTTGCTCTTATTGTGATTGTTGGTGTAGTAACAATTACTTTATCTACATATATTATCCTTTATGCGGAAAAGATATATCCTTATTTTGCAAGATTTCTTTCTATTTTTGAAAGAAAAATTACACAAGAAGAGGGGGGTGATTTTGGTATCTCTAAACCGATAATTTTGATCGGTGCAAACAGGATTGGAAGAGGAATAATGAATTACATAAAAAAAGAAAATATTCTTGCTATTGATTTTGATCCTCTTGTTGTTGACAAACTTAAAAAAGAAAAAATAGATAGAATTTTTGCAGATATAAAAGACCCTCATCTTTTTGAAGAACTGAATTTAAAAAAAACAAAGGTAGTAATTTCTACAAGTCCTTATCTTGAAGACAATATATCCGTTGTACGAAGAATAAAAGATATTAATAAAGATATAAAGGTTGTTACTCGCGCAGAGAACGAAGAAGAGGCAAAAACTCTTTATAAGGAAGGCGTGGACTATGTCTTACTACCACACTTTCTTTCCGGGAAGTATCTAGGGGAGATTATAAACTCTGATTCGAAACTGGAAAATCTTGCAGAGTTTCGAAAAAAGGATTTTCAAATTTTAGAAAATGGAAAATGATATTAAAAAAAGAGGAAAGAAAAATTTTTAAAAAAATAGGGAAATATATTCTTTTTTCTTTGCTAATTTTCTTTATTTTTCTCATAGCAGGAGTTTTTTTTGTTTTCTTGAAACCCTCTCTTTGCGCAGAGTATTTTGAGAAGATTCGTGATTCATTTTCTGTTCTTTTTGATCTACACTTTCTTGCACTTGGAGTTTTTATATTTTTAAACAATTCTTTAAAAATTTTTCTTTTTATTTTTCTTGGGGTTTTTTTAGGTGTTCCAACGTTCTTTTTTCTTGCACTTAACGGATGGGTTTTGGGTATTGCGGGGGCGATTGCTTATTCTCAGATGGGGATTAAGGATCTTTTTTTATCTCTTTTTTTTCATGGAATTTTTGAAATTACCGCTCTTCTTATTGGCTCTGCAATTGGATTTTGGATAGGAGAGGGGTCATGGAGAGAATTCAAAAAGAAAAAGAAATTATCTAAAAAAGAAATTTTTTGTCTTCCTCTTTTAAGGAAAAGATTTTCTTTTGCACTGCATATCTTTTTTTATATTATTGTTCCTCTTCTTTTTCTCGCAGCGTTAATTGAGACAGCTCTTATCTTTATATAATGATTATCTCAGAGAAAAAAGATGGAGATATGCGGAACGAAGATAATATTCGTTCTTTTTGTAAAAAAATAGGGATAAAAAGAAATCTTCTCGTGCTTGGGAAACAGATCCACGGGAGTACTTTAAAAAAAGTAAGAGGGAAAGACGGAGGAAAAATTTTTCAAGGCACGGACGGGTTTTTTACTTTTTCCTCACAAATTTTTTTAGGGGTGAGGGTTGCTGATTGTTTACCAATCTCATTTTTTTCTAAAAACGTTTGTGGGATTGTTCATGCTGGATGGAGAGGGATAGCAGGTGGGGTTATTGAAAAAATTTTTCAAAAAAACGATATAGAAAAAGAAAAAGAAGTTTTTTTTGAAATTGGTCCTGGCATTGGAGTGTGTCACTTTGAGGTAAGAGAAGATTTTTTTACTTTTTTTAAAGAAAAAAACTTGGGAGAATTTGTAGAAAAAAGAAACGGTTCTTGTTTTTTTGATTTAAAAGGATTTGTGGAGAAAAAAATTAAAAAGTATGATAATGTAAAAAAGGTACAATCTTTTCCTGTCTGTACCTTTTGTGACGATAATTACTTTTCTTTTCGCAGAGACGGAACCCCAAGAGCACTGGTTGCTATTGTAGGAAGAAAGTTTATTAAAAAATAGTTTACTGCAAAATTTGGTTAAAAGGGCTTAAGTAAAACTTATAAAAAACTTTAGAGGTTTAAAAAACAATTTTAAATAATTTTATGAAAAAAATTACTAAAGCTGTAATCGCTGCCGCTGGATATGGAACAAGATTTTTACCGGCGACAAAAAATCAGCCAAAAGAAATGTTACCGATTATTGATAAGCCGATTGTCCACTATCTTGTAGAAGAAGCGGTAAAATCTGGTATTAAAGATATTATTCTTGTAACTCGTTCTGGACAATCTTCTCTTGAAGATTACTTTGATTCAAACCGAGAGTTAGAAAACGAACTTGAAAAAAATGGAAAAAGAAAACGTCTTCAAGCAATAAAGAAAATTCCCCAGATGGCAAATTTTATTTATGTTCGGCAAAAAAGTGGTCTTCCCTATGGAAACGCATCACCTCTTATTTCTGTTGCACCGATAATTGATCCTCAAGAATCTTTTGTATATATGTTTGGAGATGATCTTACAATATCAAAAAGGCCAGTAGTAAGACAATTAATAGAGGTTTATAAAAAAGAATCTGCAAAAGCAGTTATCGGAGTTCAAGAAGTTTCTCGAGGAGAGGTTCATAAATACGGCACAGTAAAGTATAAGAAAAAAGGAAGTTCTAAATATGAAATGGAAAAGGCGTGTGAAAAGTTTTCTGCAGAAAAAGCTCCCTCACACCAGGCGGTTTTCGGAAGATTTATTCTTTCCTATGATGTAATAAAAGAAGGAACAAAAGTTCCTTTAGGGAAAGACGGTGAGTTTGGAATTGTTGATATTTTAAACTCACTTGTACAAAAAGGGGGAAAGATCATCGCACAACCAATAGAAGGGGAGTGGTGTACTACAGGAGATCCTCTTAATTATTTAAAAACTTCAATAAAATTTGCTCTTCAAAGAGAAGATATAAAAAAAGAGCTAATCTCTTACTTTAAAAAGAAAATTTGCTAAGTGTTTTAAGAGAGAACAACTCCCATTGAAGACATATTTCCTTGAAGGAAGTCTTTTGCTGTTGTTGATTTTTTCCCTTCTATTTGTAGCCTTTTAATAAGAACAAAGTCTTTTTTTGTTTGTACGGCGATAGTGTAATTCGTTCCAAGATATACTTTTCCAGGGACACCAAATGGGCCATCTGTTGTTTGTTTTTGGATTTCCGCTTCTAATATTTTAAAAATTTGATTTCCCATTTTGCTATAAGTTCCAGGCCAAGGATTATAAGCACGTACTTTTCTTTCTATCTCTTTCGCTGATTCGTTCCAGTTTATTTTTCCATCCTCTTTTCTTAATTTTTTTGTGTATGTTGCCTCTTCTTCATTTTGTTTTACAGAAGGTATTTTTTCTTGGAAGAAGAGTGGAAATGCTTTTAAAAGAATTTTTGCACCTTTCTTTGCTAATATTTCTTCCGCCTGAAGATAGGTTTTTTTTTCATTAAAAAAAACTTCTTCTTGCACGATAAGTGGACCGCTATCTACTTTTTCTTCTATTTGAAAAATAGAAACTCCACTTTTCTTCTCTCCATTTATGATTGCAGACTGAATAGGAGTCGCTCCTCTGTATTTTGGAAGAAGAGAGGGGTGTATATTGAAAAAGTTTACTGTGTGAAAGGTTTTTTGAGGAATAATTATTCCAAATCCGGCGGTTATTACCGGAATTTTTTTTTCTTCAACTATTTTTTGGAGAGATCTTTTATGATCAATTTCTAGTATAGGAATTTTGTTTTTTCGAGCAGTTTCTTTTATGCTTAGTGTTTGTATTTTTTGCCCTCTTTTGGCCTTTTTGTCTGGAAAGGTAAGTAGATAAGAAGGAACTACTTTTTCCCTTAAAATTTCTTTCAAAATAACTTCTCCAAAGTTTGAATTACTTGCAAATATAAAATCTTTCATTTTTTTTAAATATTTATTCTTCTTTCCACTCAATTTCTTCTTCTTTTCCGGCAAATTCAAGCCAGTCACCCTCCCTATTGATTACAAACCATTTATTTTTTGACTTTGACCAGACCATTGGATCGTTTCGGTAGTAGGGTTTTTTCTTCTTTTCTTTTGGCTTTAAACTGTTTATCTCTGGCCATTTTTTAAAAACAGTTTCAATGGCGTAATCAAGGTTTCTTGATTTTGCCCAAGTAGCGATTTTGTCAAGTGCTTTTTTGGCTTTTTCTAAAGACCCAGCAAGTTCTAAAAGTTCTTTTGCAGGACGAGTGTGTCGGGAATAGATAATCTTTCTTTTTTTTGCATCTTTCTTTATTTCTTCTAATGTGTACCCTTTTGTTTTAAAATAGTGATTTACAATCTTTTGGATATCGCTCTCTGGCTTTTTGTCTTCTACGTATTCTAACAGGTCATATAATGTTTTCAAGTATTCGTCAACAGTTCTTTTTTTCAGTTTTTTCTTTTTTAAATCTTTTTTAAAATTTAAAAGAATGCTGTTGTCTATCTTTTCAATAAGCATATTTGCTAATCCTTCTTTTTTTAACCAACCCTGAAAAACTGTTAAGTGTCTTTCTTTTTTTTCAAGTGTTTGTAAAGAAAAACTACTCTTTTTAATCTTCCGTAAAAAGTAAGGGATAACCTCATGTATCTTTTTTTTCTCTTTTTTCTGCATACTGCTAATTTTTACAACATAAATAAATTATGAAAAAAAACTTTTTACTCTTTCTGCTTCTTTTTCTACAACGTTTCCTTTATATTCTCCTGCATGGTCATGAGCGGACTTGTAGCGTGCTTGTTTTTGATCTAAGTGGAGAAAAAGATTATTTTTCTTTTCATCAAAATATATATGAAAGCGGGGATAGGGGGAAGAAAAAATTCTTTTTATGAAAGATTTTTCGTTTTCAAAGGGACTTTTTAAAGGAGAGTATCCCGCACTTCTTAGCGTGTTATAAATACTTCCAGAAAAGTTTTCTAATTGAATTATCATTGTTTAAATTTTCCAGTGCATATTTTACCACAAAGAAGAGATTAATAGAAAGAATTTTTGCCTTCCTTAAAGAAAAGCGTATAATAAAAAAAATTAAAAAAATGTTCAAAAGACTATTCTTTGCCATAAAGTTTCCCTCTTTTGTAAAAGATGAGCTTTCTTTGAAAACCGAAGAGTTAAGGGCGATTTTTGGGAAAAAAATTAAGTGGGTGGAGAAAGAGAATTTTCACATAACTCTTCTTTTCTTGGGATCGGTAAGAGAGGAAAAAGTAAAAGATATTATTTTTCTTGCAAACAAAGTAAAATACAATCCATTTTACATTGCTCTCAAAAAAATCTCTTACTTTCCATTAGAGAAAGAAAATGCAAGATTGATTTGGGTAACAGGGGATGGAGAAGACGTCTTTTATTTAAATCGAAATTTACAAGAAAAAGTTTTCCAAAAGAATTTAGAAGAGAAAGAAGACGATTTTTTGTTACACATTACATTAGGAAGAATTAAAAAATGGGATTTTCAAAAACTACCACTTTCTATGATTCCAGAAGTAGAGGAAGATGTTAATATAAGTTTTAAGGTAGAATACTTTTATCTTATAGAGAGCAAACTTTCAAAATTTGGGGCTTCTTACAAAACTGTTGCGGAGTTTAAAATATAGAAAAAAATATGAGGAAAAAATTAGATAAAAAGATGTATGTTCATTTTGTGGGAGTTGGTGGAATAGGTGTTTCTGCTCTTGCGCGTTACTATCTTTCTTTAGGAAGTGAGGTTTCTGGATCAGATGTTTTTTTAGACAAAGATCTCGAAAAAGAAGGAGCGAAAATTTTTTCGAAACACGCGAAAGAAAATCTTCCAAAAAATCTTCATCTTCTCATCTATAGTAGTGCTGTTCCAGAAGATAATGAGGAGATCGTTTTTGCAAAAAGAAAAGGAGTGAAGGTACAAAGTTATGCAGAAGCACTTGGAGACTTGACAAGAAAGTTTTACACAATTGCTGTCTCTGGAACCCATGGAAAAAGTACAACGACAGCAATGCTTTCTCTTATTATGATCCGTGCTGGGCTTGATCCGACAGTTATTTTAGGAACAAAGCTTAAAGAATTTGGAGGGAAGAATTTTCGCAAGGGAAGATCAAAATACTTACTTATTGAAGCAGATGAGTTTCGCGCTGCTTTCTTAAATTATTCTCCAAAAGTAGTGCTTATTACTAATGTAGACGAAGATCATCTTGATTTTTATAAAAATAGAGAAGATATTCTTCAAACATTTCGTTATTATTTAGAGAAAAAACCTAAAAAAGAAGCTGTTTTTTTGAATGCTGATGACAGAGGGTGTAAAAGTTTAGAAAAAATTTTAAGCACTCCTTTAAAGAAGTACTCTTTGTTTTCAAGTGAAGCAAAAAAAATAAATTTAAAGATTCCAGGAAGACACAATCTTTCTAATGCACTGGGGGCATTTTTTGTTTCAAAATATCTTCAAGTAAAAGAAAAGACAGTGTTACAAGCACTTTCTTCTTTCTCTGGAAGCTGGCGACGATTTGAAGAGAAAACAGTAAAAACAAAAAACGGATCTTC
Organism: bacterium; assembly: GCA_018400405.1. Lineage (GTDB taxonomy): Bacteria > Patescibacteriota > Minisyncoccia > Minisyncoccales > PWPS01 > PWHW01. The sequence goes on from JAGYMX010000006.1 coordinate 7,560, forward strand.
TTTAAAAATAATCATTGACTATGCTCATCATCCTACAGAGATAAAAGCAACTCTTCAGGCTGTGAGAGAAAAATATCCGCGTAAAAAAATTTTTCTTGTTTTTCAACCCCATCAGCATGAGAGAACATATCGTCTCTTCTCTAGATTTGTAGAAATTCTTAGCGCAGAAAAACTTGAGAAATTAGTAATTACTGATATATATACTGTGAAAGGTCGGGAATCAGAAGAAGTAGTAAAAAAAGTGAGTGCAAAAAAACTTGCAAGTAATGTAAATAAAGCAGTGTATATAGGAAATCTAAAAAAAACGGCAGAGTATATACTTTCTTACTTGCCAGATGATGGAATACTCGTTATAATGGGAGCAGGAGATGTTTATAAATTGGAGGGTATGTTAAAGGTCTAATTTAAAAGAATAAATTTAAAAAAACTATGCCTATTGATTGGGGAATGTTAATTATTATTTTACTTCTTGCTGGCGGTGTTTATTATATGATGCAAAAGCAAAGAGTAAAAAAAGAAGGTGATAATGAAGTTACTTCTGAAGGGGTCAAAAAAGCTTCAGAAGAGAATGAAGAGGGTGGAGAAGAAAGCACAGAAGAAAAAGAGTTAGAAGAAGAAAACATAGAAGAAAACACAGAATTTACGGAAAACGAGGAGGAAGATAGATTAGAAGAAGAGAACGAAGAAGAGGATGAAGAAAAGGATGAAGAAGAGAACGAAGAAGAGGATGAAGAAAAGGATGAAGAAGAGAACGAAGAAAAAAACTTTTAAAGAGTTTTAAAAAAACCAAAAAAAAGAGGTCGTGTGGCCTCTTTTTGGTTTTTATTAAAAGAAATAACTTTAAAAGATTTATATTTTATTTTTTTAAAATTTTTAAAGTAGAAATTATTTTTTCTCTATGCTAAAATGTTAAAAAATAAACACAGTAAAAAATTTTTAAGTTAATATACACTATATTATGGATGTTAAAATTGAAGAAAAATCAGAAACAAAAAAAGAAATTAAAGTTACTATTTTCCCGGAAGAGATGGAAAAGTTTGTAAAAAAAGCAGCGGAGGAGTTTTCTAAAAAAATGAACATAAAAGGTTTTCGACCCGGAAACGCACCAAAAGAAATTGTAGAAAATACAGTAGGTAAAGAAAAGCTTTATGAAGAAGCCGCAAAAGAAGCCGTAGAAGAAACATATCCAGAGATTGTGAAGGAAAATAATCTTTTTACACTCGCCAATCCTCATGTTGAAATTATAAAATGTGCTCCAGGAAACGAAGTAATCTATAAAGCAGTTGTTTATATAATGCCAGAGATAAAGCTTCCTAATTACCAAAAAATTGCAAAAGAAACTGCCAAAAAGGAAAAAAAAGAAGTAAAGGTAGAAGATGAGGAGATAGAAAAAGCGATTGAAAACGTGAGAGAATCAAGGGCAAAAAAAGAAAAAAAAGATGGACCAGCAGAAAAGGGGGACTTTGTAAGAATAAATTTTAACGGTATTTTTGAAGGAATTGATGATAAAAAAATAGATGAAAAAAATTTTGAAGTAACACTGGGGAATGGTGATTTAGACATTCTTCCGGGATTTGAAGATTCAATCCTTGGAATGAGAGCGGGAGAAAAGAAAAGTTTTTCTATAAAAACGCCTGACGTTAAAAATGTTCCGGAAAAGGAAGAAAATACGAAGGGAAGAAAAATTAATTTTAATGTTGAAATGGTTACCGTAGAAAAAAAAGAAATACCAGAACTGGACGATGATTTTTCTCAATCTTTTCCAAATATCAAAAACCTAAAAGAGCTTAAAGAAAAAATAAAAGAAGGAATTTTAAGAGAGAAAGAGGCAAAGGAAAAAGAAAGAGTAAGGATAAAAATTTTAGAAGCGATAAAAAAAGTAACTTCTTTTGGAGTACCAGAAGTAATGGTGGAAAAAGAAATTGATAATATGGTTCAAACAGTAAAAAATCAGCTTGCACAGAACAACACATCATTTGATAAATATTTAAAAGAGATAAAGAAGACCGAAGAAGAATTACGAAAAGAGTGGTGGAAAAAAGCAGAAGAAAATGTTTCTTATGCTCTAATTCTTCACGCAGTTTCAAAAGAGGAAAACATCGAGGTAACAGACGAGGAGATTGAAAAGGAAATCAAAAAACACTTTAATTTTATGGGAAAAAAGAAAGAAGAAGAAAAAGAAGAAAACTTGCAACGAATGAGAGCGTATGTGCATGATGTAATAAAAAATAGAAAAGTTTTTCAAGTTCTTTCAATTGAAGAGTAAGTTTTTGAAAAATTAAAAAGATAAAAAAATGGAAAACGCAAAAAAAATTCTTATCATTGAAGACGAAAAGATGCTTGCTGATATGTATAAAGATCGTTTTCGTCATGAAGGATATGAAGTATATAGTGCTTTTGACGCTGAAGAAGGAATGGAGATGACAAAAAAAATAAAACCGGATCTTATAGTTCTTGATATTCTTTTACCTCGGGAAAACGGAACAGATTTTTTAGAAAAATTAAGAAAAACAGAGGGTGTAAGTGAAACACGAGTCATTGCTTACTCTAACTATGACGATGTAGCTTCAAAAGAAAAAGCTAAGGACTTTGGCGCACGTGAATATCTTATTAAAACAAACTATACCCCTCGAGAGATAATGGAGATTGTTAAAAAACACATTGAAAATTAATCTATAGAAGTATGAAAAGAACTCTTATAGAAGAAACAGCTTCTCTTATTGGAGAAAAAGTAAAAATATGTGGGTTTGTAAAAAGTTTGCGTTCACACGGAAGTGTTCTTTTTTTTGATGTTCGTGATTTTTCAGGAGTATTACAGACAGTAATTGTTTCCGAAAATGAAGATTTCAAAGTAGCAAAAAAGATTCGCCCAGAGTGGACGATAGAAGTAATAGGAAAGGTTAAAGAAAAACCAGAAAAGATGAAAAATAAAGATATTAAAACAGGAAGTGTAGAGGTTGAAATTGAAAAACTAAAAGTTTTATCAGAATCACTGACTCCGCCTTTTTCTCTTTCTTCTGATGGGTACGAAGTTAATGAAGAAACGCGAATGCGTTACCGTTATCTTGATCTAAGACGCAAGAGAATGAAGGAAAATATGATTATGCGTCACAAACTTATTTTATACTGCAGAAACTTTTTGGATAAAAATGGATTTACGGAAATAGAAACTCCTATTTTGACAAAATCAACACCCGAAGGAGCAAGAGATTTTCTTGTTCCTTCTCGTCTTCATCAAGGAAAATTTTATGCTCTTCCACAAAGTCCTCAACAGTACAAACAGCTTTTGATTACTGGAGGATTTGAAAAATATTTTCAGATTGCAAGATGTTTTCGTGATGAAGATATGCGTGCTGATAGGCAGGCAGAATTTACACAAATAGATATTGAAATGGCTTTTGTAGAAAAAGAAGAAGATGTTTTAGAAATTATTGAAGAAATGGTTATAAGTGCAGTAGAAAACCTTTTTCCAGAAAAAACAATCAAAGAAAAACCTTTTCCACGAATAACTTATGACGAAGCAGTAAAAAGATGGAAAACCGATCGTCCAGACTTGAGGGAGAATAAAAAAAATGAAAATGAGCTTGCCTTCGCCTTTGTCGTTGATTTTCCGATGTTTGAAAAAAATGAAGAGGGAAAGTGGAACGCAATGCATCACCCTTTTACTCGGCCATCAGAAGAAGATATAAAAGAAATTAAAAAATATCCTGAAAAGATAAAAGGTATGCAGTATGATCTTGTTCTTAATGGAAATGAGATTGCTGGGGGAAGTATAAGATCACATAAAAAAGATATTTTGGAGGCAGTGTTTCAGATACTTGGTCATAAAAAAGAAGAGATTCGTGAAAAATTTGGTCATCTTCTTCATGCTTTTTCATATGGAACCCCTCCCCACGGAGGAATTGCATTTGGATTTGAACGTTTCTTAATGGTTTTGCAAGGCGAAAAGAATATTCGTGAGGTTATTGCTTTTCCAAAAACAGGCGATGGTCAGGAAATTATGATGGGAACTCCTTCTTCTGATATTGGAGAAGATCAACTTTATAGTTTAGGGATAAAAATAATTAAAGAAAAAAATGAAAAACAATAGAAAAACAAAATTTTTTTTGTTTTTTTCAGTTATTTTTGTTTCTTTTTTAATTTTAGGTTTTTTTCTTTTCTTTAGTAAGGAAGAAGAAGATCTTCCGGAAAAGAAAGCGTCGGCAGAAGAAATATATCCAAAAAATAACGAAGAGAAGATAGAAGATCTTCCCCTCCCTAAATCATCGGCAGCACTTTCGGTTTTTTATCCGAAGCAAGGAGAGAGGGTTGTTCTTTATGAAAAGGACTCAAAAACTCCTTTTCCTATTGCAAGTATAAGCAAACTGATGACCGCAGTTATTGTTTTGGAAAATTATAATTTAGAAGAAGAGATAAAGATAAAAGAATCAGAGATTGTTTCTCGAACAGAGTTTCGTGATTTTAAGTGGTGGAGTGAAACAAAAATAGGAGATATTATTTATCCGATGCTTATTGAATCAAATAATAGTGCCGCTTTTGCGCTTGCGCTTGCTGGAGAGAGATTTTTTAAAGAAGATAAAGAGGGGGTAGAGCTTTTTATTGAGAAAATGAACGAAAAAGCGGAAAATATTGGAATGGAAAAAACATACTTTGTGAATCCTAGTGGGCTTGATGGGAAAGGAGAGTACAATCTTTCAACGGTAGAAGATATTGCAAAGCTTTCTTTTTATATTCTTCAACAGAATAAAAACATCTTTGAAATTACTACTTTTCCTTCTTTTCGTCTTTATTCTCCGGATAAACTTATGTTTTATGAGGCGGTAAATACAAATGATTTTCTTCACGATAAGAATTTTGCGTGGAAAGAAAATATAGTTGGCGGAAAAACAGGATGGACTCACGCCGCTTACGGATGTCTTCTTCTTCTTCTAGAAGTTCCTGAAGAAGGAAATCTTGTAAATGTAGTTCTTGGAGCAGAAGATCGATTTTTAGAGATGGAAAAACTCTTGAATTATGTTTACAATGCTTATCAGTTTTAAGTTTTATTTTTATGCCGGAAACGACAATAAATGTAATTAAGGTGTTTACAATTGGTTTTTTTTCATTTCTTTTTGCTTTTTCTCTTACTCCTACTCTTACACATTTTTTATATAAGTATCGCTTATGGAAGAAGAAGCCAAAGGAAAAAACAATAGACGGAAATAATGCAAACTATTTTTGTAAGTTTCACTCAAAAAAAGAAATAAAGACTCCGCGATTAGGGGGTGTCCTTATTTGGGTGTCGGTTGTTTTTCTTGCACTTTTCTTTTATATTCTTTCTTTTTTTTCTGACATCTTCTGGATTGAAAAACTTAATTTTTTGAGTCGTAACCAAACATGGCTGCCTCTTTTTACCTTGTTTTCCGCTTCTCTCGTTGGTCTTATTGACGATCTTTTACAGGTTCTTCCTGTTTCTATAGAAAAAGGAAAGCGTCGTTTTTTTGAGGGTCTTCATCTTCGCTACCGTCTTTTTCTTGTTTCTTTAATCGGAGCTATTGGCGCATACTGGTTTTATTTTCGTCTGGGAGAGGATATGATTCATATTCCAGGATATGGAGAAGTTTATCTTGGATTTTTTTACTTTCCGTTTTTTATCATCGTTATGCTCGCAGTTTATAGTGGGGGAGTTATTGATGGATTAGATGGACTTTCCGGAGGAACTTTTATGTCTATTTTTACGGCGTATGCTGCAATTGCTCTTTTCCAAGGACAGATTAATCTTGCTGCATTTTGCCTTGCTGTTGTTGGAAGTATTCTTGCTTTTTTATGGTTTAACATTCCTCCTGCACGTTTTTATATGGGGGAAACGGGAGTTATCGGGCTCACAGCTGCTTTGACAGTAGTGGCATTTCTTACAAATGCGATAGCTGTTCTTCCTATAATTGGTATCCTTCTTCTTCTTACTTCGGTGTCTGTTATTCTTCAACTTCTTTCGAAAAAAATATGGAAAAAGAAAATTTTTCTCTCTGCTCCGCTTCATCAGCACTTTGAGGCGAAAGGATGGCCACACTACAAAATAACTATGCGTTACTGGATTGTTGGGGCAGTAGCTGCTATTTTAGGAGTTTTAATACATCTTTTAGGATAACTATGTTAATCTCGGAATTAAAAGATAAAAAAATTCTTATTCTTGGAATGGGGAAAGAAGGAGTTGATGTTTTGCGTTTTTTAAAAAGGAACAGTATTTTTAAATCTTTGGGAGTAGCTGATGCACTTCCTTTTGAAAAGATAAAAGAAGAAACAAAAAAAGAGATTGAAGAAGTAGATACCGAAAAATACTTCGGGAAAAAATATCTTTCAAAAATAGATAATTATAATGTGCTTATAAAATCGCCTGGAGTTCCTTTGTCTCTTATCCCAAAAAAAGAAAATCAAATTATTACTTCTTCAAGTGATATATTTATTGCAAACTGTAAAAAAAAGATTATCGGAATAACGGGAACAAAGGGAAAGAGCACAACATCCGTTATCTTAAATAATGCCATAAATCTTTCTGGAACTTCTTCTTGTCTTTTAGGAAATGTAGGAGTTCCACCTCTTTCATATCTTTATAAAAAAAATTGCGAAATTTTTGTTTATGAGCTTTCCAGTTTTCAACTGGAAACAGTCAAAAAAAGTCCTCATATTGCTGTCTTTTTGAATGTTTTCCCTGATCATTTAGATAAACACAAAAATTTTGAAGAGTATATAAAGGCAAAAGAAAGAATAACTATTTTTCAAAAAAAAGAAGATTTTTTTATTTACAACAAGGAAGACAAGATCGTGCGAGAAGTTGCAAGAAAAACACATGCGGAAAAAATTCCCTTTTCTTTATCGAAAAAAAGAGAAGGAGTAATTACTCCATTAGACCCGGTATTCAAAGTCGCAGAAGTTTTAAAAATAAAAAAAGAATTTGTAGAACAAGCGATTAAAAACTTTGAAGGTCTTCCTCACAGAATGGAATACATCGGAAAATATAATGGTATATATTTTTATAATGATTCTGCGGCAACTATTCCACAAGCGACGATAATGGCGATTGATTCCTTTAAAAATTTACAAACATTGATTATCGGGGGGTCAAAAAAAAATATAAGCGTGGAAGATCTTCTAAAAAAGATAGAAAAAAACACGGTAAAAAATATAGTTCTTTTACCTCTAACGGATGAAAACTTTCAAAGAAGGGTAAAAAGGTTGAAGAAAAATATATTTTCTGTTTCCAACATGGAGGAGGCGGTACATATATGTTATCAAAAGACAACAGAAGAAAACATTTGTCTTTTATCACCAGGTTTTGCAAGTTTTAATCTTTTTAAAAATTATAAAGAAAGAGGGGATAGATTTAAAGATTATGTAAAAAATTATAAATGAAAAATAAAAAATTAGATTACATTCTTTTAGGAGTTTTTTGTACGATTATTTTTTTCGGTCTCTTTATTTTTGCAAGTGCAGCTTCTGTCACTTCAAACAGTTTATTTTTTTCCCAGATTTTTCTTGGTTTTCTTCCTGGTATTGTTATTGCTTACCTTTTTTTTAGGACTCCTCTTTCTTTGATAAAAAAGTGGGCTCCTTATATTCTTTTTTTAAATATTTTTTTACTTATTTTACTTTTTATTCCTGGCTTTTCTGAAACAGCAAGGGGATCAGCGCGATGGATTGCTCTTGGACCATTAAGTTTTCAACCTTCAGAATTTTTAAAACTTACCTTTGTTCTTTATGTTGCAAGCTTACTTACGGCAAAAATATCAAAAACAAAAAGAAAATCTTTTCCTACAAAAGAAGTGCTTTTTCCATTTTTTGTTGTTTCTGTATTAATTGCTTTTATTCTTTTAAGTCAACCAGATTTAAGTACTTTAGTTATTATTCTTTCTACGGCATTTGTTGTTTATTTTGTTGCAGAAACTCCTTTATGGCACAGCGTTGTTCTTTTCTTTACAGGGGTAATTGGATTTTTTATTGCACTAATGATCCATCCCTATCAGCTTACAAGAGTGATCAATATGTTTAATCCACAATCTAATCCTTTGGGGTCAAACTATCAATTAAGACAAATGCTTATTGCTGTCGGTTCTGGAGGAATCACAGGGCTTGGACTTGGGATGAGTCAGCAAAAGTTTGGTTATCTTTCTTTTCCTGCAAGTGATTCTATTTTTGCCGTGTTAGCAGAAGAAACAGGATTTATTGGAAGTATAATTTTTTTATTACTGCTTCTTCTTTTTTTCTGGAGAGGGATAGTTATTGCGCGGGAAAGTAAAGATAAGTTTGCGCGTCTTGTAGTTGTTGGTATCTGTAGCTGGATTTTTATTCAAACTTCCATTAATATAGGAGTAACGATTGGAGTTTTTCCTGTTACAGGGATACCCCTTCCTTTTGTGAGTTATGGAAAATCGCATCTTTTAACAGAAATGGCGGCGATAGGGATATTGCTTAATGTATCTTTATATATGCGCAGAAAGTAGAAATGCAATTTTTTAAAAAAAAGTATCAAAAATATCAAAATTTTTAAAAAAAAGTATCAAAAATATCAAAATTTTTCATGTCAAATAGCGGAAAGTACAAAGTTATACTTACTGGCGGGGGAACGGGAGGACATCTTTTTCCTTTGTTGGCAATTGTTCGTGAATTAAAGAGGTTCCTTCCTCAAGAATCTTTAGAGATCTCTTATCTTGGGCCAGAAGATGAGATTTCAAAAGAATATATGAAAAAAGAGGGAGTAGCAGTAAAATATGTTTTTTCGGGAAAAATTAGGAGATATAAAGGGGTGAAACCTTTTTTTGAAAATATTTTAGATATTTTTTTTAAAATACCCTTTGGAATAATCCAATCTTTTTTTTACCTTTATTTTTTTTCTCCGGATATTGTTTTTAGCAAAGGGGGGTACGGCTCTTTTCCTGCAGTTATAACTGCAAGGATTTTTCAAGTTCCCGTTATTTTACACGAGTCAGATGCGATCTCTGGTATGGCAAATAGATTTTTACAACGTTTTGCTGCAGAAGTATTTACCTCTTTTCCAAAAACAGAAGGAGTTAATACGAAAAAGATGTTTGTTGTTGGAAATCCTGTACGAGAAAAAGTTATAGGAGGTGAAAAAGAGGAAGCAAAAAGATTTTTAAAGGCAAGGGGAGAGAAACCAGCTGTTCTTATCTTGGGTGGATCTCAAGGAAGTGAAAGAATAAATGATCTTTTTCTTTCTTCTTCCACCGGATTTTTGAAAGAGTTTGAGGTTTTTCATCAGTGTGGAAAGAAAAATTACAAACAAGTTTCTGTTGAAGCGCAAGCAACTATCTCCAGCAAAGAGTTGAAAGAGAATTATCATGTTTATCCTTTTCTTGATGAGGAATCCTTAAAACAAGCATATGCTCTTGCTGATATTGTAATTAGTAGAGCAGGTTCGGGGAGTATTTTTGAGATTGCGGCAAATAAAAAAGGAGGAGTTTTTGTTCCTTTACCAGAAGCAGCACAAGATCATCAAGTAAAAAATGCATATGCTTATGCGTCTTCAAGAGCAGCAGTAGTGCTTGAAGAAGAAAATCTTACGCCGCACTTTTTTTTGGGAAAAATAAAAGAACTTTTTTCTCCTTATGAACAGATAAAAGTAATGGAGAAAAGAGCAGGGGAGTTTGCACGACCAAGAGCGGCACATATAATAGCATCTTATATTAAAGAGTACTTAACACAGTAAGACAATGAGCAAAGAAGAAATAAGAGTAAGGTTCGCACCTTCACCAACAGGATTTTTACATATCGGATCGGCGAGAATAGCCCTTTTTAACTTTCTTTTTTCTCGGAAAAAGAAGGGATCTTTTATTTTACGTATTGAAGATACAGATAAGGAAAGATCAAAGACAAAGTACGAAGAAGATATTATGCGAAGTTTAAAATGGCTTTCTCTTTCTTGGGACGAGGGAGTAATAGATGAAGAGGGGAGAGAAAAGGGTAATTTTGGTCCTTATCGTCAAAGTAAAAGAGGAGAAATTTATAAAAAATATATCAATCATCTTTTGGAAAAAAATTTAGCTTACCACTGTTTTTGTAGCAAAGAAGATCTTGAAAAACAGAAAGAAGAACAGAGAAAAAGAAAAGAACCCCCACAGTATAAGGGAAGATGTTTTCGTCTTTCTGAAAGAAAAAAAGAAAAAATGATAAAAGAAGGAAAAGATTTTGTTATTCGTCTCCGTCTTCCAGAAAATGAAGTAGTAGAGTTTGAAGATGCAATAAGAGGAAAAGTAAGCTTTAATACGAAAGACATCGGGGGAGATTTTGTAATTGCGAAAAAAGATTTTTCTCCTCTTTATAATTTTGCCTGTGCAATTGATGATATGCAGATGCGTATAACTCATATTATCCGCGGAGAAGATCACATTTCAAACACCCCAAAACAGATTCTTATAAAAAATGCTCTTGGAGCACCGGCGTGCACTTATGCCCACCTTCCACTAACTCTTGGAGAGGATAAAAGCAAACTTAGCAAGCGTCACGGAGCCGCTTCTCTTTGTGAATATAAAGAGAAAGGATATCTTCCAGAAGCGCTCTTAAATTTTATTACTCTTCTGGGATGGCACCCAGGGGGAGAAAAAGAAATTTTTTCTCTAGAAGAGATCGTTAACAAGTTTTCTCTTAAAGATTGTCAAAAATCAGGAGCAGTTTTTGATATAAAAAAATTAGACTTTATTAACGGTCAGTATATAAGAAAAAAAGATACTGATGAAATTGTGAGAATGTGTATTCCACACCTTGTAAAAGAGGGATTTTTACGTCCAAGTTTTGATGAAGAAAGATACCCTCCTGCATATGGTGGGCAAATACCCAAAATAGGTTACTACGCCTTAAAAAGAGAAAAAGAAATGTCTTATGGGGAGATTTATAAGATCGTTTCTTTGTATAAAGAGAGAATGAAAAATCTTTCTCAGATAGGGGAGTTGGCAGATTACTTTTTTAAAGAAGATATCTCATATGAAGAAGAGCTTCTTTTTTGGAAAGAAGGAAAAAAGAAGGAAACCATTAAAAACTTAGAAAAAGTTTTAGAAATTTTTTCTAATATAAAAAAGTGGGAGAAAGAAGAGATAGAAAAAGAGATATTAGAAGAAGCAAACAAAGAAAAAGACAGAGGGAAGATGCTTTGGCCATTAAGGGTAGCTTTAAGCGGAAAAAGGGCTTCTGCAGGACCTTTTGATATTGCTGCGACACTCGGATCGGAAACAGTAAAAAAACGTCTAAAAAGAGCAATAAACGTGTTAAAAGAAGGTTAAAATGGTAAAGAGCTATATTTTTCTTTTATTTTTTGTTTTTCTTCTTTTATTTTTCTTTTTTTTCTTTTCAGATACTACAGATCTCTTTAAAAATTTTTTTCGAGAAAAAATAGAAGAACCCTTAAAAGAAAAATTAGAAATCTTTTTTAATGAAAGAAGAGAACTTGTAAAAGAAGAGATAGAAAAAGAAAAAAGAAAAGTGGAAGAAAAAGTTACTCATATTGTAGAGGAAAAAGAAGCAAACTTACTTAAAAAGATAGAGATCTTTTTAAAAGAGACACTACCGGAAAAAATAGAGTCATATTGACAAAAAGATAGAAAGAGTATATACTTCGCATAAGATAACTTTATCGAAGTTTAAGCACGAAATCTTCCTATATATTACGGTTATCTCTATATCCCTTAAATCACTAACTTTTATACCTTTTTGTAATTTTTGTAACTTATTTTATTTTTTATT
>JAGYMX010000007.1 GCA_018400405.1 bacterium
TGACTCTTTAAAAGTGCAAAATGTCCGTGTTTAAAACATTTTGTAACTTTTAAAAAAACCTTCTCTAAATTGCTCCAAGCTATCTCTTTCAATTGCTTTTCTTATTTTTTCCATTAAGTTGAAGATAAAATACAGATTATGATATGTAAGAAGCATAATACCGTAAATCTCTTTTTTCCGTGCAAGATGGTGAAGATAACTTTTTTTATGTTTCAAACAGATATCACAAGAACAATTTTCATCAAGTGGGGTGTTGTCCTCTCTATACCGAGAAGATTTTATATTTATTCTTCCTTTTGAGGTAAGTACAGCTCCATGTCTTGCAAAACGTGTAGGTATCACACAATCAAAAAGATCTACTCCTCTTAGTGCTCCTTCAATAATATCTTCTGGTTCTCCTATTCCTAAAAGATGTCGGGGTTTATCAGAAGGAAGTTCTTTTGATAGTAATTCTAAAATAAAGTTCATATTCTCTTTAGAATCTCCAAAAGACTCTCCAAAAGACCCTCCTATCCCAAAACCAAAAAAAGGAAGAGAGGATATGAAACGTGCGGATTCTTTTCTTAAATCTTCAAATCTTCCTCCTTGAACAATGCCCATCATTCTTTGCTTTTTATTTTGTAGAGTTTCTAAAGATTTTTCTGCCCAACGATTTGTTTTCTTTAAAGATTTTTTCTGATAATCATAGCTTTCAAGAGGAGATGTGCACTCATCAAATGCAAAAATAATATCTGCTCCTAACTTCATTTGCGCTTTTATAGAGCTTTCCGGAGTTATCTCTACTCTACTTCCATCAAAAGGAGATTTAAAAATAACTTTTTCTTCTTCTATTTTTACCCCTCCTCTTCCTTTAAAGAAATGTGCGTTTTTCTTTTTTAAAGGACTTAACTTCTTTTGATTTTTCCGCGGAAGTTTGCCTACATCCTGCCCATATCCTGTCCCTAAACTAAAAACTTGAAAACCACCGCTGTCGGTCATTAACGGATAATCGGTGTTTAAAAATCCGTGCAATCCTCCCATTTTTTCTACAATTTCATACTCTTTTTTACAGTAAAAATGAAAAGTATTTACCATAAAAACATCTGCACCTATGCTTTTTGCATCTCTAAAGCTCATCCCCTTAAGTGCTCCACGCGTAGCTACAGGAACAAATCCTGGAGTTTTTATTTTTCCATGTGGAGTAGTTAAAGTTCCTGTTCGCGCCATTCCACTTTCTTTTTCTATTTGAAAATTAAACATTAAGTGTATTATGCAATAAAAAAACAGGAAAGAAAAACTTTGCTTGTTTAATAGATTAAAGAGGCACAAATCTGTGCCTCTTTTTAAAATTTTTTCTCCCCTTACTCACTATAATCTCTTTTTGTGAATAAGCTAAATAAAAAAACAATTGCCCCGACAGCAATAGCAATAATCATCCCTTGGATAATGACCGTTGCTGCTTGAGGGTTTTTCCCGATCTTCTCTCCAATAGTTAAAAGAGACCATTCAGAAGAAATAGAAAGGGAAAATAATACAAGTAAAATTACAATTGCTCCCAATTTTTTCAATTTTTTCTCCTCCTTTTTTTTGAAAGATCTGTTTTACTATATCAGAAAAAAGAGAAATTGTCAAGAGATTTTTCTATTTTTTTGTTGTTTTGCAAAAACAAAATCCAGCTGGCGAGTCTCTATGCTCCCCCCCGCAAGTTTCACTTTTACTTTTTTCCCCAAAAAGTAACGTTTCTTTTTTCTTGTTCCAACAAGAGAGTATGTCTCTTCATCTAAAACATAGTAATCATCGTCCATGTCCCGAATAGAAATCATCCCTTCTGCTTTTATAGAAAGCTCTTGCACGAATATTCCAAAGCTCGTAATTCCAGAAATAACAGCATCAAACTCTTCTCCTACTTTTTCAAGCATGTATTCTACTTGCTTGTAGCTAACAGAACTCCTTTCCGCATCCAAAACATCAAGCTCTTTCCATGATATCTCTTCAGCAACTTTTTGATAATCACTTGCACGAACTTTCTCGCCTTTGAGTTTCTTTTTTACAATGCGATGCACAAGAAGGTCAGCATATCTTCTTATCGGAGAAGTAAAGTGTGTATACTCTTCAAGAGCAAGACCAAAGTGTTTTCTGTTTTTCACAGAGTAAGCCGCTTTTGCCATTGAACGAAGAACCGCCGTTCTTACAAGAAACTCCTCGTCTTTCCCCTTCACTTTTAAGAAAAGTTTATTAAGTTCTGCAGAACTAACCTCTTTCTTCTCTGTCCTAAAGTCATAACCAAGATTAGAAAGAAAAGAAAGAAGGTTATCTATTTTTTCTTTATCTGGTTTTTCATGGACTCGGTAAAGAGTGTTAAATTCTTTAGAAACTCTTCTGTTTGCAAGAACCATAAATTCTTCAATAAGCTCGTGAGTAAAAAGATGTTCTTTGCGGTAAACAGAAAGAGGTCTTCCATCGTGATCAAGATGGAAGAAAAGCTCATCCTCGTCAATTTCCAAAGCTCCTCTTTGTTTTCTCTCTTTTCTTAGATTTTTTGCAATTTTTTTCAAAGATTGAAGTTCATTGTAAAAATCGCCTTTTCTTTCATCTAAAACCTTTTGTGCTTCTTTGTAGGTAAATCTTTTCTGCGAAAGAATAATCGTTTCTCCAAACCAACTTTCCACAACTTCTCCTGTTTCTCTCATCTTAAACACCGCGGAAAAAGCAGCACGATCCTCGTTTGGTTTTAAACTGCAGACATTATTAGAAAGAACCTCCGGAAGCATAGGGATTGTTCGATCAACAAGATAAATAGAAAAAGCTCTTTTTCTTGCCTCTTCGTCTATTTTTGTTCCTTCTTTTAGGTAATAAGAAACATCAGCAATGTGGATCCCGATTTCGTAAACTCCTTTTTCTATTTTTTTTATAGAAAGCGCATCATCAAAATCTTTTGCGTCTTCCGGATCAATGGTAAATGTTGGTACTCCGCGAAAATCTTTTCTTTTTTCTACATTGATTTTTTTGTTTTTTATTTCTTGTGCTTCCTTTTCTACTTTTTTTGGAAAAGATATAGAAAGTCCCTTTTCTAAAACAATAGAGTGAAGCTCTGCTTCGTTTTCTCCTTTTTTCCCAATTACTTCTATTACTTTCCCCTCTGGATTTTTTTTCGGATCATCCCAGCTCACTATTTCTACCAGTGCCTTCGTTTTTCCCTTTACATTACTGCTTGGAATAAAAATATCAGCATACATTTTTTTATCATCAGGAATAAGAAATGCAAAGCTTTTCCCTTTCTTTTTTTCTATAGTTCCCACAAACCTGCTTTTTGCTCTTTGTAAAATTTTTACCACTTCTCCTTCTTGTTTTTCTCCTTTTTTCTGTGGAAAAAGAACAACTTCTACTTCGTCATTATGAAGGGCAGTATTTAAAAATGGAGTATCAATTTTCACATCTTCTTCCATTTCTTCGCTCTTTAAATACCCTGTCCCTAAAGATGTAATATTTACTATTCCTTTAATTTTTTTAGCCATAACTTTAGTTATTATACAATAAGAGTAGCGAAAATAAACATATTTATAAAGAAAAAAGGGGGCTGTGCCCCTTTTTCATCCAAAACGAAAACCCCCTCTATAAAGAGAGGGTTTCTTTTTTAGACGCGAGAAACGTTTGCTGCCTTTGGTCCTTTGTTCGATGAAGCAACTTCGAAGCTCACTTTGTCTCCTACCTTGAGATCGTCAAAACTGACGTCGACAAGATCGTTAGAGTGAAAGAAGAGATCTTCTTCTCCTTCTCTTTCGATAAAGCCAAATCCTCTCTCGGTAAGTGTTTTGATAGTGCCTTCCATTTAAAAACTTGATTTTACTTTATAAACCCGCAAAAAGCGGGGTATTTGGTAAGAAACTCGACTCTTTTTCCCTACGCTACAAAATAAGGATAGCTTAATTTCTTCTCTTTGTCAATTTTCCGAAACAGTTTTTAAGCCTATTAACCAAAAATGTTTCCATCGAGAGTCTAATTTTGCTAATTATCGCAAGGTAGAGTAATAAGTCAAGAAAATATTATGCAATAAATTTCATAATCTTAAAGAGCTTGAACTTACATTGTGCGGGGTCTGACCCCGCACGGCACCGTTCGCCCTCGAGAGATAGACACGGATAATAAGTTTATATCGCCGCAAGAATTGCAGAAGCAATTGCTACAAGAAAAATTCCATCAAAGATGCCCGCACCACCAATAGACATTACTCCTGATCCTTTTTTTACTGCCCATGGAAGATAAAGAATATCTGCACCAATTAAAACTCCAAGAACTCCCGCACTAAAAGCAACTTGTGAAGCGTGCTCTGGAGATAAGAAAATAGCAAAAAATGAAGCAAAAAGAACAGGAAGGATCATTGAGATAACAATACCCTTTCTTTGTACAAAACGTGCTCCTAAAAAAGAGAAAAAAACAGTCACAAGAGTGGTAATAAGTAAAGCATTTAAAGGAATTTGTGGAATAAAATACCCAGCGACAAGAAGCGGAATAAGTGCCCCTCCAACATTTATAGAAACTCCCTGAAATCTCCATACATTGCGCCGAAAAGCTCCAAAAAACTTCTTTTCTTCAATTAAAACACGGCCTCTCTTTCCAAGAGGAATATTTATAAACGATCCAACAAGTATAAGAAGAAGAATAAAAAATGCCATTTGAGGAGAGAAGCTAAGAAAATCAAGTCCCATTTTTGCAATATAGAAAAAAAAGAACGCCAAAAGAAACGGCGAAAAAAGGATAACAACTATTAAAAAGATAAAGAGATAAAAAACGCCCATTTTACTCCCATGTTATTAAAAACTTATGAACTTTTCCCCCCTCAAAAGGACACTCTACTTCTCTACATTTTACTTTTCTACCAAGAACGAAAAACACTATCTTCTCAAAATAACCTTCTAAATATCGGCAATGAGCAGGATGACCCCAAAAATCTTTGACCTCTGCTATCGCTCTTTTTTGTTCTTTATTAAACTCTACTACCTCTAGCTCTCCGTGGTTATAATATTTCCTCCACGCATTATTTGCATTATCAACAAGCACTTCTAAAGAAACAAGAAAGCGACTAGCGAACTTTAAGAGAAAAGAAAGTTTTGCCGATTCTTTCCCAACCCTTCTTACACCTTCGTCGTCTAAATTTAAAACCTTTTTTTGTATAATAAGAAGAGCAGTAAAGTAATTCACCGGGATTGTTGCTCCTTTACCCATCTTGGAAAGATTGTATCCTGCTTCTCCCATTGCTTCTTCAACTTCTTTTCTTTTTTCTTTTCCAAATATTGTTTCAATTCCTGCCAAGGTATCCCAAATCCCACGCGAAGAATAAGTCCCCTCTGTCTTTTGGATGTTTTCTTTTTCTTCTTGTGTAAACTGAAACATAAAATTTAATTACTCCCATGTTATTAAAAAACGGTGAACATCCCCTCCGTCTTCAAACGGACACTCTACTTCTCTACACTTTGCTTTTTTACCAAGAACAAAAAAAAGAATTTTCTCAAAATAACCTTCTAAGTGACGACAGTGAGTAGGATGACCCCAAAAATCTCTTACTTCCGCTACTATTTTTTTTTGCTCTTTTTCAAATTCTACTACCTTTAACTCTCCACAGTTGTAATATTTTCTCCATGCAGTATTTGCGTTTTTTACAATTGTTTCTAAGGAAACAAGAAAGCGACTAGCGAACTTTAAGAGAAAAGAAAGTTTTGCGCTTTCTTTTGCTACTTTTCTCATCCCCTCTTCATCTAAGTGAAGTATTTTTTGTTCTAATATAAGAAGAGCTATGAAGTAATTTACGGGTATAGTAATTGCTTTTTCCATCTCCGGGATATCATATCCTTCCTCTTTCATTGCTTCTTCAACTTCTTTTCTTTTTTCTTTTCCAAATAATTTTTCAACAGCTACTAGTGTATCTGAAATTCCCCGAGAAGAATGCGTCCCCTTTGTTTTATTAATATATTTTTTTTCTTCTTCGGTAAGTATGCCCATAACTGATTTTGTAATTATATTCTATCAAAACTAATCAAAAATAATACCCTTCTCTTTATTTATAAAATTATGATAGAATAAAAAAAACAAAAATGGAAATTGCTTTCGCTATAATATCAATAGGAGTGTTGGTTTTTCTCGCCCACTTTTTTGCGTGGCTTTTTAGTTTTGTGCGTATCCCTGATGTCTTACTTCTTATGTGTATTGGTATTCTTGTTGGACCTCTTCTTGGAATTGTTTCTCCCGATTTCTTGGGAGATTCGGGAAATATTATTGTTATGGTTGCTTTAGTAATGATCCTTTTTGAGGGAGCAATGAGCCTAAAAATCTCATCTTTAAAAAACGCTGCGCTAGGAACTCTTGCTCTTGCCGTTTCTTCCTTTTTTCTTTCAATGTTCGGCGTTGGTTTTCTTTTATGGCTTGTTGTTGGTATGCCATCCACAATCTCTTTTCTTATCGGAGCCATTGTGGGAAGTAACTCTACCGCTCTTGTTATACCTATAATCCAAAAACTAAAGATATGTGAAGATTCACGAACAACACTTGTCTTAGAGTCGGGAATAACAGACGTACTTAGTATTGTTTTTGCTCTTGCTTTTATTACTTCTTTAGAGATAGGGAGCTTCCATCTCGGATCGGTAATAAAAGATATTCTTTCTACACTTTTTGGTGCAGCAATTCTTGGAAGTTTTCTCGCCCTCCTTTGGTCTGTTCTTTTGGGTAAAGTACACAACATTCAAAACTCTGCTTTCGCAACTCCCGCGTTTGTTTTTATTGTTTTTGGAACAACAGAAGCTCTTGGATATAGTGGTCTTATCGCTGTTATCGCTTTTGGGGTTATACTGGGAAATATTCCCCTTTTTGTTTCTTCTATAAAAGAACGTTACCACTCCCTTTACGAAATACTCCACCCAGAACCCCTTTCAACTGGAGAGTTCTCTTTTCTCCGGGAAACGGTTTTTTTAATTAAAATATTTTTCTTTCTCTTTATCGGAATCTCTCTTAACTTTGAAAATTTTTATATTATTGCTCTTGGCTTTCTCCTTGCTTTGTTTATCTTTATCGTCCGTATTCCTGCAATTCTTTTTAGTGTTTCCCGTTCTACTTCAAAATTTGATGCCTCTGTTATGGCAGTAACCGCTCCTCGCGGACTTGCCCCGGCAATTCTTGCTTTGATCCCAATACAAAAAGGCCTCCAGGGAGGACAAGCGGTTCAAGACATAACTTATTCTGTAATCTTTTTTTCCATTCTTCTCGCTTCTTTACTTATATTCCTCATTTACAACACAAAAGTAAAAAAACTATACGAGGTTCTTCTTTGTTGCTTCTCCGCAAATAAAGAAGAGCAGATACTCTAGTTAAAGTATCTGCTCTTTTTTTCTTAAACCACTTTTTTAGTACTCGCAGTCTGTTGCTTTTGCAAGAGAAGAGAGATCCCTACTTCCTTGATAAAGCTCTCCTTTTATGCGTATCTCAGGAACATAACCAGTAGTTTTCTCTTCCTCGCACTTTTCTCGATCTTCCATACACTCAATATAAATAGATTCAACAAACTCTTCGCCTCCAAAGCTTGCCACTAACTGAGCACAAGCAGGACATGTTTTTAATCCGTAGATAACCAACTCCCCCTCTTTAAGGCAACTAACAAGATCTTCTATATCTTTTTCTTCTTCTTTTTCTACTTCAGACAATTCATCTTCTTCGTCTTCTGTAAACTCTTCAACTTCTCTTTCGTCTATATCTTCATCTTCTTCTGTTTTTACAAATACTTCTTCTTCGTTATCTTTTTCATATTCTTCTTCCGTTTCCCCAAAAAGATCACCCTCCTTCATTCCACTTTCTGCAACAAAAAAAACCGCTCCAGAAATAATTAAAATACCAATAGCAACAGCTAAAATTGTTTTATACATAAATCTATGAAATTAATTTGTAATATTTAAAAAGAAAAACGCGGAAAAATAACTATTTTAATACCTACTCTTCTTTCATTAAATCACTCCCGTCTACGCCAATACTCCAAAAAACATCTTCCTTATCAACTCCGTTAGTGGCAAAGAATAGCTTTTCTCCATCTTCAGACCACTCCATATCACGAAACTCTGGAGAAAACTCTTCTACAGTTTTTTCAAGTATTTCTAAAATATCTTCTCCGGAAAGAGTAAATTCTTTTTCTTTAGTGATCGCATTGTCTACTGTCAGATACTCCCCAGGTGCTTTTTCCGTATTTAAGAAGTAAGCAAAATGGGTTCTTTGTGGAGACCAGATAATATACCCGATCACTCCGTTGTTCTTTTCTCCGACAAAATTAAGTTCTCCCGTACCAATATCAAGAACCCAAAAAAGAGAAACATCCTTCGGCATTGCGTATGTAGAAACAGAAAACCCTAAGCTCTTCAATCCTTCAGGGAAAGGGGAAACACCCGTAAATCTTGAAAAGCTCTCCGGAGTTAATTCTACTTCATCAATTTTTATCGGTTCTTCAAAAATTTCGTTCCAATTGTCGCTTACACTTTCTCTCCACTCCTCTATTTTATAAACAAAGACAACCTCTCCTTCTTTATTTTTTATAAGGAGTTCATCATCGTTTTCAGAGATAAACACCTCTTTCTCTGCAAGATCAACATAATCAATCTGTGAATAGAAAAAGTAGCCGATGGCTACGGTAAAAAGAGCAACCCCTATTATAAGGCCGATGATAAAAAGAGCGTTTTTCATAGTTTTATTGCCAAAGAGGCACATTAAAATTAAACTTTTATACCTTTAAATATAATTCTATTTTATCAAAAAAATGTCAATACAGCAAACTAAACCCCTTTGTCTGATTTCTGTCTTTTATTAAACCTTCTTAAAATTTTTGTCAAAATAAAAAATGAGTGGTAAAATATAAAAAAAGGGGGTAATCAAAATGAAAGTATGCTTTGATTTTGATGGTACTTTTACAACAAACGGAGGATTTGGCGCTTCAAGAATAAAAATCCCTTCGTGGATTTTAAAAGCGGTTTTTACAGTTTACACTCCAAAAATAAACAAAAAAACACTTAACCTTATGATAAATTACAAAGAAAATGGAGAAAATGTAATTATCATTACTGCAAGACCACAGGCACTGAAAGAATTAACTTGGAAATATATTCAAAACGAAACAACAAAATGTTTTCCAAATAAAAAAACTCCTGTCGATGAAATATTTTTTGTTGGTCCCGGAATAGATTCTCGCAAAAGAAAAATTAAAAAAGCAAAAGAGGAAAAAGTTGAGCTGTTCTTTGATAACTGTAAAAAAACACTAAACGAAGCAAAAAACGCAGGAATAAAGGTATTGTCCGTAAATTAAAAAAAGCAGAATTTTTCTGCTTTTTTATTTTTTATAATCTCTAACGCAACGAAGAGATGCCGTTCCATTTTGTGAGTAACAAGTTTTTTTTATTCTCTGATCTGTGTAATAAATCTCTCTCACGGTATATGCTGGTTCCCAGATTTTACACTCTTCGTCTTCGTTCGCTCTCGAAGAAGACCAAAAAGCAGAGACCTCTCCAATACCCCGAAAAACTTGCATTGTAAAAGACGGCTGTTGTCCCCCGGGCAAAGCATCAAATCCGGAAAACCCAAAATTATTTCCTGCTTTTAATGCTCCTGTTTTCCAAAGATCATATCTTCCAGCCAGCTTACTCCCCTCATCTGTTCCTCGAAAGCCATATATTTCTGTTTCATCTTCCTTCATCCCCATCTCCGTTTCTAATTTTACCCAATCATCCTCTGTGGGAATTCTCCACCCTAATGGACACACTCCTTGCGTTCCCTCAAATGTGCGTCCACATGTAATACTTTCAAAGTTATAAAGTCCTCCGTAGATATTACACATCGCTTCATTTTCTTCATAACACCTTTTTTTTATATCACATTCTCTTTCATCAATACTTTCTCCTTGAATGTTTATATTTTCTTGAAACCAACACTGTTCTCCTATTTTTACTGTTTTATAACCTTTTCCTCCATAAGAAATTTTGTCTCCACACGCCCATAGAGAAGGTGTGGTAGCACTAACTTCTTTACTGTACGCACTTTCCTTTCCCTTCCCTGTTTGGGTAATCGCATAATAGTAAGTTGTTTCCGGAGCAACCTCTGTGTCGGTAAATTTTTCCGTATCTGTGTTTCCTATTCTTTTATAAACTCCTTCCTTTTCCATTGTTCGGTAAACTGTATACTTTTCTGCCCCAGGAACATAATCCCAAGTCAAAACTACTCTTAGATCTAATTTCTCTTGGAAATTTACCGCTTCTGCCTTTAACCCAGAAGGTTTTTCTATGTTTGTTACTACTCCTGCTCGTGGAGTTTTCTCGCTTTCTTTAAAATTAATAACTTGAGATACCTTATAGTAATAGGTAGTATTTGGTTTTAGGTTTTCGTCAATATACTCTTCTGTTTCAGAAAATCCCCTCTTTTTATACGGTCCCTCGGGATTATCAGAACGGTAGATATTATACTGTGTTGTTTCTTCTTCTCCAGACCACGAAAGTTTTACAGAGGAAGAAGAAATTGTTTCTATAAAAAGATGTGTGGGAACGTTTTTTTCTTTCAAAAAGAAAATCCCAAAAAAAATAAAAGCAAAAAGCAAAAAAACAACGCCACCAATAAGAATAATTTTCCCTTGCTTTTCTTTGTTTGAATTTTCGTTAATCATCTTCTTTTTCTTCTTTCAATCTTTCAATCTCTTTTTCTGCTTCTTCCAAGTTTTTCTTTAACTCTATCATCTTCATTTCTCTTCCAACCATTAATTTACTCATCTTCTCAAACTCTCTCAGCTTTCTTTGCATCTCTTCCGTTCTTTTTTCAATTTCTTTTTCCAAATTTTTATTAAGCTCATTTAGCTCTCTTGTTCGTGCTCGAACCTTAACTTCCAAAACATCTTTTTCTTCTGCCTGCTTCTCTTTTATGTTATTTAGATCTTTTACCATCTTATTAAAATTTTCTGCAAGCTCTCCGAACTCATCTTTAGAAGAAATCTTTGCCCTTACATCAAGATCTCCTTGAGCAACTTTCTTTGCTGTCATAGAGATTTTTTTTAGAGGTTGAATCATCTTCCGTGAAAGAAAAAATGCAAAAACAATTATCGGAAAAAGAAGAATAACAGAAAGAAAAAAATAATTCAAAACCATCTCTTTTAAAAACCTGAAAGCTTCATTCTTGGGCACGGCAACCACTAGTCGCCATTCCAGATTTTCTTCTCCGTTTTCAATGTTATGAAAACTTGCAATCATTTCTTCATCCTGAAGGAAAAATGAAAAAGCTCCTTTTTCCTTTCCTTTGTTTTCCTGAACAGAAAATTTTTTTTCTACTTCTTTAAACGCATCATCTTCTCCAGAATGGAAGACGGCCGATCCTTCAGAGTTTAAAAGAAAAACACTCCTCTCGTCCGCATCAGTATCAATACGATCAAAAAACGTTTGTATATCAAGAGAAAATACTAAAAAAGGAAAACTTTCCTTCTTTGTCGGCACAAAAAGAAAAAGAAAAGCTTCATCTTCAAATACTACTATATCAGAAAAATAAACACCGTTTTCTTTTGGGCTTTCAAGTTCTTTTTTTAAGATTTCTTCATGAAAATCATCTCCAGAGGACAATATCAACCTCCCCTCTTCGTCTAAAAAAGCTATCTCATTAAAGAAACGGTAGGAGTCTTTAATTTTTTGAAAGTCTTCTTCTTTTTTTTGAAGAGAATCTTCCTCGTCAAAAGTTATATAGTTTTTTGTAAAAAACTCTGCATTTTCTTTTACTTGAAAAAGAAAATTTTCTGCCTGAAGAAGTGTTATTTTAGACACATCTTCTAAGTGACTATGAGTTTTTTCTTGAAAATAACCATTAAAAAAATAGAGCAAGAAAAATCCTCCGACAACAAGAGGGGTTGCACCTATAAGAATAAAAATAAAGGCAAGCTTCGTTCCAAATTTCATTTTGCTTTAGTGTAATTTTTTTCAGTATAACACACTTTAAAAAATTTTCGCAAGAAAATTTTTCTTACTCTCCCGAGAGATAAAATTTTTTAATTATAAAAGATATAGTAAAAGCCAAGATAAAAGAGAACCGCTGCACCAAGGAAGGTTACCCAGGTAATTGTCTTTGATCCTGCAAACCAAATTTTTCGTGTAAGAACTGCACCAAAAAAAATAACAAGCTCAATAGACATATAAAAGAAAAGATAAAGAAGAATATAAAAAACATAGGGAAGAAGAGAAAGCTCTTTTTCAATAAGAATTCCAGAAAAGGCAATGGGGATTCCTACAGAACAGGGAAGTTCAACAATAGTAATTACTGCAGCAAAAGAGACCACCGCTCCGGCAAGGAAAAGAACTCCTTGTTTAGAGTTTTCAAACGCTTTTTGAAGTTTTTCTGTTGCTCTCCTTACTATTGGAGAATTCGAAGAACCACATGTTGGACCGTAACGGAAAAATCGCAAAAATTCTTTGAAAAAATATACTCCCCCAGCAAGCGCCGCAATTCCAACAAAAGTTCTTAATATCTCTACTTGTCCAATTAAAATTTCAAAAAGACGTCCCCACAGAAAAACCAAAACACCATAGATTATAATGGATGTAAGAATAAAGAGCCCTCCAAAGAAAAATATTTTTTTCTTTGAACCAAAAACAAGAACAATAGAGAGAATAAGTATAAGAGACCCTATAGAACAAACATTAAGTCCATCTACCGAACCCAAAACAGCAGCAATTAAAGGAAGTGACCATCCACCGATATCTACTTCTATGTCTAAAAAAGGAATCCTTACCATACAACACTCTTCCTTTACTTTTTCACCATTTATTGCGTCAATAATCATTCCCTCGTGACGAGAAGTAAAGTCTCTAAACTGAAAAAAGTTATCACCAATAAAAAGAGTGGGTGCCATTATACTGTAACCTTCAACTCCATGTTCTTTGGCAACCTCTCTAAGTTTTTCAATATCGTTTATCGGATATACTACTACTTCTAAAAAAGAATAATCCTTCTCTATATCTTCTAAAAAAATTTTTACGCTTGCACAAACAGGACATAATCTGTCATCAAAAAGATAAACAGTGACATCTTCTTCTGGAGTTTTTTCCCCAGAAATAAAAGAAACTTCTCCTAATGGCAGAAAAGAAAAAATTACAAGAGAAAATAAAAATAAAAACTTCCGAAATCTTTTCATTTTTTATTTTACTTTAAAGTGGACATCCTGTTTCTTTTGATAGGTTTTCGGGGGATCCCCATCCGTCAAAAAGCTCACCTTTTATCTGTACTTCGGGAACATATCCTGTCTGCATTTTTTCCCTACACTCCATAAAATCTTCTTCCGATCCAAGTCCGGAACAATCAAGGTAGATCTTTTCCATTACAGAATATCCTCCATACTCTTCTTCTAACTTTGCACAGGCAGAGCAAGTACTACTTCCATAAATAACAACTCCTTTTTCTTGAAGACAGTTTACAAACTCTTCGGAAACTTTTTCATTGGATAACTCCTCTTCTATTTCTTCATCTTGATTTAAATCATTTACTTCTTTTTCTGCCGTAATATATAGAGAAGAGGTAATAAGGAGTCCTCCGACTATTATCGCTAAAATCGTGTTTTTCATTTTCTAAAATTTTATCATTTTTTCTAAAAAGCTTTTTTATTTTAGCATAAAATTAATTTTTAAAAAAAGAACCTTTTTTTAAAGGTTCCCTAAAAATTTTTTCGGAATCTGAGCTTTCCCCCCTTTTGCTTTCCAGAGATTTTTGAAAAAAACACGCTCTTTCCTTCTCATTTCCTTTCCTTGAAAAAGAAGTTTTATCTTCTTTTCAATCTCTTTCACTTCTTTCTCTGAAAAAAAGATTAAATCATTCTCCCCTATAAAGAAAAAGTATTCTTCTCCTAACTCTGCAACTTCTTCCTTTGTTAAATATACTCTTCTCTTTCGCGGTTTTATAAGCAAACGCTCTCCCTCCTTTTTTATTCTTCTTCTACTTCTGATTCTACTTCTTCTTCCTCCGCGCCTTCATTTACTTTTTTGTTTTCTTCTTCCTCCTCTTCGGGAAGAAAGTCATCAATTTCAAGCTCTTCTTCTGTAATAAAAACTTCTATTTCTGCTTCTTTTTTTAATTCTTCTATTTTTTCAAGAAGAGAAGACACTGCTCTCTCTTGTATCATTCCTTTTCTTAAATCTTCTTTCACTTCTTCAAACGAAGGAACTTCTTCCTCTTCTTCTCCTCCAAACATCTCTACTTGTGCTGTATATTCGTTATAAGCTTCCGCCAACTCCTCTTCTGTAACCTCCTGGTCATCTTCATAAATTTCAATAAGTTTATTAATTTTAATTTCAGACATCAGGATATCATCAATTTCTTTTCGTGAATGAATACCCTCTTTTTCTAAAGAAGAAAGAAAGTCTTCTTCGTTCTCTTCTCCGTAAAGCTCCATTACTTCGTTAAATTTTGTGTTTATCTCTTCTTCTGTAGCTTCTACTTCTTTTTCTGTGGCATATTCCAAGAGAATTGCTTGTTGCACAGCTCTCTCTACCGCCTCTTCTTTTACAATCTCTCGTGTAATATCAGTTCCATACATCTGAAACTCTTGCGCAACCCCTTTTGCAATATTATTAAACTCTTCATAGTCAAAAACTGTATTGTTCACCTTTAGTGCGACATCTTCAGAGGCAAGCTCTTCCTCACTAATTTTCACCGCCACTCCGGCAACAACAACAAATACAAGAATAAGTATCCAAAGAAGTGGTTTTTTTAAAAAATTTGTCATTTTATTTGATTTTAAATTAAAAATATTAAAAATTTACTTTTTTATAGTGAGGTAACTATACCTTATTTTCCAAAAGTTTTCAATCATAAAACTTTTAAAAATAAGGTATTTCTTCTTTTAATTCCACTTCTTCGGGAATTTCAAATAAGTTTTCTGGGATCTCGCTAAAATCTACACTACTTATTTCCGTTTTTGTTAGTCCGCTTTCCGTTTCAACTTCTTCTTTTATTGGGAAACCATACTCTTCCCAAATCCACATTTTTACTTTTTCTACACTTGTAGAGTACTGGATAACAATACAGCTTTTTTCTTTTATATCTTCTTTTCCTAAAATAACAGGATCGTGATTAAGAACAGAAAGTGCCTTTTCTTTTACCGATTCTCTAATTACTTCTTGTGATCCCTCTACCCCTACTTTTGTTGCAATATTGCTTGTTGGCATATAAATGAAAGCATCTCCGTTATCTTTGCGAACAATATTAATTATTTTTTGCCCTTGAGGAGGAGTTGTTTCCATTCTCATTTTTTCTCCTTTTTGCCAAAACCTTGCCACAAAACTTCCTATCGGGTTCATCACCTCTATCTTGTAACTAATGTTCTCTATATCCTCTGCTCGATAAAGAACATCTTCAAGAACAACATTTTCTTCTCCTTCTTCTTGAAAAAACCCTTCTTCCGGTAATTTTTCAGGTTTTAAAAAAATAAAAAAACCTACTCCAAAAAGAATTACCATTACTACAATAAAAATAATTTGTTTTTGCATTTTTCTAATCTTTTTTCTTTTATGTTAAATTTATATCACAAAAGAGAAAAGAAGAAAATTGACATTTAATTTAAATCGTAATAAACATATTATAAGGAAAAAGGTCGATCTTTTATTATTCAAAACCTATCTTTACAATCTTATGACAAAACAAGATCTTGTTGAAGCGTTAGCAAAACAAGCTAACACTTCCAAAAGTCAAGCAGGAGAATGCTTGAATACGATTTTAGAAGAAATAACAAAATCGTTAAAAAAAGGTAAAGATGTAACATTAACCGGCTTTGGAACTTTTTCTGTTGTTAAAAGAAAAGCAAGGCAAGGAGTAAATCCAAGAACAGGAGAAAAAATCAAAATCGCTGCAACCAAGGCTCCAAAATTCAAAGCTGGAAAAGCATTAAAAGATGCGGTAAAGTAATCTACCGTTTTTCTTCTTAAAACTCCCTCTTTTAAAAGGGGGAGTTTTGTTATTTTTCAAAATAAAAAATATTTTTAACTAACAAACACAAATCTTTTTTATCAAAAAAAATATTATGCAATAAATTTTATAATCTTAAAGACCTTGAACTTGAGCCGTGCGGGGTCGAGCCGTGCGGGGTCAGACCCCGCACGGCGATCCTGCGCAGTTTTGTTTTTTGAGAAAATTGTTATTATAATAGAAAAATGTCTGAAATATTTCCATTTTTTATCGTTCTTGCGGGAGGGCTTGTATTTTCAAAGATATTCCGTCGCTTTCACGTCCCTTGGACGGTCGCCCTAATCGCCTCCGGAATAATAATCGGTCCTTCAGGTTTAAAAATTATTGAACCAGACACTACACTGGAATTTTTAAAATATCTTGGCCTCGTTTTTTTAATGTTTATGGCTGGTCTTGAAACTCGTTTTTCTGGATTTCGAGAGGTATGGAAAGAGGCTTCTTTTATTGGACTTGTGGCAGGAGCAATACCTTTTTGTGTAGGAATCCTGATTGGGATTTTTTTGGGATATGATCTTTCAACAGTTGTTTTTTTGGGAACTCTTTTTATTGCATCTTCTATCGCTATCGCCGTCCCAGCACTAGAAGGAAGTGGTCTTTTCCATTCTCGCTTGGGAAAGATAATTACTTCTTCTATTCTTTTACAAGATATCGCCAGTCTCGTTCTTCTAGCAATAGTACTGCAATACTTTATTCCAGGAACTCTCCCACCCCCAGTATTTATTACTCTCTTTGCACTTGCCTTTCTTGCTACTATTGGTGTTAGGTGGGGAATTCCCCGTCTTCGAAAAATTTTTGGAAAAGACAATAAAGAAAGAGGGCGTTTTGAAAGTGACCTACGCGTTGTCTTTGCAGTGCTTGTCGGAACAGTAATTATTTTTGAACTCTTGGGACTTCATGCCATTGTGGGAGCTTTTCTTGCAGGCCTTGTTCTTTCGGAAGTAATCCAAGAAAAAGCATTAAAAGAAAAAATGCACGTAATGGCTTACGGCCTTTTTATCCCCGTTTTCTTTGTAATGATAGGAATAGACACTAATATAGGGCTTTTCGTTAACACTCAAAACGTAGTATTTCTTGTTCTTCTTATTGTTTCCGGATCAATAATAGCAAAGTTTTTTAGCGGTTGGCTTTCTGCCAGATTACTTGGTTTTACTTCCTTACAGTCATCGCTTGTCGGAGGAGCGTGTATTCCAAAACTTTCTACTACTTTAGCTATTATTGCTGTTGGACAGAAACACAACATCCTTCCTGAAGAATTAAGTACAACGCTTATCATTTTGAGTATTGTTACCATATTTGTTAGCTCTATCATTATGGAAAAAACAGCAAGTAAAATAAAAGAAAGTTACTTTGTAACAAGACCAGAATAAAAATTTAATAAAAAACCGAGTAGAAATCTAATTCCACCCGGTTTTTTACCTAAATTTCTTTAACTCTAAAAAGAAGGCATCTCCATTAACTCTACACCATCGGGAAGTTCAAAGGTTGCTTCTGAAATAGTAGAGAAATCAATATTCTCTGCTATAATTACTGTTTCTTCAACTTCTACTTTTACAGGTATTCCGTGATCTTTCCATATCCACATCTTTCCTGTCCTCTCTTCTTCGTCTGTATATTCCACAACAATACAATCCATCCCATTAATCACTTCGCTTCCCACAACAACTGGATTATGATCGGGAAGCTCCATACTTTTTTCTTTCATTGATCCCGATTGTGCCTCTTCTGCCTCAGAAAAAGGAACTTCTGTGGCCATATCTTCTGAAGGAAGGTAAACACGGACATTTTTTGCCACATTATCTACAATCACAACCATCTCTTCACCTTCTACCGTTCCTTCTAACTTAATCTTTTCTCCTTTTTGCCAAAAAGTTCCTTCCATTGTTGTTTCTGGAGAATCCATTCTAATATCATATTTAATAGAACTAATTCCCTCAACATTTCCCAAGATATTCATAAGATCTTCTTCTTCCATCTCTTCTAACTCAACATCTTCTTCTTCAGGAAAATCTATTTCTGTGTTTTCTTTTGTAAAAAACCACACTCCTCCGAGAATAATAATAACGGCAACTAGTGCAATAAGAAAATTTTTCATAATTTTTTTGATTATTTTTTTATTTCCGACCTTTAAAAGGTGTTTTTACACTATCAACCATTACTTCTTTCGTCAAGAAAAATTAACTTCTTTTTAAAATATCTCTAATCTCTTTTAAAAGGAGAATATCTTCCGCAGTTCCCGGGGTTTTCTTCTCTTCTTTTTTCTTTATTCGATTTATTTGTTTTACAACAAGAAAAATCACAAAAGCAATAATTAAAAACTCAAAAAGAACCGTTATAAGATTTCCATAATTTATGGCAACCGCATCTGTTGTTTCTGTTGCTTCTTGCAAAATAATTTTTAAATTAGAAAAATCAACTTTTCCAATAATTATACTAAGTGGAGGCGTAAGGATATCAGAGACAAGAGAGGATATAACTTTCCCAAAAGCAACACCAATTACAACGCCAATAGCAAGATCTATTGCGTTTCCTTTAACCGCAAACTCTTTAAACTCTTCTAATGTTTTTTTCATATTATTTTTTTACTATTTTTTAATTGCTTAAATTTCTGGTACTTTTTAAAATAACTGTTTTAAAAAAATATAAACAACATTAGATTATCTTTTATAAATATTTTGATTATTAAAATACATTTAAAACATCACTGTACATGCCCAATATCTTCGGAATAAGAAACAAAACCCCCAAAAGTGGAAGAATAATTACAACTATGGTAACAATAAAAGTCCACAAAAAGTACTTTCTTGTTTTTTCCACAGACTGATATATTTTTTCCAGTTTTTCGTCTTGTTCTTTGATTTTTTTTAAAGTTTCTTCTTCCATATAAATAAATTAAATTATTTTTTAATTTTTTAATGTTTTGTTGCAGATATAAAGGAGACTCTATT
>JAGYMX010000008.1 GCA_018400405.1 bacterium
AACGCAATAGAATATACTTCAAAAGAGGGAAAAGTTGATATTGTAACTTATAAAGAAAAAGATAAAATTGTTCTTCGTATAGGAGATAACGGTTGTGGAGTTCCTCAAGAAGACATGAAAAAAGTATTTACAAAATTTTATCGGGCAAAACCGGCACGAAATATGAAAGCCTATGGCACGGGACTTGATCTTTATCTGGTAAAATCACTTTTAGAAAAAATAGAAGGTTCAGTCGAGTTAGAATCTCCCAACCCTGACTATAAAAAAGGTTCTGTCTTTTTTATTTATTTACCTGGGACTTTTGATAGTAATCTTTAAAGATCTTCTCTTATGTCTTTTTTGTTTTATGACCGTTATAAGAAACTTAACCGTTTGCAAAGACAAGCGGTTAATTTTATAGATGGACCTCTTCTTGTTCTTGCTGGTCCGGGAACAGGAAAGACAGAAGTTTTAAGCTTGAGAGCATCAAATATATTAAGAAAAACGGACACTTTTCCGGAAAGTGTGCTTTGTCTTACTTATACGGATAGTGGGGCAATAAACATGAAAGAGAGAATGATTGAGTTAATCGGAGAAGATGCTTACAAAGTTCCAATATATACTTTCCACTCTTTTTGTAAAAAAATTATTGAAGATTATACAGAGTATTTTTATAAAGGAGTAGGATTTAATTTGGCAGAAGATGTTTTCCGAGTACAGATTATAGAAGATATTTTAAAAGAAATGGGTACCGACAACCCTCTCTGTAGTATTCATCCGGGAAAAGGATTTGTTTATTTAAAAGATATAGGAGAAGCGATTACCGATATTAAAGAAGCAGGATTTACCTGTGAGGAGTTTGAAAAAGAAGTAAAAAAAGCAACGGAAATACTACAAAAGATTAAATATTTCCCAGAAGAAGTATTTAAAGAGCGAGTAAACAAGAGCACACTTCAAAAAGGACTTTCTCTTGTTTCTCGATTACGTAAAGTAAAGCAGGGAGAAAGTTATGGGCGCTTGCACTCAATAAACAGTATCATTGCTTCTTCGCTTGAAAGAGCCCTTTCCCTTGAAAGCACAACAAAAATTTCTGAATGGAAAAGAAAAGAAATCGTTACACAAGAAAAAAAGAAAATCTTTAAAGATTTTACAAGAATAGGAAAGATGAAAAGTTTAGCCGATATTTGCAAAAAGTACCACCAAAAAATGTATAAAAAAGGTTACTATGATTTTACAGATATGATTTTAGAAGTTATCAAAGAGGGAGAAAAAAACGAAACCCTTCAAAGTGAAATTCAAGAAAAATATCAATATATTTTAGTAGATGAATTTCAAGACACGAGTGGAGTTCAGATGCGTTTTTTAGATAACTTCTTTGGAAGTGATCCAGACAAAAAGCCAAATATCTGTGTTGTTGCTGATGATGACCAGGCAATATATAAATTTCAAGGTGCGGAAGTTTCTAATATCTTAAATTTTAAGAAAAAATACCCAAGAACAAAGGTTATTACTTTAAGAAAAAATTACCGTTCAGATAAAAAAATTATAAAAACTGCGCGAAAGATAATAGAGAAAGGAGAAGAAAGAATAGAAAATTATCTTCCAGAAGTAAAAAAAGAGCAACAATCGGAAACAAAAAAAGAAGGAAAAGTTTTTTTAAAAAGTTTCTCCTCTGAAGAAGAAGAATTTTTTTATGTTGTACAAAAAATTAAGGAAAAAATTAAAAAAATACCGCCCGAGGAAATTGCCGTTATTGCTCGAAGACATGAAGATCTAAAAAAGGCACTTCCGTTTTTTAATGCTTTCAATATACCGGTTTACGCTCAAAGGAAAGAAGATGTTATGGAAAAGGATGTTGTACGACAAATTATCTCTATTTTGAAATTTTCCCAATTTTTTCTTGAGGGAAAAATAGATAAGGCAGATAGTCTTTTGCCAGAAATACTTTCTTACTCTTTTTGGAACATAAACAGAGAAGATGTGTGGAAGGTTGCAAGAGACTCTTTTGAGAAAAAAAATCCGTGGCTTCTTTGTATGAAAGATTATAAAAGTTTAGCGCCGATAGCTGTTTTTTTAAACGATCTTTCCCTACAGTCAAGAGAAAAACAAGCAGAAGAAGTTATTGACATTATTATTGGAACAAAAAAGAGTGTTTTTCAGAGCCCTTTTAAAGATTATTACTTTTCAGAAGAATCTTTTAAAAAAAATCCAGGGAGGTATATAAATTTTCTTTCTTCCTTGAAGTGTTTTATTACCTCTATAAAAAATCACAAGATAGGGAAAAAAGTAAAGGTGAGCGATGTTGTCCGTTTTGCGGAAACCCTTGAAGAAAATGAATTACCTCTTTTAGATAAAAATCCTTTAGTTTCTAATGAAAGATCTGTTTCTCTTATTACTGCGCACGGAGCAAAAGGTAGAGAATTTTCCTTAGTTTTTGTTCTTGGATGCTCTCAAGAAAACTGGGCAAAAGCAAAGAAAAGGAAAAAGCTTTCTTTTTTTTCTAATATGCCGTTTGCTAAACCTGGAGAAGAAAAAGACGATCATTTGCGTCTTTTTTATGTGGCGGCGACACGTGCAAAAAAAGAATTATTTTTTACTTTTCACAAAAAAGGGAGTGAAGGAAGAGAAAAAATCCCCTTAGAGTTTTTAGGCGTTTTAAAAAAAGAAGAAGAGAAAGTAAAGATAGATGAACGAAAATTTCCTTCTCTTTCGGGAGAAGAATCTTCTGCATTCTGTTTTTTACGAGAAGAAAAAGAGTTTTTATTACCAATAATTGCTGACTATAAAATGAGCGCCACTGGATTAACAAAATTTTTAAACATAACAGATAAAGGACCACAAAGTTTTTTTGAAGAAAATATTTTGCGTTTTCCGATGAAAAAAAACTTTTTCCTTTCTTACGGGACAGCAGTACATAATACTATCGCAGAAACCTCTCTTTTCTTTAAGAAAAAGAAAAAGCTTTTTACAGAAAAACAGTTTCTCCATGTTTTTAAAGAGGAACTAAAAAAGGAAAGAATGTCGGATACTGATCTTCAAAGGGCGATAAAAAAAGGAGAAAAGGAACTTTCTTTGTATTACAAAAAAAGGAAAAAATTTTTCAAAGAAGAACAAGAGATAGAAAAAAATTTTTATAATGAAGACTGTCAAGTAGAAGGAGTAAAAATAACAGGAAAGATAGATAAGGTTGTGAAAAAAGGAAAAGAAATAGAAGTAACTGATTTCAAAACAGGAAAATCTTTTAAAAACTGGAAGGGGAAAGGGGATTATGAAAAAATAAAAGCGTGGAAGTATAAGATGCAGATTGTTTTTTATAAAATTTTACTTGAAAGTGCAAAAAGTTATCAAGGAAGTTGTAAAATAAGAAGAGGTTTTTTAGAGTTTGTAGAACCTAATAGCAGTGGAGAATTCGTTATTCTCTCATTAGAGATAGAAGAAGAGGATGTTTTTCGCTTAAAAAAACTACTCAATGTTGTCTCAAGAAGAGTAAAAAATTTCGATTTTTCCTTCCCAAAAGAATTAAGAAAACAAGGAATAAAAGGAATAAAAAAGTTTGAAGAAAAACTTCTTTCTGAAAATTCATTATGAAAAATGAAGACTTAGAAGAAAAGAGAGTTGTTCTTCATGTTGATATGGACTATTTTTTTGCGCAGATAGAAGAAAGGGAAAATCCTCGATTTCGTGGAAAGCCTCTTATTGTTGGGGCAGATCCAAAGAAGGGTGCCGGCAGAGGAGTAGTTTCAACTTGTAATTATGAAGCGCGAAAATACGGAATTAAATCTGGGATGCCTATCTCAAGAAGCTATAAACTTTGTCCAGAGGGAGTTTTTTTACCAGTGAATATGCCACTATATAAAAGAGTTTCTTCTTCTATTTTTCAGATAATAGAAAAGGAAACGGAAAAGATAGAGAGAGTTTCTTTAGATGAAGCCTATCTGGATTTAACAAAAAAAGTAAAAAATTTAAAAGAAGCAGAAAGTATTGGAAAGAAAATAAAAGAAAAAATCAAAAGAAAAGAAGATCTTACTTGTAGCGTTGGTGTCGGAAAAAATAAAATGATGGCAAAGATCGCTTGTGAAGAAGCAAAGCCCGATGGAATTAAGGTTATCTTTCCAAAAGACTCCTCAAAAGTAATTTTAAAAAAATCTGTAGAGATAATTCCAGGAATAGGGATAAAGAGAAAAAAAGAGATTGAAAATTACTTGAAAAAGAAAGATGTAACGGTTGCTGATGCGAAAAAAATAAAAAAAGAAAACTTGGAAAAAATTTTTGGAAAACTAGGAAAAGAATTTTACTGGAAGTTTCGGGGAGTTGATTGCGAGAAAGTTGGAGAGAAAAAAGAAACAAAATCAAAAGGGAAAGAATATACTTTTCAAAAGGATACTTATGATCCAAAAAAAATAATAAAGATTTTTCGTTATCTCGTATTTCAAACGATAAAGGAAGTGGGGAAACAAAAAGTAAAGGGAGTGGTTGTGACTTGTCGTTTTGAAGATTTTGAAACCCATACAAAGCAAACATCTTTTCCTTTAAAGTTTTATAAAAAAAAAGTACTTTATAAAAAAGGAGTTTCTTTGCTTCTTCACTTAATAACGAAAACGAAGAAAAGAATTCGTCTTCTTGGTTTTCGTCTTATTTTAGAAAGATAAGCGAAAAAGGAGTTTTTTTGATTTTAGAAAAAACTGTTGTATACTGAAAAAGTTGTTAATTTTTAATTCAAAAAGCATGGGAAAGTTTTTAAAAGATGTAAAAAAACAGATAAAAAAATCAGGAGAAAAAGGAGGAATAAAAAAAGAACTATTGAAAAAACTGCTCTCTCCAGAGCGGTTTTTAGAGTTCACAATCCCACTAAACGAAAAGTATCTTCATGCTTATAGGTGTCAGCACAGCAGTATACTTGGCCCTTACAAAGGCGGAATTCGTTTTTGTAAGCATGTTGACAGAGAGGAAGTAGAAGCGTTATCTATACTTATGACGTTAAAGTGTGCTCTTATCGATATTCCATTTGGAGGAGGAAAGGGTGGTGTTGCTGTCGATTTTCAAAAACTTTCTGGAGAACTTCTTGAAAAACTTGCAAAAGAGTATGTGCGTGGTCTTTTTCCTATTATTGGACCCGATGTAGATATTCCTGCTCCAGATATAAATACTAATGAGGACATAATTTCTCTCATGGAAGAAGAATATTCAAAGATTGCCAGAAAACATTCTCCAGCATCTTTTACAGGTAAAAAAATTGAAAAGGGGGGGGTTGCTGGAAGAGTAGAGGCTACTGGATATGGAGGCTTTTCTGTTTTAGAAGAACTTTGCGTAAAAGAAAGGTTAGAGACCCCTTCTGTTGCTGTTCAGGGTTTTGGAAACGTAGGTTCTAATTTTGTAAAATTTGCCTTGGAAAATAATTACCGTATTACTGCAATAAGCAATGAAGAGGGAGGAGTTGAAAGCAAAGAGGGATTTAGTGCGGAAACTATCTTTAAAGATTGTTCTTTTCTAAAAAAAGGGAAAAAAATAAATAACGAAGATCTTTTAGAAAAGGATGTTGATATACTTGTTTTAGCGGCTGTAGAGAGAGTTATTACAAAGAAAAATGCTCCAAAAATAAAAGCGAAATATATTATAAATCTCGCAAATGGCCCGGTAACGAGAAAGGCGGAAAAAATACTCCAAGAAAAAGGGATAATTGTTGTTCCCGATGTTCTTGCAAATGCTGGTGGGGTTGCTGCTTCTTACTGTGAGTGGGTGCAATCAAAAGAAGGGATAAAATACTCTAAAGAAGATGTTTTTCAGTTTATTGCAGCTAAGCTTAAAAAATCTTTCTGTGAACTTTTTTCTAAAGATGAAAAGTATCCAAAAGAAAGTTTTCTTCTTTCGGAAAAAGCGGTTCTTCTTGCTCTTTCAAGATTAGAAAAAAAATTTTTAGAAACAGAAAAGTTTAATTAGAAAATAAAAAATGGAAAAAAGGAACGGAAAAATTTTTTTTGAAAAGCCGATATCTGTTTCGGACTATATCTCTGTTTTGAATAAATTACTTTCTTCTGTAGATGCAAAAATAATAGGAGAGGTCAGCGGAATGAAAACTGCTGCAAGTGGGCATGTTTATTTTTCCTTAAAGGATGAAAAAAAAGGAGATGTAATAAACTGTGCGATCTGGAGCTCTATCTATCGCATGTGTGGAGTAAAAATTGAAGACGGGATGCAAGTTATTCTTTCCGGGAGTGCAGATATATACCCCGTAAGGGGGAGTTTGACATTTAAAGTAAAAACAGTAGAGCCCGTGGGGGAGGGGGCCTTAAAAAAAGCATATGATGCCCTTAAGGAAAAACTTACAAAAGAAGGCGTCTTCAAGAAAGAAAGAAAAAGAACACTACCAATTTTTCCTCAAAACATAGGCCTTATTACCTCTAAGAAAGGAGCAGCGGTGCACGATTTTATAAATAATTTAGGAAAGTTTGGTTTTAATGTTTACATCTGCGATTCACGCGTTGAAGGACAAGAAGCAGTAAGGGATCTTTTGCACTCTTTGCGCATTATGCGAAAAAAAGACATCCAGCTTTTAGCGGTTGTTCGTGGAGGAGGGTCTTTGGAATCTTTAATTGCCTTTGATAATGAAATGGTTGTACGGGAAATAGCAAATTTTCCTGTTCCTGTTGTTGCTGGAATAGGTCACCACGAGGATGTACCGCTTGCTTCTCTCGTTGCTGATGCCGCAGAATCAACACCAACAGCTGCCGCAAACCGCATATCACTGGGTTTTCAAGAGGCGAAAGAAAATGTTTCTCGGTCTGAAAGAAAGATTGAAAGAAGATATAGAGAAAGTATTTATAAAAAAAAGGAAGTTCTTTATCGACGAACAGAAGATGTAAAGAAAATTTTTCAAGAAATAATTGAAAAATACAAAAAAAGTGAAGAAAAGATAATGCGTGTTTTATCTCTTGTGCTTTATAATATTAGAATGAAAAGAAAAAAAATGATAAATATTTTAAAAGAAGTATTTTTTTCTTTTCAAATAGTTGTTGAAAGAGATAAAGAAAAAATTGAAAGAATAGAAGATATATTAAAAGCAAATAATCCTGAAAAACAACTTTCTTTGGGGTATGCTATAATGCGCAAGAACGGAAAGGTTGTAAAAAGAGTTTCTTTTTTAAAAAAAGGGGACAAGACAGAGACGCTTCTCTTTGATGGAAAACTGGAGTCAGAAATAAAAAGAATTAAAAATTTAAAAAATAAAAAATATGGTGCAGAAGAAAAAAAATCTTGAAGAAAGCTTAAATCATCTTACAAAAATTGCGGAGTGGTTTGAGAACAGAGAAGAGGTTGATGTAGAAGAGGGGTTAAAAAAAGTAAAAGAAGCAGCAGAGATAATAAAAGAAAGCAAAAAGCGATTACAAGAAATTGAAAACGAGTTTGAGGATGTAAAAAAAGATTTAGAAGAGGGCGAAGAGGAAGATGCTTTGGAAGATTTGCAGTAAATTTTCTTGTAATTATAGATGTTTTCTTACGAAAAAGAATTAAACAAAGAACAACTAAGAGTAGTTTATGATGGAGAGGGGCACTGTCTTGTTTTAAGCGGACCAGGAAGTGGAAAAACAAGGACATTGGTTTATCGTGTTGCGTATCTTCTCGAAAATGGTGTTTCTCCTTCGAGAATTCTTCTTTTAACTTTTACGAAAAAAGCATCAAACGAGATGCTTTCTCGTGTATATAGTCTTTTTCCACAGGCAGAAGAAAAAATCCTTGGAGGAACCTTTCATCATGTCGCAAATTTTTTCTTACGGCGTTATGCTCACCACTTAAAATACTCGAAAAATTATACAATTATTGATGAAGAGGATGCAAAAAATATCCTAAAGGCTCTCTTAAAGGAGGAGGGAATTGATTTCATAAAACCACAAGTGGTACAAAAGATGATATCGCTCTCTATTAACTCTCAAAAGGAGGTAGAGGAAGTTGCCGGACGATTTTTTCCATACTTTAAAGAAAAAACATTAGAAAAGCTTGAAATTATAAAGAAAAAGTACGAGGGAAGAAAGAAAAAAACAAACATCATGGATTATGACGATCTACTTTTAAACTGGGAAAAGATACTTTCTTTTCCAGAAATAAAAAAAGAGATCTCTGAAAAATTTCTTTATGTATTAGTTGATGAATACCAAGACACCAATGCACTTCAGAATAAAATTATAAGAAAATTGGGGAGTGTGCACAAAAACATTCTCGTTGTTGGTGATGATTCGCAGTGTATCTATTCTTTTCGTGCAGCGGAGATAGAAAATATTATTTCTTTTTCTAAAAAATACCCAAAAACAAAAATTTTTAGATTAGAAAAAAACTATCGAAGCACACCAGAGATACTTTCTGCTGCAAACGCGGTAATTAGTAAAAACAGTATGCGATTAGAAAAAGAACTGAAAAGCGTTGTTCCTATGGGAAGTCCTCCGTGCGTATTTTCTTTTAGTAGCCCCTTTGAGGAAGCAAGGTTTGTTACAAAAAAATTAAAAGAATACGATCTTAAAGAGACGGCAGTTCTTTTTCGTGCTCATTATCACGCGGTAGAGTTAGAGATGGAACTTGCAAGACAAAAAATTCCTTATATTTTACGAGGAGGTACGCGGTTTTTTGAACAGTTTCACGTAAAAGATGTTCTTGCTTTTTTGCGTCTTTTTTTAAATTTTTATGATGAACCTTCTTGGAGAAGAATTCTCTTGAGACAAAATAAAATAGGAGAGGCGAGTGTAACAAAAATTATTCCTCAGATTTTTAAGAAAAAAAGTTTTCAAGAGGTTTTCAAAGAAAAAGAAAGTATATTTTCTCTTCTTTCTTCTCCTGGGAAAAAGTCACTTGAGGAGATTTTACAGATTTTTTTAAAAGCAGGAAAAGAAGAGATAAGTGAGAAAATAAAAATTTTTTTAAATAATTTTTACTTTAAATATTTAGAGTTTTCTTTTGACAATGCTCGTGAAAGGAAAAGTGATCTAAAAAAGCTTTACGATATATCATTAGAGTATAAAGATTTAGAAAAAATGCTTTCTGAATTTTCTTTGAGTGAAGATTTTAAAAAAGAGACAGAAAGAGAAAAAGGTCTTGTTTTGAGTACTGTACATCAAGCAAAGGGATTAGAGTGGAAAAATGTTTTTCTCATCTCTCTTAGAGAAGGTGATTTTCCTCACGAAAAATCAACAGAAGAGGGACTTATGGAGGAAGAGAGGCGTCTTTTTTATGTTGCCATTACACGTTGTAAAGAAAATCTTTACCTTACCCACTCTTGTTATGGATTTGGAGGGAAAAGTAGTGCTCTGCCATCCCGGTTTTTAAGGGAATCTTTTTTGCAAGAAAATTCTTTGGAGAACTTAACAGAAATAGAAGAAATTATTGAAGATGAAGATCTTTGGGAATCTTTCTAATAGAATTTTAAAATCTGTTTCTTTATTTCTTCTTTTTTGCTAAAATAAAGTAAATTAATATCTTAATTTTTGAATTTAAAAATTAATCTCTTTAAAAAGAAAGATAAAATTAAAAAATGAAAGAAAAAATACTTTTTATTATCGTCATTATTTATTTTTTATTGAGTGCTGTTTTCCATTTTGTACGATTGGCTCTTGGATGGGATGTTTTTTTTGCAAATTACGAAATTCCTTCTTTTATCAGTGCGACATGTTTTCTTTTTTCTGTAATTGTGGCATATTTTCTATATAAAGTGTACAAAGAAAAAAATACGAAAGTTGATATAAGATCCGAAAAAGAAAAAAATAACGAACTTTAAAGATGTCTTTTTTTAAACAAGCATGGTTTTGGATTATTATTTTTTCCTTAATCTTCTCAGGGGTGATTCTTTTTTTTGGGCAAGAAAATATTTTTCCGGGAAGAGAAATAGCAATAACACTTAATGAGGAGAAGATGAACCTTAGAGAGTTTAATGTAATATTAAAACAAATAGAAGAAAGCGAAAAAGAAGCAGGGAGAGATGTGAGCGGAGACTACAGAGAAGAAGTTATAAAAAAAGCAGTAGAGGCGGCAATAGAAAAACTCTTATTTTTTAGCTATATAAAAAGTAAAAATATATCTGTGACAGAAGAAGATATTGATATTTTTTATGAAGATATTTTTTTAGAATATCCGGAAGTAAAAACAAAGGAGGACTTTTTAAAAATGTGGGAAGAGAAAGGGCTGACAGAAGGCGAGGTAGAAAAAGAAGTGGAGATAGCAGTAAAGTATGAAAAAATGTACGAAGAGCGTCTTAATGAAGTAAGCGTAACCGAAGAAGAAGTTCAAGATGCGTATGACGATTATCTTTTGTGGGCAGAAGAAGCAGGAGTTTCTAAGGAAGACGTGATGAGTTTTGAAGAAATAAAAGAAGAATTAAGAGATCTTGTTGCTCAAGAAAAAGCGGGAATTTTCATTGAGAAAGAAATAGAAGAATTTAAGAAGAAAAGTGAAATAGAGGTATTTATTTAAAACTTATGAAGAAAAAAATAGGAATACTTTTTTTATTTATTTTTATCATTTCTGCTTTTCTTTTCTTTTTCCTTTATTTTCAAAAAGAAGAAAAAGAAGAAGAGTATGTCTTTTCTGTAAACGGAGTGGTCGTTTCAGAACGAGAATTTGAAAATTATCGTCGAGAGGTTGCTCGAGATTATCTTTTAAATGAAGAAGAACTCACCTTAGAAGAACAAAAAGAAAAGGCAATTGAAAAAGGAGTAAGATTAAAGTTAGCAGAAGAGTATTTGAAAGAAAACGGTGTTTTTCCATCAGAAGAGGAGATTAAAAAAGAGATTAATAAGCTTGCTCTTTTAAGACCGGGAGCAGAAAATGCAGAAGAGTTTTTCCAGATTTTGGAAATGCAAGGGTTTTTACAAGAAGAAGTAAAAAGAGATACGGCAATTCTTCTTGGATACAAAAAACTTGCAGAAAAAATTAAAAAAGAAGTAGAAGTGAGAGAAGAGGAAATAGAAGAGAGGTATGTATGGCATGAAGAGAATATAGAAGAAGGAGAAAAAATGCCGGTATTTGAGGATGTTCGCGGGGAATTAGAAGAAGAAATAAAAGAAGTTTTTGCTTGGCAATTTATTTATGAAGAGCTTAATGAAAAGAGAGAAAAAGCGGAAGTTGTTGTTTTTTAAAGAAGATAGATTAATTACATTTTATAATGAATAAAAAAACGCTTTGGATATCACACTCAGCAATATCCTCTTATGAAAAATGTCCTCATCTTTACTATTTAGAATATGAGTATCGTAATCCAAAAACAAAAAATAGAATACAGATTATAAATCCATACTTTTCACTTGGATTGGCAGTGCATGAAACAATAGAAGGTCTCTCTTCGTTTAGTTTAAAAAAGAGAAAAAATATATTATTACAAGAGCGATTTTACAAAATATTTAAAAATTATAGGGGCCTTCAAGGGGGTTTTCTTTCAAAAAAGAAAGAAGAAAAATTTTATGAAAGGGGAGTTCGCATGATTGAGAGAGTTGAAAAATCTTTTTTTCTTTCTCGTCCTTCTATAAATTTCGGAAAAGACTTTCCTTCTGTAAATCTCTTAGGAGAGGATGTTAAGCTTGTAGGAAATATTGACTGGATAGAAGCCCTTCCTGGAGGGGGAGCGCATATTATTGATTTTAAAACAGGAAATAATAAGGAAAAAAACGGATCTCTTCAGCTTCCGATCTATGTTATGCTCGCGAAAAAGAAACTAAAAGAGAAGGTAAAGAAAACAAGCTACTGGTATCTTGAACACGACAAAGAACCGGTAGAACAAGAGATGGGGGATATTTCATTACAGGAAAATATTTTAAAAGAAAAGGCAAAAGAAATAAGAGAAGCAATAGAAAAAAAACATTTTCCTTGTCGCTATCCTGGGAGGTGCTTTGCTTGCAGGGATTATGAAAAAATTTTTCAAGGTGAGGCAGAATTGGTAAGTACGGGTGAGGGAAAAAGAAAGGATATTTTTTGTGTTTTTAAGGAAGAGGATGTGATAGAAAAGGTTCTTGAAGAAGATTTTTTAGATGAGAGAGAAAAGAAAATGTTTGAAACGAGAATAAATTTTTCCATGGACACTGTGATGCACGAGATGCGTTTAAAAAGAGAAAAAGCAGATAAAATATCACAGGGAATAAAAGAAAAATTAAAAAAGAACCTACGGATGAAAGAACTCAAGGTTCTTACTAAAATCTTAAAAGATGGAAAAAACAAAGCTTTTAAGAAAAATTAAAGAAGAAATTCTTGAGCTTCGAGAATCTCCTCTCTATAAAAAAAGAGTGGAAGATAAAAATTTTCCCGTGATTGGAGAAGGAAATCATGACGCAGAAGTAATGTTTATTGGAGAAGCCCCTGGAGCAAAAGAAGCGGCAACGGGGAGACCGTTCTGTGGAACAGCAGGAAAAATATTAGATGATTGTTTAGAAGCCATTAACTTTAAAAGAGAAGAATCCTATATTACAAATATCGTAAAAGATCGTCCACCCAGAAACAGAGACCCTCTTCCTGAAGAAATTAAAATTTATGCTCCTTTTTTAGATCGCCAGATAAATATAATTCAACCAAAGATTATTGTTTCTTTAGGAAGATTTTCTGCAGAATATATATTAAAAAAATTTCATCTTGAAGAAAAGATAAAACCAATAACTCTTCTTCACGGAAAACCTATTGACGCAAGGACAAACTATGGTATAATAAAAATACTTCCGCTTTTTCATCCAGCAGTAGCGATATATAATCGCGAAAAAAAAGATACTTTAATGGAAGGCTTTTTTCTACTAAAAGAGATTTTAAAAAAAGGAGGAAAAAATAGTGAGTAGAAAAAGATTTCATGATAAGCTTGTAAAAGAAATTGCAAAAAACCCTGAAAAATTAGAAATTCAAGGACTTTCTGAAGAAAATGTTATAGAAACAGTTTTTTCACCTCATCTCAAGAAGAATGGATGTGAGACAGGGGATCTTATCATTATTTGGAAAGATAAAAATGATGATATATTAGAAGTTCTTGTTTTAGAACTAACTACGGCAGAAAGACGGAGTGATAGGGAAGAGATAAGAAAATTAGAACGTTCTTTTTATCACTTTTTCGTTAATCCTGATAACGCTTTAAATGTGTTATCAGAAGTGTCTGGAGAAAAAACCATTAGAGAAGCGGACACTGTAAGAGTGAGGGGGGTAGCAGTGAGATACTGCATATATAGATTTCCTACAGAAGATAAAATAACAAAAAGAGAGATCGGCCCAATTCACTTAAAGCGCTAAAGGAAAACTTTTGCACTTTTTTTTAAAGTTTTATGATAAGATTGTTCAATGGTTTTAAGAATATATAAAAAAAGAGGCTGGACTTCCCGCGATGTTGCAAATAAAGTAAAAAAATTACCGGGGAAAAGAAAAAAATGCACGTTTTAAAACAACCTACATACGAAAAGATACGTGAGGTCGTTTTTTTTCAAGAAAAGATCAAACAAACTCCTCCTATTTTTTCTGCATTAAAAATAAGCGGTGTTTATATCTGCTCAATTGCACACGATATTAGGGAAAAACTTTCTACCAGAGGATACATTTTTTCTTTAAAGCGTGTTCGTGTGGGAAGAGTAAGAGAAAAAAACTGTTTTAAACACGGACATTTTGCACTTTTAAAGAGTCA
>JAGYMX010000009.1 GCA_018400405.1 bacterium
TCCAAAGTAAACCCGATCCCCTCTTCCGGATAGTAGAATGCCTCTGTTCCCGGAAGAAGATGTTCACTCGGAAGAATAAGTTCAGAATCGTAAAGATTTTGAACCTCTTCTCGGCTAAGCTCTAAAAAATCTGCCGCCCCTATATAGTTATAAATAAACTCATTTTCTTTTTCATCATAAATTCCATCCGTAGCCGCAGAGATAACTTCTCCTCCCTCAACGGTAACCACCATTTCACGATAAAATTCCTTTTCTAGGTACGGCTCTTTCTCGTAAACCGGCCCGTACCCACCAAACCCAGTCTTTACTTCAAAAATAATTTTGTACTCTTCTCCTTCTTTTTCTGTTTCTTTTTGCTTCAATTCTTCTCCTCTTTCTTTATATGTCGGAGAAT
The DNA here is from genome assembly GCA_018400405.1 of bacterium. Classification (GTDB taxonomy): domain Bacteria; phylum Patescibacteriota; class Minisyncoccia; order Minisyncoccales; family PWPS01; genus PWHW01. Next base: position 395 of record JAGYMX010000009.1, read on the forward strand.
TTTGTTCTATCCACTTATTAGCAATTGTTTCAGCTTCTTCCAAAGATCCTGCTTCAGCAACATCTCCTATCTCTTCTTCCTCGCTTTCTACGATACCGTCTTCTGACTTATTATCACAACCAATAACAAAAAAAAGAAAAATCAAGAAAAAAACAACTATATATTTCACTTTTCTCTCCTCCTTAATTTTTAGTGTACTACTAAGTTTATATAACAAAAATTAGTTTTTGTCAATAAGAAGCTTCTTTTTTCTACTTTTTTTCCCAGAAATTATCTTTACTTGCTCTTCTGCTTTTTTAAAATATTTTGCTATTTTTTTTACAACCTCTCTGTTCGCCTTCCCTTTTTCCGGTTCTGCTTTCACAAAAACAACATACTCTCCCTTTTTATTTTCTTCTACAGGATTTTTGTTTTTTTTAAATTGAACAAAAACATCAATAATCATCTTCTTTTATTTTCCTACTTTAAAATAAAGAACATCGCCGTCTTCTACAATATAATCTCTTCCTTTCTCTTTTACTTTTCCTACTTCCCTTGCTCCTGACCACCCGTTAAACTGAATAAAATCTTTCCAAGAAACAACCTCCACACGAATAAAGTTTCTCTGAAAATCACTGTGAATTTTCCCGGCGGCAATTGGAGCAGAAGATCCTTTCTCAACGGTCCATGCCTTTGTTTCTTTTTCTCCAGATGTAAAAAAAGATATCAAGTCTAACGCCCTGTAACTTTCTTTTACTAATTTCTCTAATCCGCTTTCTTTGATCCCAAAAGAACGAAGATAGTGATCTGCTTCTTTTTCTGAAAAACTTGCCAACTCCGCCTCCAATTTTGCATTTATTAAAAGATAACCATCTTCTTTCCCGCTCCCCTTTTCATTAATATTTTTAAGATAAATTACTGGTTTCTGTGTCAAAAAATTAAACTCTTCAAGAAACTTTCCTTCTTCAAGAGTAAAAGATGTATTATGTAAAAAATTTTCTTCTTCAAGAACTTTCTTTGCTTTCTTTAATGCTTGAAACTTTTTTTCTATTTCCTTATCTCCAGAACGAACCTCCTTTTCTAATTTTTGAAAAACTTTTTCTATAAGCTGTATATCAGAAATAATAAGCTCCATATCAATAATATCTTTGTCTCTCTTTAGATTGACTTCTCCTTCTGTATGAACAATATTCTTGTCTTCAAAATCCCGTAAAACTTCAATGATAGCATCAACTTCTCTTATATGAGATAAAAATTTGTTCCCTAAACCCTTTCCCTCATGAGCACCTCTTACAAGTCCGGCAATATCAACAAACTCAATTGTTGTAAAAACTGTTTTTTTTGACTTAGAGATTTTTGCAAGATCTTCTATCCTTTTGTCAGGAACTTCTACTGTTCCCGCGTTAGGAGAAATGGTACAGAAAGGATAATTTTCTGCCTCTACTTGTTTTTTTGTAATTGCTTGAAAAAGAGTTGACTTTCCAACATTCGGAAGACCAACAATTCCTATTTTAAACGACATATTTTAGATATCTTCTTGAACACAACGAAGATAAAATCCATTTTCTTTATTTGCTAAATCACGATGTATGCCTTCTTGATCCCCCGCTAAAAGACGTCTCCAAACAGATTCGTTTTCCTTAGAAGAGGTCCAAAAAAATGTGTGTGTCCCAATGTAACGGTAAGCCCCTGCACTACTCCTGTTTCCTCCCATCAAAACATCAAATAAAGATTCTCCACAAAAAGACTCTCCTCTTTGCGAACAGTTTGTTTCTGTTTTCAAGCTGTCCCCTATTTTTTCTTCTTCTCCTCTCCATCCAGGATTATTAGATTCAATACGACTCATTCCAAGAGTTCTTTCTAGAATTTTGAAGTCCTCATCGGTGGGCACGTGCCAATCTTGCGGACAAACCCCTTGTGCTTTTTCTTCATTACTTCCGTTCATTGCTGTCTCCCAATCATATAACCTACCATATTTTTCACAATTTTCTTTGTTGTTTTCATAACACCAACTGCCTGTAACTGTTTCGTAATTTAAGTTTTCTTGGAACCAGCACTGATCACCTATCTTTATTGTGTTATACAAGATTCCATCATGATTTATTGGTGTTCCACAAACCCAATAACTTGTTTCTGTGTGAATCTCCCTTTTTTCCGTTTCTACACCTTCTACGATTTGTGAAACACGGTAATAATAAGGAGTATTTGGCTCTAGATCCGAATCGATATAATCCTCTTCGGTTGTTGTCTTTACTCTTACAAAGGGACTGTGAACACTTTCTGAGCGGTAAATAATATATCCTTCACTTTCGTTATAGCCCCTCCAAGAAAGCTTAATATAATCGTGCCCAACTTCTTCTACAAGAAGATCAAAGACGCCACTGATACCTTCTGTTGTTACATGGGCCTCTTTGCTAAACTCACTTTCTTTTTCTCTCCTTACCGCCGTAACCTTATAATAATAAACTTTCTCTGGCTGAAGACCTTCGTCAGAATAATGCCTGTTTTCCGTGCTTCCTATTTTTTTATACTCCCCATCAAGTTCTGTTGAGCGATAAATATTGTAACTCTCGCATTCCTGATAATCAACCCATGTCAGGTTTACTTTGTTATAATCCCCTTTTTCTGCACGTAGTTCAAGTGGTGAAGATGGAGGAGAAAAATAAGAAAAAATTAAAAAGAAAACAATTATAAAAAAAATCAATCCACCGATAATAATAAAAACAATTTCTTTTTTTCTTTGAAGAAAATTTAAAAAAAGAGAAAATTTTTCTTTTATATTTTGATTCATAATTTTAAAAATTAAATTAATTATATAAATTTAAATTATTAAACCTCTACCCCTACCACCCTTAAGGATTCTTTTAGTTGTGTGCTGTTTCTGTAATAAATACCTTTTATTCCCAAAGCACTTGCTACTTCAATATTTTCCTTAGAATCATCAATAAAAACTGTATCTTCTGGCCGAACATTCAATTTTGTAAGAGCTATTTCAAAAAATTCTTTCTCTGGTTTTTTAAAACCAACATCAGAAGAAAATATTACTTCAGAAAAAAATTCATATACTTCTCTTTTTTTAAGAAAATTTATCTGCTCCCTGGAGGCATTAGAAAGAATAACAAGAGAGTAATTCTCTTTTAATTTTTCTATTATCTTTATATTCTCTTCAAGAAGAAAACTTTCCCCTCTTTTATTATAAGAAAAAAGTACTCCCACTAGATCAAAAAAAATAATTTTCATTTTATTTTTTTAAATAACTATAAACAGAAAGTGCAGCCTTTGCCCCTTCTCCCGCGGCAACAACAATCTGCTTGTCTTTTACTTCTGTAACATCTCCTGCGGCAAAAAGTCCTTCTGTTTTTGTTTTGTTCGTCTTTAGATCTATTTTTATATCGCCCTCTGTATCAAATTCCACCAAATTTTTGACACACTCTGTGATCGCTCTTGAGCCTATTTGTACAAAAACTCCTTCCACATCTTTCTCTTCTTCCTTTTTTGAAATACTGTTTTCATAAACAACACTTTCTACAAAACTTTTACCTTTAATTGACTTTAATAGTATGTTTTTTTCCGTTTTTACTTTTTTCTTTTTTGCCTTTTCCTGTAAAAACTCATCTGCAGAAAATCGAGAAAAAGATTCAAAAAGAAAAACTTCTCGCGCATATTCAGAAAGCTCAATTGCTGCCTCAAATCCAGCATTTCCTCCCCCAAATACAACAACCTTTTTCCCAGAAAAAAGAGGGGCATCACATGTTGTGCAGTAAGAAACTCCCTTTCCGGTAAAATCTTCTTCTCCGAGAACGTCCAGTTTTTTTGGTTTTCTTCCTGTTGCTACGATCACTGCCCTCGTAAAAATCTTTTCATTTTTAGTTTTTACAAGAAATTTTTTTTCGTTTTTTTCTATAAAAAGAGCTCTTTCTTCTTTTACTTCTGGATTATAAAACTGAAGATGATTTTTAAATTTTTCCATCAAATAAATTCCACCAATACTTTTTTCTCCAGGCCAATTTTCCACCACTCCTGTTGTTCCTGTCTGCCCAATAAAATCTTTTGTAATAATAAGTGTTTTTAGTTTTTTCCGTAAAGCGTAAATCCCAGCAGTTATCCCCGCGGGACCTCCTCCAATAATAATCAGATCATACATTTTTCTTTTTCTTTATCTCTTTTTATGTTACATTTTTTTACCAGAAAGATTATACTATAAAAAAAAGAATAACAAAAATATTAAAAATGCAAAGAAAACTTTTTCTTTTTATTTTCTCTTTATTTTTCTTTTTCTCTTTTTCTCTCCCCGTTCAGGGAAAAATCTCACCAGAAGAAAAAGAAGAACTTTTAATAAAGTATGAGGAAATACAAAAGCGACTTAAATATCTCCGTTGGTATGTAAATAAATTTGATTTGAAAGACAACTTAAGTGCAGACTCTTATCTTATCTCTGATATATTATATGAAGAAAATTTATTGGAAAAAAACCCTACATCTGCTTATCCCATTGCATCTGTAACAAAATTAATGAGTGCTGTTGTCACGCGAGAAAATATCGATGAAACAAAAAAGATAACTCTTACCCCTTCAATGCTTGGCCATAATAGAGAAAGTCCCGCACTCTACTTGGGAGCAACTGTTTCTGGCGAAAGCCTTCTAAGGGCAATGCTTATTCAATCAACCAATGATGCATCAGAAGCACTTACTTATTTTTTAGAAAGTGGCAAGTTTATAAAGTTAATGAACGAAAAAAAAGAAGATATCGGTATGGAAAAATCTGTTTTTTTTGATGCTCATGGTCTCGGAAGAAGCTGTAACACCAAACTACCAGAAAATATGGCAAGTGCTTCTGATCTTTTTAAACTTTTAAAATATATTAAAGAAAATCATCCAGAGATTTTAGAGATCACAACAGAAGAAAACTTTTCTCTTCCAGGAAAGTGTCCAGATAGAGAAGGTTTGTGTACCTTCTTAAACCTAAATGTTGCTCACGGAATTAAAGAATTTTTAGGAGGAAAAACAGGGTATATCCCAGTAGCAAAACAAACGTTTGCTGGTCTTTTCGAATTTAACAAAAAGCCATACGCTGTTGTTCTCCTCTACTCGGAAAACAGAGTTTCTGATCTCCAAAAAATATGCAACTGGCTAAGAGAGATGCCTACTCTGCAGTAATTATTCGCCAACTAACTTTTTCACTTTTTTTACAATCTCATTAAGCTCAACATTTGTTTTTATAAAATAGTACGAAGGGTGATATTTTTCTATTGCTGCGAGAATATAATCGCTAGAATCAAGATTGGTAAGCATTACTATCGGAACTTTCTCTCCCCACTTTCCACTTTCTCTTACTTCTTTCAACACTTCTACGCCCTCTTTTTTTGGAAGTAAAACATCAAGAATTAAAAGATCGGGGCTTATCTCCAGCGCTTTTTTTAATCCTTCTTCCCCGTCATGGGAGAGCTCAACGTGAAATCCTTCATGTTCAAACTTATCTTTGTACATCTCGGCCAGCATCTCTTCATCTTCAACAATAAGAATATTTTTCATTTTTATTTTTTAAATTATTGTCTTATTGTTTTATAGTATATAAAAATCTAAAAAACAAGAAAAAATTAAATTTCCCTTTTTATAATTTTATAAACTTCCATATTTTTCTTTCCTTGAAAAGAAACTTTTATTCCTACCTCTTCTCCTTTTCCTGCTTTTTTACAAAACCTCTTCTCTTTCTCCATACTCTCTACTACCATCTCTTCTACTCCTTCTTTTTTGTGAATAACAGCTATCTTTTCTCCAACACTTAAATTTTTTACAAGTTTTACAAGAAGAACTCCTTTTTTTGAATAAAAATTTGTTGTTTTCCCAATATATTCACGACAAAATAAAGAAGCAGAATTTTCTACAGAGGTAAAGTCATAATGCAGAGGTTTCCCCAAATAGAAACCTGTAGAAAATCCACGATTAAAAACTTTTTCCAAATTTTTTAAAAGAGAAAATATTTCTTCGTTTGTTAAATTTTCGTCTATCACTTTTCTATAAGCCATCACTGTTTCACGAACATATCTTTCGTCTCTATTGCGACCCTCAATTTTAAATGCACTTACTCCTGATTTCTTTAAACTCTTAATCAGTGGAAGAGTGCAAAGATCCTTTGCAGACATTACCGTATTTTTATAAAGCTCTAACTCATATCCTGTTTCTTTTTCTTTTACTATGTAACGTCTTCTACAGGGATGGAGACACTCTCCTCGATTTGCAGATCGGTTAAAAAGAAATTGGCTCGTAAAACATCTCCCAGAAACAGCAACACACATTGCGCCATGAATAAAAACTTCTGTTTCTAAGTTTTTTATTTTTGCAATCTCTTTAACTTGTTTAAGATTAAGCTCTCTTGCCAAAACAACTCTTTTTGCCCCCTCCTTTTTAAAAAATTCTGCAGAGGTTTTGTTTGCTACTGACATCTGTGTAGAGATAAAAAAAGGCACCCTGTATTTTTTGCAAAAACCAATTGCCGCAAAATCAGAAACAATAATCCCGTGAACATAATTTTTTACTTTCTTAATTATTCTTTCTAATTTTCTTTTTTCACTATCATAAATTATAGTGTTTAGTGTAAGATAAACCTTCGGTTTCCGGGGGTACGAATCACAAATTTCTCTTATCTTGGAAATATGAGAAACATGAAAATTAGATCTTCCTGAGCGCATAGAAAAGGTATCAATGCCAAAATAAACTGCATCTGCTCCTGCCTTACATGCGGTAACAAGCGTAGAAAAACTTCCTGCCGGAGCCATCAACTCAATTTTTTTATTTTCTTTTTTCATTTTTCTTGAATTTTCAAAAACTCTTTATATTCTAACACAAGAAAAGCAAAAAAGAGAGAAAAAGGCACAATAAAGAAAAAATCTTTTTTAATCACAAAAAAATCTTAAATGAGCATTTTTCCAGTATTTTCCGGCATAATCTACTCCAATTCTTGGTCCTTTTTTTATTTTTTTTACTTTTTTTGTTTTCTCAAACCACAATCCTGTCTCTTCCCCAACTAATTTTTTGTTATAACTTTTATCAATTTTTAATGCTCTTGTGAGTTTGCCTGGACCATAAAAATCTCCTACGCTCCTTATTAAAATTGCTGCCGGATAATCTTTTTTCCCAACAACAACATTTAGCATAAAGTGCATTCCATAAACAAGATAAATATAAAAAATCCCACCTTTCTCAAACATTACACTGTTTCGTTCTGTTCTTCCTTTAACAGCATGCGAAGCACAATCTTTAAAGCCCTCATAAATCTCTATTTCTTTTACGTCTAACTTCAAAATCCTCTCTTTTTCTTTCTTTGCTATTTTACTTGAAAGCAACTCTTCTGCTACCGTGAAAGCGTCTTTTTCAAATACATCTTTTTTTATAATCTTTCCCATAATTTTTTTTAATCAAATGATATCATTTATCAATCAATGTTTTTTATATAATTTTCTTTATACGATGTTAAAAAAAACGTCCTACAAAAATTTATAGGACGTGCTTTATATCGTCGTCACTTTTTACTTCTTCTACTCCACAACGTTTCTTTTTCATAAAAAGAAATTCTTTCCAACATTCCATACAGTGAATAGTTATCTTCGTGTTATTCCCGATCACCGCATGCTCCATAAAACGTCTCATAGCAACAATTTCTTCTTCTGGCGTAAGTTCCCCAGAAAAGCATTTTCTAAGATCTATCTGCGCCTCCCTACACCCATAATGAACCATCTTACTCCCTCCTCTTTCTTATTAAATAATTATAGTTTTGTTTTCTTTTTTGTCAAAAACATCTAATCTTTATATAAAAAGTGTCTTTTTTGTAAAAAGACACCTTAAAATAGATTATACTACTGATTGTTTTTTTGCTTGCATTTCTAAAAGATATTGGTGACACTGTAAACAACTTATTTTCTGTTTTTCAATAGTAGATCCTTGATAGATATGGTTATAAGCTCTTACAATGGCATCTAATTTTTTTCGCTTATCTTTCTTTTTTCCGTTATAATAATCCGCTATATCTCGCCGAGCATCTTTACAAGTATAATCCATTAAATCCACTCCTTTTTATTTTATGCCCCTAAACAATAACAAAAAAAGAAATTTTGTCAAAAACTATTTTTCTTGTAAGATAAAAAGAAATTATTTAAAAAAATGTTTATTGGTTTTTCAAACGGAAACTTTCATCAATTTTTTCAAAAAAATATTGAAAAACACTCTTTAGAGTGTATTAACTTCTGCAAAGTAGAGGGAGAAGCAAACGCTATTGAACTTCATGCTTCATCGGAAGAGGAAATAAACTACCTCTTAAAAATCGGCAAAGACAAATTGAAGTATTTTAAATATGTCTCTTTTCATACTCCTTCTTTCTTATATAAAAATAATAAAAATACAAGAAAAATTTTACAAAAGTTTTCTCTTTTAAGAGAAAAACTTGCTATCCAAAATTTTGTTTTTCATACAGATAAAAAAAATGACTGGACATTTCTTTCCTCATATAATATCCCTATATCTGTCGAGAATATGGATAACAAAAAAAATTACGGAAAAACGATTGAAGAGATGAAAAAAATTTTAGAAAAATATAACTTCGGTTTAACATTAGATCTTCAACACTGCTACACAAATGATAAAAAGATGAAACTTACAAAAAATTTCCACGAAGAACTTGGAGAAAAAATAAAAGAGTATCATTTAAGCGGATTTTCCAAAAACAAAAATCATGCTCCACTCTTTAAAACAGAAGAAAAAGAAATTATTTTTTCTTTAAAAAAAAGAAATATACCAATAATCCTTGAGGGAGTTTTTTCTTCTTTAAAAGACGCAAAAAAAGAGTTAATATATGTGAAAAAAAATCTAAGAAAAAACTTTAAACAAAAAAATCTTTTTTAAAAATTTTTCCTGCTTTCTTTTATAAAATTATCAAACCTGATAGCTTCCCTTGCATCATCTTCTCCAAACAGTTTCAACGAATCTTTAAAAAATCCAAAGCAACTATCTTTAAATGGACACTTCTTGCAATCTTCTATTTTTTTATAAAGAGTGTTTGCACCTCTATTCAAAAGGCCTCCTTCAAAACTAATTTTTTCTTCTTTCATCGCAGGAGAAAGATAAGTGATATTTTGTGGAATATTTAGCGGTAAGATACACCTTAAAAAATTACAAAGAAAAACAGAAGAAAAATTGCTTAAATGTTCAAGACTGTTATATAAAAATTTTTTCTTTTCTGTATAAGGAAGAGTTAACTGTTTAAAACGAACACTATTATCACTTGAGGGAAGCACATCTCCAATACTAATTCTTTCTACTCCCATTTTTAATACCATCTCTTGCATCTCTATTAAAGAATCTTTGTTTATCTTCATAAGAACTGAATCAACCGATAAATAAATACCTTCTTCTAGAATATTTTCTATTCCTCGCATTACTTCTTTAAAACAATTCTTTTGTGTAATTTTATTATGTTCTTTCTCTAATCCATGAACAGCCACCCTCACTCTGCTTAATCCTGCATCTACCGCTTTTTTTACAAACCTTTTATCAGAAAAATTTCTTCCGTTTGTATTTATCTCTATCTCTTCATATCCCAAATCCTTTGCCTTTTTGATAATTTTTAAAATATCACTATGTTCAGTTGGTTCTCCTCCTGTAAGGACAAGAGAAAAAACTTTTCCTTTATTTTTTTCGATTTTTTCTTCCACTTCTTTATAGCTTAACATATAAGCAAGCTGTTCAAATTTTTTTATACTACACATTATGCAGTCATTATTACACTTCCTCCCCAAAAATAATGTTATTCCTTTTTTCATTTAAGATATTTTTTATTTTTTATTTTTTCTGGAAGAAAATTTTCTTTAGAGTACTTTTCATACCCCTTCCCGTATCCCATATCTTCCATAAGTTTTGTTTCCGGGTTTCTTAAGTTTAACGGAACAGAAAGGTTTCCGTATTTTTTTACATCTTCCTTTGCTTTTAAATAAGCATTATAAGCACTTCTATCTTTCTTACACTGACAAAGATAAGCTGTTCCGTGAGCCAAATTAATAGCACACTCTGGTAAACCCACTGTTTCTACTGCACGGAAAACATCGTTGGCAACGACAAGTGCTGTTGGATGAGCTAATCCTATATCTTCAGAGGCAAATATAACCATTCTTCGTGCAATAAACTTCGGATCCTCTCCAGAGTCAATCATTCTTGCTAAATAATAAATTGCCGCGTCCGGTTGACTTGCTCTCATACTTTTAATAAAGGCTGAAATTGTGTTGTAATGTTCTTCTCCTTTTTTATCGTAACGCAAAAACTTTGACTGTAAGGTTTTTTCCAAATTCTTTACTGTAACTTCTTTATAAAGACGAACCGTGTTCTCTAACATAGTAATCGCTTGTCTCGCATCGCCATTCGCCATACGAACAATCCACTCTTCTTCTTTTTTTCCCATTTTAAAACCGGTTCTTCTTACAATAGAAAGCATATCTTCCTTCAACAGCTCGTTTAATGTAAATACCCGACAACGCGAAAGAAGAGGAGCAATAATTTCAAAACTCGGATTTTCTGTTGTTGCTCCAATAAGAGTTATCTCTCCGCTTTCAACAAAAGGAAGAAGATAATCCTGTTGAGATTTGTTAAAACGATGTATCTCGTCTAAAAACAAAACCTTTGGTTTTTTTTCTTCCTCTTCGTTTATAATTTTTCTTATATCTCCCTTTCCAGCAGAAACAGCAGAAAGTTCATATAATTTTGCTTTCAAGCTTTCTGCATATATCTTTGCAAGTGTTGTTTTCCCACTTCCTGGTGGCCCCCATAAAATAAATGAGAAAAGATGTTTTTTTTCTATAGCAACATTTAGTGGTTTTCCTTTTCCAACAAGATGTTTTTGGCCAATAAATTCTTTTAAGTTTTTTGGCCTTATTTTTGATGCTAAGGGTTCCATTTTTTAAGAATAAATTATGTCAATTCATTCTATCACAAACTGTCTCTATAAAAAATGCTCCGCCCAGATATTAGCGGAACATTTTTAAAAAATTTGAATCTTTTTTTAAAAAAGACCAAGATGACGAAGAACGAAAAAAACAAGAGTAGTCACTAATCCCCCAACAATAAACCCAGAAAGCCCCGAAGCAAGCATACGTCCAACTCGAAATTTATAATTTTTTTCTTCTTTAGAAACAAACTCCTCTGTTATTTTGTTCATAAAAAAATAAATTATTATTACTAACTTTAGATTACTCGAAAAGTACACTTTGTCAACTAAAATAATCTTTTAAAAAACGTTAAACAAAATTAAAATCTACACCTGATTTTTAAAAAGGGAGCAACTTTGTTGCTCCCTTTCCCCTTATACTCTTCTTATCTCGCTCAAAACTTCTTCTTTATACCTCCCAAGAAGTTTTCGAGCCTCTTTCCTAACACGTGGAGAGTCACACCTCATGACCCCATTCAGATCATCTCGGGGAAGTTTTCTTTTTTTGAGCTCTTCCCAGGCCTCTTCACTTACTTCTTTTCCAAAAAGAACAACCTCTATAAGTAGTTCTTTTTTTAAGGCCCTTCTCTTTTTGAGCTCTTCCCAAGCTTTTGTCCGAACAAAACTCTTCTCGTTCAACTTAATAACAAGAGATCTAAGATCTAAGTCACTCGGCTTAAAGCTCATATACCCTTGCCACAATTCTTCTTTAGTTGACAAGATATAATCACCTCTTTCCTTACTCTTTCCCTGTTTTGGAAAGATTATTTAAAAGAACCTCGTATATCATAACTATTTTTTTAAATTTGTCAATATTATTTGGTAATGTCCATACACTTTTTGCACTTTTCTGGTAGTCTAGGAAGATATGAAAACCATGCCTAACTCAACACAAGAAGAAAAATTAAGATGGATTAAACCAATAATAGACAAAGAGATATCCTTAAAGAATATGGCTAAGGTTTGTCCTTTCTCTAAAAGATCTCTTAGTTATTGGATTAATAACTATAAAAAATATGGAGTAGATAGACTTCA